>CAYSCF010000218.1:0-11303 GCA_964429305.1 uncultured Sandaracinaceae bacterium | reverse complement strand
GCGAGAGAAAGAATCAGCGACTGACGTGCTGCATGTAGACGGGGCTGTCGCCGCTGCAGCCGTACGAGCGGGTGATGTTGCGGCCAGTGAAGGTCTGACCGTCCGGCTCGAGGTGCATCACGTACTGGTCGGTCGCGCAGAAGCCGCCGCCGGGGCCGGGCGAGACGTTGAAGAGCTGCGTGTCGCGGCCGACCAGCATGCCCTGCTGCGTGTCCCACGTGCCGTCGATGGTCGAGTCGACCGATCCGCCGCCCGACTCGAAGTGGATGAAGCCGCGGATGGTGCGGCAGTCGCCGAGCACCTCGACCTGCATCGTCGCACGCGCGCTCGGATCCGCCGTGATGTTGCCGACCCACGTGCCGTCGATCTCGTGGCAGTGCGGGTCCTGGTAGCCGCCGACGGTGCCGACGAACTGCGCGGTGCCGCCCGTGATCGCGATGTGGAACGTCGTCGAGATCTGCTGGCCGTTGACCAGATAGACGGTGACCGTGCCGGTCGTGACGCCAGCCGGGATGCGCAGCGCCATGCGCCCGAACGCGGCTTGGACGAGATCGGCGCGCGTCAGCTGGAAGGTCTGGCCTTGATCCGTCTGCACGACGATCTGCGCGACCTGATCGATGTACGCCGCGGCCTCCGCCGGGATGTAGAGGAGCTGCGCGCTCGCATCGACCGTCGTGGTCGTCGGCTGCGGTTGGGGCTGCGGCTGGGGCTGCGTCTCGACGACCGTCACGCCCTGGCCTCCACCGGAGGTCACGGGCACCTGCACGTCGGTCTCCACGATGCGCGCACGTCGCTCGCAACCAGGCGTGGTGACGAGTGCCAGAGCCGCCGCGAGAGTGACCAAGAGAACGCGCATGAGGGAGCCTCCGAACGGGGGATGGTACCCGCAACGCAGGTTACGTGCCCGACGACCCGCCTGTTCCCTGCGTCACGAGCTCGCAGTCGCGGTTCTCGCCGCTCACGCGCTCGACGAACACCAGCTGCATGTCCTCGGTCAGTGCGTACACGAGCTCGATGTCGTTCGCGACGAAGAGATGGAGGAAGCCGTCGCGCCGAGAGCGCAGCGGCACGCAGTGCCGGCTCGCGCCTCGGAAGCTGACACCGACGCTGATGTCGTGCTCTGCGTTGAGGGTGGCCGAGTGCAGCGAGAGGCCGCTGTACCCTCCAACGCATCCGCGGTCGTAATAGAAGGTGAACTGATCGGTCCCGCCGGGCCGGCACGGCGCGGCGCTGGCTGTCGGGGCGGGCGGAGGAGCCGGCGCATGCGGTGCGCTCAGATCCAGGTGGAGATCGATGGCTCGAACGGCCCCCGCCGTCGGTGTCAGCTCCACGTGCACGCGCTCGTCGGCATGCCGGCCCGCGTCGCTTCCGGCATCCTGTCCGGCGTCGTGCTCCGCAGCGGCCGCGTCCGCATCGCCCGTCAGCGCGGCGTCCGAGCCCGCGTCACCCGGCCCCGCATCGCAGTTGGTGCATCGGGTATAGGCGATGTCGCGCAGCCCGTCCCAGATCGCCTCCGCGCGCGGGTCGCCGACGCCGGGCTCGTGCTCGAGGGCCACGCTGATCCCGTACGCCCTGTCGAAGATGTCGGTGAGCACGCTCGGACCGCCCAGCGATCGGCACTCGTGCCTGCTCTCGTCGAAGGCGTAGAGCCCGGGAGGCAGGTGAGCGCATGGCGCGACGGTCACCTGCTCGGTCGTGTCGGAATATCCCCACTCCAGATAGAGGAGCGAGCCCGGGGGCTCGCTCTGCGCCGTCACGCGCGCCCCGTCCTCGAAACAGCTCAGCTCCTCGCTCGCGGGGAGCACCCATCGGAACGCGCTCCAGTCCCAGTCCAGCCCGCCCGGCGACGTCCAGAGAAGGCCGCCCCAGCCCTCGGCGTGTCCCGCGCCGTAGCGTAGGCGCGGCGCCCAGCCGCCGTGACCGCTCGGTGCGACACACCAGGCGTCGCTCGGAAACGAGAGCGTAGGCATCCACAACCGCTCGGAATGCACGTCGCAAGCGACCTCGGCGCCGAACGTCCCGTACCGCAGTCGGAACCCCGGTGGGCAATGGACATCGACCGGAAGCATCGCGATGCCGGACCACAACACGCCGATGTCCAAGAGCAGGATCAACGCGCAGGTCCTGAGGGGATGGCGATCGACGACGCCTGCGATGGCGCCGGCAATCTCGCGATGCCACCCGTCTCCGCGATCGCTCGAGCCGAGGACCGACACGATACCGCCGACGACGAAGCCGACCTGCGGCAGCGCGAGGATCCAGCGCGCGAGCGGATGATCGTTGAGCTGGTACCAAGCGAACAAGCCGCAGGCGATCAGCGATCCCAACATCACCATCACGGCCGTTCGCGCGCGCGACATCGGCGCCGCAGCCACTGCCTTGGGATCCGCCGCCTTGCTCGGTGGCTCGGCAGGCTCGGTCATGCCCGGGAGCGTAGATCGGTCCCAGGGCGCCGGACAGTGCCCGCGTGCCGACATCGGTCTGGCTCGGTCCGCCCGCGCGTCCGTTCAGTCGCCGGCGCCGTCGTCCTGCGCGGGGCGTGACGCGCCAGCGTAGCCGAGCTCCTCGAGCTCTTCGCGCGTCTGCGCATCGATCGCGGTGGACTGCGCCGCGATCGATCGGCCGCCGCCGTGCTCGACGCCGGCGAGGAACAAGCCGAGCAGGCCGCGCGCGTAGCGGACGGCGATCGGATGCGTCGGCGCGAGATCGGTGAGCTCGCCTGGGTCGGCGGTGGTGTCGAACATCGTCACGTTGCGCTCGGTGCGCTGCACGAGCTTGATGCGACCGACGTTGATCGCGCGCCAGCCTTCCATGAAGCCAGTGACGGCGGCGCGCGGCGCGTCGCTCGATTCGTCCAGCAGCTGCGGCAGGAACGACTGTCCGCTCAGATCGGTCGGGATCGGCCGGCCCAGCGTCTCGAAGATCGTCGGCAGCACGTCCACGAGGCCGACGACGTCGTCCACACGCGCGCCTTCGCTGGTGCCGTCGGTCACGCCCGGGATACGCACGATCAGCGGCACGTGGATCAGCTCTTCGAACACGCTGTGGCCGTGGCCGACCGAGCCGTGGTCCCAGAACTCTTCGCCGTGATCGGCCGTGAACACGACCATCGTGTCGTCGGCCAATCCGCGGCTCGCCAGGCCGTCGACGATGCCGCCGAAGTGCGTGTCGTGATAGCTGATCTCGCCGTCGTAGAGCGCCTGCAGGTGCTCCCGATCGCGCTCGTTCAGCGTCAGCGAGCCCGCCTTCACGTGCTCGAGCAGCTCGCGGTCGCGGTTGAAGTCCACGACGCCCGTGTAAGGGAGCGGATCGTACATCGCGAGCTCGGCCGACGGCGGCATGTACGGCACGTGCGGATCGACCGTGTGCACGTACAAGAAGAAGGGCTGATCGTTCGGTCGATGATCGAGCCAGTCGAGCACGTCGTGCGCGACGAACTCCGCTTGGTTGCGCAGGCCTTGGCGCACGTAGTTGCGGAACGTACGCCAGCCTTGCTGGAAGCCGAAGCGATCGGAGCAGAAGCCGTTCGCGATGAACGCGCCGGTGTAGAAGCCCTCGCGACCGAGGCGCTCGCTGATCAGATCGACGTCGTTCGGCACGACCGCTTCTTCGGTGGTCGCGTGGTGCTCCCAGGGATAGAGGCCCGAGAGCAGCGTCGCGACCGACGGCTTGGTCCAGTTCTCCTGGCCGTGCCCACGCGTGAGCAACGTGGCGCTGCGCGTCCATGCGTCGAGATGCGGCGTGCGCACGCGCGTGGAGGCGCGATACGGGCGCAGCTTGTCCGCGCGCAGCGTGTCGGTGAGATAGACGATGACGTTGTGCACGTGTGGCCGAGGGCGTGCGGGCGCGCCGTCGAGGGTCACGATCGTGGGCGTCGTGAAGCGTGGCGTGCCACCGTGTGCGCGCAGATCGAGCCGGACGACGTCGCCTTCGACGGCGGCGAGCGAGAGGTCGACCTCGGCGCCGTCGGTGGAAGCGGCGATGCTGCCGATCGCGACGTCGGGCCCGCCGTCACGCACCGCGACGACGTCGAGCGTGCCGGTGCCGCGCACGCGACCGCGCAGACGCGCGCCGCTCGGGACCTCCATCGCGTAACCGAGCGACCAGCCGTCGGGGATCGCGATCGCGCGCGCGCTGGCCGCGCCGGTGACGAGCGCGGAAGGCGAGGGCGGCGGCGTGCCCGCGTGCGGATCGTTCTCGGGGCCGATGCGCATCCAGTCGATCAGGAAGCCCACGCTGCCGACGCCACTCACCGCGCCCATGCGTGGCACGCGGATCTGCACGATGTTCTCGCCGCGATGGATCGCTTCGGCCGGTAGCACGAAGCTCGCCGAGCCGAGCTCGCTCGTCGGCAGCGTGGCGTGCGCGAGCGTGCGCTGATCGACGTAGATCGTCGCGCGGCCATCGGCGGGCGCGCGCGCGTGGAGCTCGATGGCGAGTGGCCCGTCGCGATCGGCGGGCGCGAGCACGAAGCCGGTCACGTTCTCGACCGCGCTGAGCGTCGCATCGCCTTCGCGCACGTCGTCGCCGATGCGGGTGCGCCACCCGCCGAGCGTGTACTTGGCGGCGCCGGGCGTGCCGAAGTCGACCACGAGCGTGTCGCCATCGCGGAGCTCGGCGCGCGCGAGGTGCGCGGCGAGATCGTATCGGACGCGAGGCGAGCCGGACGGGGCGGGCTCCGGATCGGGCGTCGGGGCGTGGTCCGGATCGGCGACGGTGCTCGGCGTCGGCTCCGGCTGGACCGTCGGGGGCGGATCGGACGCGCCCGAACAGGCGATCGCGGCGCCCAGCGCAGTGCAGGCAGCGAGCCCGAAGAGCATGGAAACGCGGCGGATCCGTCGGTGGCTCGTCACGGCAGCGGAGGCTAGTCGGTTTGCCCGGTCGGGCCAGCGGTCGCGGAAGAGCTGCGGACAGGTTGCTCTGCGGGGTCGCGCCTTCCTATACTAGCGACTGTCCGATGCGCTCCTCCGTCTTGGCCGTTCTTCTGTTCCTCGGTGGCTGTGCCGTCGACGTCGGTGCGTCGCCGGATGCGCCCACGGAATCGGGAGCATCGGCTCTCGAAGGGACCGTCGGCGTGCTCGAGATCGACCGCCGCGTCGAGGACGAGGGCGCTCTGCTCACGGCGGCGTTCGCTCGCTACCAGGGCATGCAGGAACAGGACGTCGTCTCGCTCGTGTCCTCGGGCGCTCGCGCCGATCTGGACACCTGCACGATGGTCGACGGCGACGTTCGCCTGCCGCTCGATGCCGACGTGGAGCTCGTCGATGTGGGCGCGCTCGACGTGCGCCTCGAGAACGACGGCATCGCGACCGCTGCGGCGCCGCTGATGATGGCGCGCACGTTCCCCGACGTCGCGAGCGTGATGGCAGGCGTCTTCTACGCGGGTGAAGCGCAGCTCCCGATGCCGCAGGCCGATCGCGATGCGTACGTTGTGCGTGCCTCGGGCGGCCCGGACGTCGGCAGCTTCCGCGTGGCCGTGGCGGCTCCGGCCGACGTGGCGATGCTCGTGTACGGCGACGAAGACGGCCGCATCGCGCGCGACCGGTCGCTCGACTTCTCCTGGGTCCCCGGCGGTGAAGAGGGCCAGGCCCCCGACGTGATCGAGCTCGAGCTCGCCTCCCGCGGTGGCACGCTCGTCTGTACGGCGGCCGACGACGGCGCGTTCCGCATCGACCCCGCGACCCTCTCGCACCTCGCGATCGATCAAGACGCCGACCTGGTCGTCCGCCGCGTCCGCGTGCGGGCGTTCTCCGCGGCAGGTCTCGATTCCGCTTTCGCCCGCGTCGCCATCACGCGCAGCGAGCGCGTCTCGATCCACTGATCGCGACCTCGGCTGTGGCCGAGGTGAAGCGGGCCGAGGTGAAGCGGGCCGAGGTGAAGCGAGAGCGAGCGGCTAGACCATTCTCCAGGTCGTGCCGCGAGGGCTGTCCATGATCTCCACGCCGAGCGCGACCAGCTCGTCGCGGTAGCGATCGGCCGCGGCGAAGTCCTTCGCATCCCGCGCCGCCGCGCGCGCCGCGATCTTGCCGTCGACGTCCGCCTCGGTGATCCCCTTGGCCTTCGTCCGACGGCCGCGCAGTCGCAGCAAGAACGCGCTCGCGTCCGCCTCGCCGATGCCGAGCTCGCGTCCGAGCGCATCGAGCGACTTCTTCGCCGCCTCGACCGCCCCGCGCGCGACCGTTCCCTTCTTGCGCCGCGAGAGATCGACCAGCTCGTTGACCGCCTTGAGCATCTCGCTCGTCTCGGCGAGCGCGACCGGCATGTTCAGATCGTCGTCGAGCGCCGCCGCGAGCGCGCTCGGATACTTCGAGAGCACCGCCGCGATCTCGCCCGCATCGACGATGCGCGCTTCGTCGATCGACGCGAGCCGCTCGCGCGTCGTGTACACGTACTCGACCCGACGCTCCGCATCCTCGAAGAGCGGAAAGCGCGTGCCCTTCCCGGCAGGAGTGCCCGGCGAAGCCGGGCCGATTTTCTCATCCGTCTCGGGCACGAACCCGAGCGGCGAGCGGTAGTGCACCGTGAGCATCGCGTAGCGCACCGCCTCCGGCTCGTAGAGATTGAACATCTCGCGCGCCGTGAAGAAGTTGCCGAGGCTCTTGCTCATCTTGGCCTTGTCGACCTCGACGAAGCCGTTGTGCATCCAGATCTTCGCCAACGGCTTGCCGCTCGCGGCCTCGCTCTGCGCGATCTCGTTCTCGTGATGCGGGAACACCAGATCGAGCCCGCCGCCGTGCAGATCGAGCGTCTCGCCGAGGTGCGCCTTGCCCATCGCCGAGCACTCGATGTGCCATCCGGGCCGGCCGTATCCCCAGGGCGATTCCCAGCCCCACACCTTGTTCTCGGTGCCCTTCCAGAGCGCGAAGTCCGCCGGGTCCTTTTTCTTGCTCGTGTCGTCGGCGTCCGTGCGACCACTCGCGTCGGCG
Organism: uncultured Sandaracinaceae bacterium; assembly: GCA_964429305.1. GTDB lineage: Bacteria > Myxococcota_A > Polyangia > Polyangiales > Sandaracinaceae > JBBSAT01. Next base: position 4,377 of record CAYSCF010000218.1, on the reverse strand, counting down.
AGCAGCGCCTCCGGCTTGCGGTGCGAGAGCTTCCCGTAGCCCGGGAACGAGCTCACCGAGAAGTACACGTCACCGCCCGACGCGTAGGCCGAGCCCTTGTCGATCAGCGTCTGGATGATCTCGAAGATCTGCGGCAGGTGCTCCGTGACCTTCGGCTCGACGTCCGGCGAGAGGTTGCCGAGCCGCTTCATGTCCTCCCAATACGCCTCTGTGAACCGCACGGAGAGCGCCGTCGGCGTCTCGCCATTCTCGGTCGCGCGCTTGAGGATCTTGTCGTCGATGTCGGTGATGTTCCGCGCGTACGTCACCTTCAGCCCGCTCTGGCGCAGGTGTCGGACGAGGACGTCGTAGACGACGTAGCAGCGAGCGTGGCCGATGTGGGCGAAGTCGTAGACCGTCGGGCCGCACACGTAGATGCGCGCGTGACCGGGCTCGGCCGTCTCGAAGAGCCGCTTCTGCTGCGTGAGCGTGTCGTAGACGTGTTGGGGCATGAAACTTCCCGCGGTTTACGCGTCGCTCGTGCCGCGGACAAGACCAAGCACGCCCAAATCGCGCGGCCACTTTCCACGCGTGTTCCGGCGGTCTATCGTTCCCGGCAATGGTGGAGCTTCCGGATCCGATCGCCGAAGGAGACCTCGATCGGACACCTTTTGCGCACGTGCTCGCGCACGTCGCCAGCAAGCAGATCACGGGCTCGATCGTGCTCTGGCCCGCGGAGGGCGAGGCGCGCGCGGGCCAGGATCGCATTCGCGTCGAGGGCGGGAACATCACGGCCGCGCGCCTCGTGGATCGTGCGCCGACGCTGGATCGTGGGCTGATTCCGCTGTTCGCACGCGCCGCCGGACCGTACGCGCTCTATCCCACGATCGATCTCGTGGGCGACTCGGGCATGACGCAGCGCCTCGACTCGTACGCGCTGCTCGCGAACGCGCTGCGCTCGCAGTCGCGCGACGACGCCGTCGATCGCTTGCTCGATCAGCTCGCCGATCATCCGCTGCGCCTCAAGGGCGCTCCCGAGCTGAAGCGCTTTGGGTTCATCCCGAAAGAAGAGCGATTCGTCGAGACGATCCTCGCCGGGCCGGGGACGCCGGAGGCGCTCGTGCGCGCGTGCGAGCTCGGGCCGCTGCTCGGCAAGCGCATGCTCTACATGCTCTTCGTCACGAAGCTGCTGGAGCCGTACGAGCCGCCCGCTCCGCGCGCGTCGACGCCGCCGGGTCGTATTTCGTCCCCGGGGATGACCGCGTCACCGCCCACGCCTCGCGCATCGCTCGTCGGTGCGCCGTCGCCGTCGCCGCGGCCGAGCGCACGACCGCCGGCAGCAGCCGCGCCGACGACCGACTCGCACCCGGTCCAGAATCCGATCTCTGCCGGAGTGCCCGGCGAGCCGGGCCGACACAATTCTGTCGGGTCCGCTCCGCGGACCACTCCGACCGAGATCAGCTCGCAGCCTCCAGCCGCGCCGCCGCCCGCCGGTCAACGCAGCTCCGGTGTGCTGCGCTTCAAAGACGTCGCGCCCGTCGCGCCCGAGCCGCCGACGACGGGCCTCTCGCCCGACCAGCTCGCGTTCTGGAAAGAGGTCATCGAGCGGCTGCGCGCCATCGACACGCAGAACTACTTCGACATGCTCGGCGTCCCGCGCGATGCCGGCTCGGACACGATCCGCAAGGCCTACTTCGCGCTCGCCAAGCGCTGGCATCCCGACCGCGTGTCGGGCCCGCTCGCGCCGATCAAGCCGTTCGTCGAGCGCATCTTCGGCCTGCTCACGCAGGCGCAGGACACGCTCGCCGACGAGAACAAGCGCGGCAACTACCTTCGCAGCGTGCAGGACGGCGGCGGAACCCCCGAGGCGGACCGCAAGCTCGCGATGGTCGTCGGCGCAGCGATGGAGCACCAGAAGGCCGAGGTGCTCATCCGACGCCGCGACTTCGTCGGTGCGCGGGCGGTGCTCGAGGGGGCGATCGAGCTGAACGCGGAGGAGGCCGATGCGCTCGCGTCACTCGCGTGGGTGCTCTTCAATCTGCCGAACGAGAAAGCATCGCAGATGCTCGATCTGGTCGATCGGGCGATTCGCATCGCTCCCAAGCACGACCGCGCGCACTACACGCGCGGGATGATCTTGCGCCGGATGGGCAACGAGCCCGACGCGATCCTCGCGTTCCGAGCCGCTGGCGCTGCCAACCCGAAGAACATCGATGCCATGCGCGAAGTGCGCCTCGCCGACATGCGCTCGGGGCAGGCGACGCCTCCGAGCCAGCGCACGGGCTCCCGCCCGCGTCCGGAGGGGCTGCCGGCCGAGCCGCCACCTGCCGAGGGTGGTTTCCTCTCGAAGCTCTTCGGAAGCCCCAAGAAGAAGTAGCGGCGGGGGCGTTGTGACGCACTGCGCCGCGACCAGAAAAGCCGCCCGGCCGCGCTGCTTCGAACGGATACCTTTGACCTGCCGATTTTCGGTCGAGTAGCATCGCTGCGCGTCCCTCGACTCTCGGGCGCGCCCTGCATGATTGCCACCCGTTTTGCCGCCGAGACGCTGCGATTGCTTCCGCGGAAGCGACTCAGTCGAGCGATCGGGCGCGTCGCGGCGACACGAATGGGAGACCAAGCGAGCGGGGTGCTGCTCTCGCGCGCCATCGATCTCTACGTGCGCGCGTACGACGTGGACATGTCCGAGTGCGAGGTCCCGACAGGCGGGTTCCGCAGCTTCAACGAGTTCTTCACGCGCCCGCTTCGCGAAGGCGCACGCCCTTTGGATGCCGACCCAACGGCGATCCTCTCGCCCGCGGACGGTCGAATCGAAGACGCCGGGCCCGTCGATGCGCGTGGGCACTTCGTCATCAAGGGCAAGCCGTACTCGCTCGACGAGCTGCTCGGCTCGACGGCCGACGCGCAGCGTGCGGCGGGCGGGCAGTTCGTCGTCGTGTATCTCTCGCCGCGCGACTACCACCGCGTGCACGCGCCCGTGAGCGGCGACGTCGTGCGCGCGCGGCATCTCGGCGGAACGCTGTTTCCGGTCAATCGCATCGGCGTGGAGCACGTGCCCAAGCTCTTCGCCAAGAACGAGCGCGTCGTGGTCGTGCAGGACTCGGTGTTCGGCGAGATCGTCACCGTGCTCGTGGGCGCGCTCGTGGTCGGCGGCATCGGCCTCGCGTTCGATCGCGCGCTCGTGACGCGGTCGGGCGCGGAGGGCGGCGAGACGACGTACCGCACGCCGCGGCCGACGCTCACGCGCGGTACGGAGCTCGGGTGGTTCGAGCTGGGCTCGACCGCCATCGTGATCTTGCCCGCGAGCGCCGGAGCCGCGCTCACGGTGACGCCGGGCCAGCCGATTCGGATGGGTCGCGCCATCGCGCATGCCCCCGTCACACTGCGCGCAGCCGGAGCCGGACGCGCATGAGCGACGACGAGGAGAGCGGCGGTAGGCCGCGCCGTGCGACCGTGAAGGTCAAGCGCCGATCGTTGCGCGTGCCCGTCGACGAGGTGCCGCGTCGCAGCTCGCCATCGTTGCCGCGCATCACGGCTCCACCGAGCGCGGCTGCGGCGCAGTCCGCTGCTGCACAGTCGGCAGCGCTCCCGCCGCTCGAGCCGCAGCGCACCGATCCCGGGATGCAAGTCGCGGAGCTCTCCGACAGCGAGCTCGAGGTCGATGAGAGCCGCGAGATGGAAGCCGTGCGGCCTTCCGAGCCGGATGGCTCGGAGCCGCAGCGCCTCTCGGATCCCGAATCGCTGCTCGTCTCCAGCGAGCTGGAGGCGATGCGCATCGATGCCGGGGGCAGTGCGCTCATGACGGCCGACGAGTCCACGCCGGGATTGACGGAGGAGCCACCATCGCTCGCCGATCTCGGCTTGGATGCGGCGGCCGTCGCACGCGCGAACGCCGAAGAAGAAGAGCCCGAAGAAGAGCTCTCGCCCGAAGCAACGGTCGTCACCGACTCGCCTGCCGATCAGGAAGAGGCGGCGAGCGCTCGCAAGAGCGAGCGGCCGGCGCCCAAGAGCGCACCGCCGCCGCCGAGGAGCGCACCGCCGCCGCCCAAGAGCGATCGACCGCCGTCGGTGATCGTCGACATGACGCCGGCTCCGGCCGCGGTCGTCGTCGAGCGTGTGTCGACCGCGAGCAGCCCGGGCGCGGTGGTGGTCTCGCGCGTCGCGATGGTGGGAACGCCCACGCCTTCGACGCCGCTGCGCATCTCGGCCGAGCTGGCCGCGGCCATCGCGGAGGTTCCCAAGGAAGAAGCGATCGAGCTCGACGTCGACGAGGGACGCACGAGCTCGCCGCCGGAAGAGGTCGCTGCCGAGGATCTCTCGGCCGACGAGATCGACGCCGAGGCGCTCGTCGAGGTTCCGACCGCGCGCGCGATGCGTCCCTCGCGTCCTCCTCCGCCGCAG
>CAYSCF010000217.1:0-11350 GCA_964429305.1 uncultured Sandaracinaceae bacterium | reverse complement strand
GCGCGCTGACGCATGCCCGTCGAGTAGGACCCGAGCCGCCGATACCGCGCCTCGCCGAGCCCCACGTAGTGGAGCACCTGATGCGCGCGCCCCGTCGCCTCGCTGCGCGGCAGCCCACACAGCTCGCCTGCGAGCGTCACGAACTGCAGCGCCGTCAGCTCCGGCAGCACCGAGTCGCCCTCGGGCATGTACCCGATGCGCGAGCGCACCTCGAACGGCTCTCGCACCGCGTCGTGATCGAAGACCTTCACCGTGCCGTGATCGGGCTTGATGAGCCCGAGCAGCGACTTCAGCAGCGTGCTCTTTCCGGCTCCGTTCGGCCCGAGCAGGCCGATCCGCCCCGGCTCCAGCTTCAGCGTGACGTCGCGCAGCGCGCGCAGCTCGCCATACCGCTTCTCCAGGCCCTCGACATCGATGAGCGACACGCGCGCGAAGCTACTCGGGCCGGGCCCGGGAGGCAAAGCCGGGTTTGCATGATCGGACATGGAGCAGCCAGCGCTCCGAATGCGCGTCATAGCGATGGCATGAGCCATCGACTGCTCCTCGGGTGCTTCTCGATCGTTGTCTTCGCCTGCGGCCACAGCGGCCTGCCTCGCCAGCTCGCCGAGAGCGCGCACCGCGACCACCCCGAGTGCCGCGGCAACGGCATCCAGGGCCACGTCCTCGACGCGAACGCGGGCACGTGGTCGGTCGACGCGTGCGGAACCGCGACGACGTACCAGTGCCCGACCGGCCCCAACTCGCGCTGGCGGACGTGCGAGCAGGTCGCGCCCACGTCGGGCGGCGCAGTCGTCGTCGTCGCGCAGTAGCGCGCTCGTCGCGATGGGCTCGGCCCCCTGTCCCGCTTCGGGCGGTTCGGGCGGGCGAGGGTTGGGGTGAGGGTCTTCGGCTCCTGCGCTCGGAGGCCGTGCCCACCGTGATCGAACGCGAGCGATTTCGCCTAGGGCGGCGCTCAGCCGTCGACGACCATCATCGGCTCGCGCGCGACGCAGATGCGACCGTCGCCTTCGTCCTTCGCGCGCAGGAGCGCTCGGTCCGCGGCGCGCAGCAAGAGATCGCGTGTCGTCACGTTCGGCGACGGATAGAGCGAGATGCCGACCGACACCGTCACGCGGAGGCCACCCGCGCCGCCGTCGATCGGGCGATCCGCGACCGAGCGCGAGATGCGCTGCGCGACCGTGATCGCGCCCGACAGATGCGTCGACGGCAGCAGCACCACGAACTCCTCGCCGCCGTAGCGCGTGAGCACGTCGATCTCGCGCACCGCGCTGCGCAGCCGCACGCCGATCTCGCGCAGCACGGTGTCGCCCATCTCGTGCCCGCCCTTCTCGTTGATGGCGCGCAGATGATCGACGTCGATGAAGGCCACCGCGAGCGGCTCGTGATGGCGCTCGGCGCGCTTCCACTCCTCGGCCAGGCGCGTCTGCAGGTAGCGGACGTTGTAGAGGCCCGTGAGCTCGTCGACGATCGCCGTCTCGCGCAGCTTGTCGCGCTGCGCGCTCATCGCATCGAAGTTGCGCTTGAGCTTCACGAAGCCCTGCACGCGCAGCAGCAGCTCGCGCCCATCGAACGGCTTGGCGAGATAGTCGTCGGCGCCGATGCGCAGCCCTTCGAGGCGACTGTCCGGATCGCTGCGCGACGTCAACAGGATCACCGGCAGGAACTGACCGCTCGCCTTCAGGATCCGACAACACTCGATGCCGCTCAGCCCCTCGAGCACGACGTCGAGGAGCACGAGATCGAGCTCCTTGCGCTGGTGCATCTCGAGCAGCTTCGCGGCGCCTTCCAGCGTGTGGACCGTGTAGCCCTCCGCACGCAGCATCGTCGCGAGGCGCTCGCGCTGCAGCTTGTCGTCGTCGACGACCGCGACGCGACCCAGAGACATCGGAGGCGAAGAAGCCACGAACGAAGAGATAGCCGAATGGGTCGGTGTTGACGAGAGAGGCATGCATGGCGGCTTCTCTCTTCACCGGGTCGCGGCGGGGCGGCACCTCCTCCGCTCACTGCGGGGGAGGTGCCAGCCGCCGCGGCCCGTCTCGAGAGACCTCGGACAGTTGACCGCCCCCGCGAGCCGATGGAAGGTCCGCGCGTGGCAAGCTCGAAGAACAAGCGCGGAGACGATCCCGCACCGGTCCCGCCGCCGCGCCGCGAGGCGACCGCGTCCAGCCCGATCCGCATCGGCGCCGTCGCGCTCGTGATCATCGCATTCTCGATCGGCTCGATGTGGTGGCGCAGCAGCGGTCAGACGCAGACCCACGAGACGCATCACGCGCCCGGCTCCGACGCCGGTCAGACGCCGACCAAGCACACGACCAGCCGCCCCGAGGCGCTGCACGTGAACGTGCTCGCGACGCACCCGCACGATCCCGAGGCCTTCACGCAGGGCCTGCAGATGGTCGACGGCCAGCTCTTCGAGGGCACGGGCCTCGAAGGTCACTCGCAGCTGCGCCGCATCCAGCTGCCGACGTGGAGCGTCGAGCAGCACGTCGATCTCCCGGACGACGTCTTCGGCGAGGGCATCGCGGTCGTGGGCAACCGCATCTTCGAGATCACCTGGCAGGAAGGCATCGCGTACGTGTGGGACCGCGCGACGTTCGCGCCGATCCAGCAGTTCCACTACGAGGGCGAAGGCTGGGGCCTCTGCTACGACGGCACGCACCTGGTGATGAGCGACGGGTCCGATACGCTCTTCTTCCGCAACCCGACGACGTTCGAGATCGAGCGCCGCGTGCACGTGCGACGCTCGGGCCACGAGGTCGATCAGATCAACGAGCTCGAGTGCGTCGATGGCCTGGTCTACGCGAACATCTGGCAGACCGATCGCATCGCGCGCATCGATCCGCAGACGGGCCGCGTCACCGGCTGGATCGACGCGAGCGGCCTGCTCACGAGCGATGAGCGCTACGACGCGGACGTGCTCAACGGCATCACGTGGCTGCCGGACAGCCACCGCTTCTTGATCACCGGCAAGCTCTGGCCGCGCAGCTTCGAGGTCGAGTTCGTGCCCGACGAGCCGGCGGCCGAGCACTGATGGGCCGCTACCAGCGCTTCAGCCTCTTCTACGTCGCGAGCTATCTGCTCGGCGGCGGCATCGCGCTGCTGGTCGTGCCGCACCTCGCGCTGCGCCTCTTCTTCGCGAACGATCCCGACGCGTACGGCGACTTGCTCCCGCGGATGGCGGGCGCGCTCACGATCGCGCTGGGTGTCTTCGTCGTGCAGACGATCCGACACGAGCTGCGTGTGCTGTACACGACGCTCGTGGCCTTGCGCGTGTTCTTGGTCTCGGTCTGGCTCGGCCTCTACGCCGTGAGCCGCGACCCGTTCTTCTTCACGCTCGCGATGGTGGTCGCCTTCGGCGTCGTGCTCAGCACGATCGCGATCGCGCTCGATCGCCGCGCGGCCCCGCAGATCTGAGGGCGGTATCGACGATGCGCGCTGCCTCTGCGCTGATGCTGATGCTCCTTGCGAGCGCAGCGCTCGCTCCGACGCTCGCGCGCGCCCAGTGTCCCGAGGGCATGGCGCAGGACGGGCGCGGCCCCTGCCTCCCGATGCACTGCGAGAAGCGCGAGGACTGCGTGGTCTGGTACGACACGCTGTGCCCGATGACGATCGACACTCCGTCCTACTGCGGCGTGTCGATCGCGTGCGTCCCGGCCCCTCGCTGCGTCGTCGAATACCCGGACTCGGCGACCGGCCAGATGGCGTGGCGCTACGTCGAGAGCTGCGCGGGCGTCGCCGCGCCGGCGACGTGCCACTGCAATCTCTGCGGGCGTTCCCGAGAGCGCGTCGTGTTCTTCTTCGCGCAGCAGGCGGCGCCCTGGCTGCTCGCGATCATCGCCACTTTGGTGCTCGGCGTGATCTGGGCTCGCCGCAGGACGCGTCGCGAGCGCTCGTGAGCCCGACTACGAGAAGGCGCGCACGATGTTCACGGTCATGAGCAAGGCCCAGACGACCGCGATCCCGATCCGCTGGCCCTGCGGGTACTTCATCACCTTGCCGCCGGTGAGGAGATAGACGTCTCCCGTGAGCGCGACGACGAGCGCCGCGGGAATGAAGAAGAGGATCGACAGAACGAAGAACCAGCGCTTCCGATAGAACGGAACCTCGTCGTAGCTCGCGAACTCCGGTGCTTGGTCCCAGGCCATGATGCGTCCTCCCCTGCGAGACGCCCCTGCGTCTCGACGGTCGCGATGTTGCCACGAGGGCGCTCGTTGGTCGCGCTCGTTCTCGGCTCGCCGCTCGGCCTACGCGTGACGCCGCTCGAGCCGAGCGCCCGACCGCTCACGGGATGCGCGCTCGCGCGACGTCGCACGCGGCCCAGGCTGAGCAAGTCTGGTGAGTCGCGCGTGGTCCTCGCCGCGCTCGCGTCTGGGCTCGCGATCCCCGGCCTGCCCGTGCTGCTCGTTCTCGCGTTCGTCGTCGATCACGTCGCGTCGTTCCGCGGAACGCGAGCCCCTTCGCGATGCCCGGCCTCATGGGCGTCTCGATCGCCCTGGCCGTGCTCACCACGATCGCGCTCGTCCTCGCGTGGGCCTTCGCCGCGCTCGTCTGGGCGCTCGCGCGCGCGAGGCGCTCGACGAGAGAGGTCCTGCGTTGACAGCCGAGCCGGCCGTCGAGACGCTCGCGCCGTGATCGTCACCCGCCCGCGCCCGCGCTGGCCCGTCGTCGCCGTGTTCGTGCTCATGGGCGCGCTCCTCGTCGTGACCAGCGCGCGCGGGCGCGTCGTGATCGGAGCGCACGAGCTCATCTGCCCGAGATGCAGCGGGTACGCGTCCCAGTGGAATCGAGTCTTCGTCCGCTTCGCGTCGAGCAGCTCGCGTTGAGGCGCCGACAGGGTGCTCAGCGGCGGGAAGCTCGCGATCGTGAGAACGTCGATGTCGCCCGCCGGGCGCGCCTCCGCGCTCTCAACGTCCTCGACGAAGCTACCGTCGAGCCACTGGATCGCGCCGCCGATGTTCAGCTCGCGCCGCAACGCACGTCGGTAGTCGAGCAGCCCCCGAAGGATGCCTCGACGCTCGGCGGACATCGCGAAGCGTGCGACCAATTCGTCGGTGCTCGCCAGATAGGGCGAACGAGCAGCCGTATCGGCCGCATGACCGAGATACGGCGGAAGAACGCGATCGCTATCGAATGCAGGGATGGGCATGCACCGGAGACGGTGGATCGTAGCAACAACTGACGGAGCACCGCATTTCGCGGCCGCCGCTGATGAACGAGCATCGCGACGTGCGCGACGCACCGCCCTGCCATTCGCTCTTCAGCGCGCGCGCCGCGCTCTCACGTCGGGCACGCCGCGCGCGGCGATCTTCTCCCGCGCCAGCGCGACGGCCGCCGCCGCATTCGGCACCTGCGTCGCCTCCCTGGCGCTGCCCATGCCCGAGCCGTCGTTGCAGATCGAGTCGCTCCCGACCGACACGCTGCCGTCCTTCTCGAGCGCGAACGTGAGCGTCTCGGTCCAGAAGCCACCGATCACGACCTCGAGCACCACGCCTGGATCGACGAACGGATCACGCGCGCGAGCCGCATCGCGTGGGCCTTCTTTCATCACGAGCGCATCGAGGCCATGCGCGTCGAAGAGCGCATGCAGCTTCGCGCCATCCGCGACGTCGATCAGCTTGCCGGGCCGCAGCGCGTCGCCCTCGATCCAGTACCAGCGCCCCGCGCGCCACACGTGCAGCGTCGCCGCTTGCGGCCCCCACCAGAGCGAGCGCCCTTCGTCGATCGCGCGCTGCCACTTCGTCGCCAGCTCGGCAGAGACGCTCATCGCCGACTGGCTCTCATCGCGACGACGAGCATGCGTCGCGAGCCGGCCGCCCTGTCAACCGAGCGTCCCCAAGCGGTCCCTCGCGTGGCCGCATGCGCGTCACGCTAGGACTGCTCCTTCGTCGCGTGCATCCGCCAGTCGGTGTTGGGTGTGCCGGGATCGAAGCGCTTCGGATCGCGCGTCGCGATCACCTCCGCGATCGAGCGCCACGAGGGCGACTCGCTCGGGCGGCGCGCGAGAGGGCCCGTTCCGTGTGCGGGCCCGTCCACGTGCTCGAACGCGCGAACGTCGAGCAGGACTTCGGCGCTCGGCACACCGAGCACCGACGCCACCTTCTTCGCGGACGGGAAGAGCACGTCGGGATCGCTCGCCACGGCGGCGCGCAGCGCGAGCACGCTCGGCCAGTCGGAGACGTCGCCGGTGATCGAGCGTCCTCGGCGCAGGTCGAGCGCGGCGATGCGTGCGTCGTCGATCCGCTGCGCGGCCACGCTCTTCGGAATCGGGCGCACGTCGCTCAGGTACACACCGCCGCTCGCGGCCTTCGATCCGTACGTGTACTGCTGGATCGTCGCCGGCCAGCGCACGTCGTCTGGGTCCCCGATCACGTCCCCTTGCACGACCTCGATCAGGATTCCCCAGTCGTCGCCCTTCTTGGCGCGCACCGCGACCACGCGGATGGCGTGCATCTCGAAGTGACCCGCGCCCGCGACCAGCGTCGGCCACGGCACACGCTCGACGATCGGTGCGGCCGACGCCGCGTCGATCACTTCGAGGATCGTCTTGGCCTCGAGCGAGGCTGCTCCGCCGCCGAGCGCGCGCGCCGCGAGCTCCTTGCCGAGCTGCCTGCGCACGCTGCTCGCGGAGCGCTTGGCCAACGCATCGAGCGCCGCACGGGCCGCGGGGTCGCCAGCGACGGCGAGCATGCCGAGCGCGCGCCATGCGTCGGTCCCGTGCCGCTTCAGCCAGTCTCGCAAGAAGCCGAGGCGATCGGGATCGTTGTCTCCCATGCGCCGCACGCGCAGCACGAGGCGCACGGCCTCGGGACCGACCGCCAGCAAGTGCGTCCCCACGAAGTAGTACGGCGCGCCCGGCCCCGAAGGAAGCTCGGCGCCGCTGCGATCGAGCAGGGCTTCGAGCCAGGGCAGCACGCCGCTGCCGAAGCGCGTCACGGCGTCTTCGATGTCCCATCCGCGCAGATACGGGAACTGCCAGTCGAGGCGCATCGCTTCGCGACAGAGCTCGGCGGCGTCCTCCAGCGAGAGCAGCGCCGCCCACACGTGGTCGGCGTTGGGAGTGCCATCACGCACGAACACGTTCGTGCTCGCGACGATCTCGCGCGCCTTGGCGATCGGCAAGAGACCGCGAGCGTCGAGCGCGCAGCCCGCTTGCCCCGCGATGGTCGGAAGGTGGACCGAATAGCCCGGTTGGCTCGCTGCCATGCCCGCAGCATAGACGAGCCGTCGCGCGAGCCCAGCGCCGCGTGCGCGCAACGCGGGCGACATCGAGTGCGCCCGTCGTCACGCTCGCCGAATCACACGGTCCGGGCGGTGCGCCGATCGGAACGACGCTCGAACTTGCAGACAGCGCGATGAGCGCGGCCCGAGGAACCGAGCCCCATCGCGATCGGAGAAGCTCGCACCGAAACACGGAGCTCGACTCCCTCTCCCGCTTCGGGCGGTTCGGGCGGGAGAGGGCTGGGGTGAGGGCACACGCTCACGAGACGGAAAACGAAAGAGCCGAGCCGCGCGCTGCTCGCGAACGAGAGTAGGATCGTTGGGTGGCATCGTCAGCCGTGCGTGACCCATCCGCTCTGGCGCTCGTGCTGCTCGCGCAAGCGTGCACGGCCGACCCCACGCACGACGACGCCGGCTCCTCTGCGCCCGACGCGGTCGTCTGCGGCGACGTCACGCCCATCGATCAGTTCGACGCGCTCGTCCCGCGCATCCTCGCCGCGTTCGCGACGCAGCCGGAGCACTTTCCATCCTCGCGCGACACCTATGACCGCTACCTCGCGTACACCCGCGCGCGCGTCGCCTCGGGCGCCGTCGTGATCGATCCGTCGCGCGTCGATGCGTGCCTCGCGCGGCTCGCCACCTTCGGTGGCGTCGATGGAAGCTTCGTGAGCTCGGGCTCGCCCTGCCCCGACGTGTTCCGACCGCGTTGCACCGCCGGGACCGGCGCTCGCTGCGGCACCGACATCGACTGCGATCTCTCGGACTTCTGCGATCAGAGCCACCAGACCGAACCTTGCGAGCGCTCGGGCCACTGCGTGCCTCGCGTGCCGCTGGGCGGGGCGTGCGCTCGCGATTGCGTGGTGCCCGACACCGGAGCGGTGGCATGCGTCACCAACCCGAGGGAATCGGAGGACGTCTGCGTCGCCCTCACGTCACGGCTGAGCACCACCGTCGGGAGCCCATGCGATCAGCTGGTCCTCGGAGCGGACGGATTCCTCTCCGTCATGCAGGGATGCGCCGCACCGCTCGTATGCGTGCTGACGGGCGATCCCTCGCAGCAAGTGCTGTCGTGCGGCACCCCGACCCCGCCCGGCAGCGTCCCTGACGGAGGCTGGTGTGTGGTGCCGAGCGACTGCGTCGCCGGGTCGACGTGCGACGTCGGGCAGACGTGCGCCCCGATTCCTGCGACGTGTCCCGGCGACGGTTGCCCCAACGGATTCGCGTGCGCCGAAGGCACGTGCGTGGCGACCGACGGCAGCCCGGGCGCGCCGTGCGAAGAGCACGCGTTCCATTCCGACTGCGCCATCGGCCTCGCGTGTGGGTCGGACTCTCGTTGCGGACCGCTGCTCGCCGACGGGGCCATGGTGGACTCGAGCACGCCCGGCGAGTGCGCATCCATGTGCGCGAGCGTGACGATCGACGCGAGCGGCGCGGTCATCGATCAGCGGTGCGCCCCGCTCGCCCCCTGACGGCGGAGCTCGACAGGGCACGGCGCCGCCCGCGAACGAGTGCGCGCGAGCCCGAGTCGGTCATCCTCGCGCGCCCCCATCACGACCACGCCGTCATGCTCCGCGCGATCGCGCAGACATCGGCGTACGCTTGGATCCAGCTCGACGACCAACACGCAACACTGCATCCCGCTCGCCCCTTGACGATCGAGAGTGCGCGCCACCCTGCGACGCGCAACGGACACGTGTGACGGACCCACTCGACGAAGCGGTCGCCGGCGCGATGGTCCATCTTCACGCGATGGGATCATCGTTTGCTTTGCCACCGGCGATGCGTCTCGTGCTCCTCGTCGCTCTCCTGCTCCCGACTCTCGCGTGCGGAAGCCCGGCTGCGCCGCCCACCTCCGCCGCCGCGTCGGCGCCGCCCGCCTCGGCACCACCGCTTGCGCCGACCGTGGCTCCGCCCTCGCCGCCTGCTTCGTCCGCGCCGCCTCCTTCCTCCGCGCCGGCGAGCGCACCGACGCCGAGCGTGCCCGCGCCGATCACCGACACGGGTCTTCCACCCATCTCGACCGGACCGGCGATCCAGCTCGAGAACCTGCCGATCACGACGCACGACGTCGACCGGCATCACGTCGCGTCGGTCGCGCTCGCCGACCCGACGGCACAGGCGAACCTAGACGCGTGGCTCGCGAGCCAGGCGTGGTGTCACGGTCGCGTGCAGCTCGCGATCGATGGCTTCGTGTCCTGGTCGTGCACCTACCTCGAGCCCGCCGCAGGCCACGACTTCCACCGCGCGATGAACGCGCGCATCACGCCCTCGGGCCGCGTCGAGGACCAGCGCTTCTCCGACCTCTTCGTGCCGCCGCTCGACGAGCTCTCGCTCACACGCGCGTGCTCCGGAGACTGGGAGATCGAGAACGCGATCGTGGGCTTCGACACCCATGGTGCGCTGATACGCGACGAACAAGCCGACGATGCGGCGCCGCCCGTGCACGTGCCCTGGCGTGTCTTGGCGCCGATGGTGCGCGCGGACGGTCCGCTCGGGCCGGTGCTCACGGCCGCGGGGCTCACCGTCGCACCTGCCGGTGCGGTCGCGTCGATCCCGCGCGCGCGCGAGCTGGACGTCACCACGCGCGGCCTCCGGTCCCCGTCGAGCGGCTTCCCCACCGCATTGCGCATCGCCGAGCGGCTTCCCGATGACGTCCTGGCGGCCACGCGACTGCGCGCGAGCGCTGCTGCGACGACGTTCGTGCTCCCCGACGGCGTGGATCCGGCGCTGCTCCCGCCGCACTTCGACGTGGTCGACGGCTACCGCTACGGCGCTCTGGCCGATCTCGTGTGGGCTCGCGTCACCAGCGGGACCGAGCTGCACGACGATCCGAGCCCGCACGGTCCCGTGTTCGGCGCGGTGCCCGCCGGAGCCTTCGCGCTCGCCGCGCGCGGCCCGGTCGGCGGCCGCGAGCTCGCGATCGGCAGTGGATGGTCGCTGCTCGCCGCGGACACCGAGGTCGGCTACGCGCAAGGTCGGGCGGTCGCCGTCGCGGACGGATGTGTTCCGCGCGTGGATGGCATGCGCGGCATCACCGAGCTCGGGCCCGATCAGCGCATGGCGTGGTCCATCCTTCGCCCGGACATGGCGTGGGCACGCGAGGTGACGCTCTTCGCGCTCGCGGACGACTGCACCGTCGGCGAGCCGCTGCGACACGCGACCGTGCGCGGAACGATCACCGATCTGCGCGTCGTGCGCGCGAACGAGACCGGCGATCCATGGCTGCTCGTCCTGACGACGGCCGACGGCTTCGAGACGGCGGCGCGCACGATCACCGTCTTCGGCCCGACGCCCGACGCGGCACCGCTCTACACGGCGACCTCGAACGCGCCCGTCGTCACGCTCGCCGAATCACACGGCCCGGGCGGTGCGCCGGGCTACTTCCCGATCGCGACGACCACAGGCCGCACGCGCACGTGGCTCGCATGGAACGGAACGACGCTCGAACCACAGCCATGAGCTCGACTCCCTCTTCCGCTTCGGGCGGTTCAGGCGGGCCCTTCAGGCGACAGAGGGTTGGGGTGAGGTCACACGCTCCCGGAAGATCGACGCGATCACGTTCAGCGATCGAGCAAGCAGCAGCGAGAGCCCCCTCCGACGTCGAGCTGGCAATACGTGCCCTCTGCGCAAGCCGAGGTCGGGCTGCAGGTCGAGCCTCGCGCGCCGGAATAGTCGGCGCACACGCCAGCGACGCACGAGGGACATTCGTTCGCCATGCACGACTCGCCGGGCAATCGCCACGTGCAGATGCCATCGAGACAGCGTCCCTGGTCGCATCCGCCGTCGTCGCGGCACTCGTCGCCGATCGCCCAGCCGCGATGCCGCGTGCATCGTCCCGCGGCGCAGAGCATCGAGGGCGGACAGAGATGCGTCGTATCGCATGCGTCCCATGGCAGCACGACGTTCGTGCAGATCCCGCTCACGCACGCCGAGCCGTACGCGCATCCAGTGTCATCGGTGCACGCTCCGCCGACGGCGCTCCGGTGCCCGCACCTTCCGTCGACGCAGTCGTAGCCGTCCGGGCAGCTGCCCACGATAGCGCGCCCGGCGTCGCGCAAGAGCTCGCTCACCAAACGAAAGAGCCCGAGTCGCCCCACTTCCGCGGTCTGCGGAGTCTCGGGCGCTCGGGCTC
>CAYSCF010000216.1:0-11407 GCA_964429305.1 uncultured Sandaracinaceae bacterium | reverse complement strand
GCACGACCTCTCGCTCGCGCGCCGTGAGCTCGAGCTCGTGAGGAAGCTCGATCGCCGGATCGAGCGCGCGCGGCGCCGGCGCCGGCGCTCGGAAGTCGCGCACGAGCTCGGCAATCTGCGCGAGTGTCCGCACCGCGCTGCGTGTCTCGATCGTGCGGCCGAGCCCGAGGCGCACGCTCGCAGCGAGCTGTCGATCCGTGAACGGCTTCGCGAGCAAACCGACGCCGTCGGCGCGCAGCACGCGATCGACCGTCTCGCCGTCGGTGTCGACGCTGAGGTAGAGCGCGCGCGGCCGATGCGAGGTCGGCATCGCGCTCAGCAGCTCGATCCCGTCGACGCCGCCGAACGCCACGTCGATGATCGCGAGGGCCGGCCTCGTTCGTGCGATCTGGAGAGCGAGCTGCGCGGGATCAGTCACCGTAGCGACGACCTGCAGGCCCTCGGCACGGACGATGCGGGCGATGTCCTGCGCGGTCGGAGCAGCCTCTGCGACCAGGATGCCGGCAGTCGCGCTCAGCGACACGGGCGACCCCGTTCGTGGCTCGCGGGACAGAGCACCACGCAGAGACGGAGTGATCCCGAGCTCTCTTCGATCGATCGCCCCAGCGCTCCGAGGTCGGGTGATTTCCGTCCAGACTGCATCCCGAACGAGCCGAACCTACACACGAAGAGGCCGACTGCGAGTGCCACGATCGAGGTCATACGAATGATTCGGTCGAGGGCACGCGTTCGGCGCGACGCTCGCACACGATCCGCATCGTGTTGGTGGCCCGATCGATCGCTCGTGCAAGCCGTCCGTCGTCATGAGCCCCGCACTATCCCGCGCCCTCGATCGACTCCGCGGCGAGCTCGCGCGGCTGCGCGGAACGGTCTTCTTCGAGGCGACGGCGCGCGCGCTGTGCGAGGAGGCGGGCGCCGACGCCGCGTGCATCGCGCGGCGGCTGCCGGGAAGCACCACGCTCGAGACCGTCGCGCTCGTGATCGACGGCGTGCTGAGCGACCCGACCGAGATCGAGACCGCGGGCACGTCGTGCGAGAGCCTCGCGTCGATGGAGCCGCTCGTCACGCGGGGTCCGGCACCGTTCGGCGGCCTGCCGGGCGAGACCCATCACGTCGGCCTCGCCATCGAAGATCCCGAGGGCGGCATGATGGGCGCGATCGTCCTGTTCCGCCGTTCCCGCTTCGACGACGTCGACGGTGCGGTCTCGCTGCTCAAGCTGTTCGCGGTCCGCGTCGGTGCCGAGCTCGATCGCATGGTGGCCGACGCGGAGCTGGCGACGTTCTTCGAGCTCTCGCCGGACTGTCTGCTCGCCGTCGACGCGCACGGCACGATCTTGCGGGCCAATCGCGAAGCCAGCGCGCTCTTCGGATACTCGCACGACGAGCTGGTGGGCCGTCCCATCGAGCTGCTCGTTCCTGCGGCGTCGCGCGAGCGCCATCGAGCGGTCCGCGAGAGCGCCGAGGGAGACGGGCGTCGGCGCATGGGGTCACGCGCGGGCCGCGAGTTCGTCGGACAGCGCAAGGACGGCTCCGAGCTGCCCGTCGACGTCGCGCTCTCGCGCGTGCTCTACCGAGGCGGCGTCGTGACGCTCGCCGCGGTCCGCGACGTCACGGCCGAGGCGAAGGCCAGGCACGAGCGCGAAGCCCTCGAGCGAGAGCTGCGCGACTCTCAGACCGTCCGCGCAATCGGCGCGCTCGCGGGCGGCATCGCGCACGACTTCAACAACCTGCTCGCGGTCATCCTCGGCAACACGGAAGGGCTGCTGGCGCAACGCGATCCCTCGGACCCTGCGTTCGAAGCGCTCACCGACGTCTTGCAAGCGGCCATTCGCGGCACGGAGGTCGTTCGACAGATCGTCGCGATGAGCCGAAGTCAGCAGCCGCGACGCAGGTCCGTCGCGGTGGACGAGATCGTCGAAGAGATCGCCAAGCTCGTGCGCGCCGTCGCTCCGACCACCTGTCGCATCAGCGTTCGAGTGGACACGCCGACGCCGCGCGTCCTCGCCGATCCGACCCAGCTCCATCGGCTGCTCATGAACCTCGCGACCAACGCGTGGCACGCGGTCGGTGGACGTCCCGGATCGGTCTCGATCGACGCCGCGCTCGTCGAGGGGCCCCACGAGCGCACGGGGCCGATGGTTCGATTTCGGATCTCGGATGACGGAGCCGGAATGGACACCGCCACGCGCGCGCGCGTGTTCGAGCCGTTCTTCACGACCAAAGCACCGCAACGTGGCAGCGGTCTCGGAATGGCGATCGTCCAGGCGATCGTCTCCTCGCACGACGGAACGATCGATCTCGAGAGCGAGCCTGGTCGGGGAACGCGCATCACGATTCATCTTCCGGCCGTGGTCGAGCCGCGGACACCGAGCGTCGTCGTCCCGGCTCCGCCCCCCTCGACGGAAGCGGTGAACGCTCGCGTGTTGTGTCTCGACGACGATCAGGCCGTCATGCGCGCCACGGTCCGAATGCTCCGTAGCATGGGGTGCGAGGTCGAAGGCTTCACCTCCGCGCGTGCCGCGATCGCAGCGATCGAGAGCGGCAGCGCCGTCTGCGACTGCGTGCTGACGGACTACACCATGCCCGAGCTCTCGGGCCTCGACGTCGCGCGTGCCGTCGCGACGCTGCGCCCAGAGCTGCCCGTGATCATCATGTCCGGTCGTCCGCCGCCTTCGGGCGCAGCCCTCGATGGGAGCATCGTCGCGTGGCTCGAGAAGCCGATCGGCCGTGAAACGCTGACGAACGCGCTGCGCGAGGTCATCCGCCGACGTGCGTGAGCGGCCCCTCAGCTACGTGGCGTGACGAGTGAGCCATCCGCCACGTGCTCGCTCGGGTGCACGATCACCGTGGCTCCCGGCTCGAGGCCCGATCGGACCTCGACCGAGACGCCGTTGCGCTCTCCGGCCTCGATCGGCGCGAGATGCGCGTGGCCGCCGCGCGTCTCGTACACGGCCCAGCCTTCGCCCTGTCGGAACACCGCGCTCGCCGGCACGTGCAACGCGTCCGCCACTTCCACTACGACGATGTGCGCCTCGACGCGATAGCCATCCCCGAGCGCGGACCAGTGCGCGTGGGGATCGTCGAGGTCGACGATCACGTTGACGCGTTGCTCTTCGACGCCGAGCGACGAGACGCGCGTGAACGCCGCCGGCTCGACGAGACGCACGTGTCCGGCGAGCGGATCGCCTCCCCAGCGATCGATGGAGACGTGCGCGTCGCCGGGGATTCGCACGGCATCGCTCGTCAGAACGTCGACGACGATCTCGAGCGCCGCCGGATCTCCGATCTCGATCAGATCGGCGCCGGCTGCGACCGGTCCTGCGCTCTGCTGGATCACGCGCAGCACGCGCCCGTCGACGGGCGCCGTCACTTCGAGCTGCTCGTCGTCCGCCGCGCCCCCCGAGAGGCGTCCGAGCGTCGCGCGCGCGACCTGCACCTCGTAGTCCGCCACGCGCACGCCGAACTCGAGCGACGTGACCTCTTCGCGCTGCGTGCGCGCTTCCATCTGCGCACGCTCGACCTCTTGACCGGTCGCGCTGCCGTGCGCGCCGAGGCCCGCCGTGCGATCGGCCTCGTGCTGCGCGAAATCGGACGAAGCGCGCGCGCGCTCCACGGACGCGAGCGCTTGCCGCTGTTGCGCCATCGCCGCCGCCACGTGCGCTTCGGCTTCCGCGCGCGTGCGTGCGTCGAGCAAGGGCGGAGCGAGCGGCACGATGCGCGCAATCACGTCGCCGACGTGCACGAGATCTCCCGGATGCAGCTCGATACGCGCCACGTTGCCCCCGAGCGGCGCGCTCACCACGTAGCGATCCTTCACACGTGTCTGACCGTCTTCGTCGATCGTGACGCGCAAGAGCCCGCGCTCGACGGTCGCGACGTCGACCTGCATCGGCTGCGGCCGCATCGCCAGCACGATGAGCGCGATCACGCCGCCGCCGATCGCGAGCAGGAAGATGCGTCGCGCCCACGTCCGCACGGTGCGCCAGGTCATGCTCCGAGGCTTGCGGGGCCCGGTCGTCGGCGTCGAAGGCTCGGTCGTGGGGGTCGTCGTTTCGCTCATGTCATTCCCGCGTCTTGAGGACCTCGACCAGGTCCAGCCGATCGAGCTGTCTACGCACGAGGAGCGCCGACACGACGCCCGAAGCGACGACGGTCGCGACGGCCATCGCCTCGGTCGTCGGCGCGACGTACTCGGGCAATCGAAAGCGCTCGGGATCCTGGAGCGAGACGACGAGGTGCGCGAACCAGCGACCGAGCGCGAGGCCGATCGGGATCGCGAGCACCTGCTGGACCGCGAGCTCGCCCAGGAGCACCGAGGAGATCTCGCCGCGCGTCAGTCCGAGCACGCGCAGGCTCGCGAGATCGCGGCTTCGCACCGAGAGCGCGACGCGCGCGTTGTTGTAGACGACGCCGAACGCGATCGTGGTCGCGAAGATCGTGAGCAGCAGCGTCGTGTAGACCATCGCCGCCGCGTTCTGGTCCTCGAATCCGGCGATCACCGCCTCGCGACGCACGACCGATGCGACGCCGGGGATGTCCTCGAGCCGCGCGCGAAACGCGGTCGCCTGCGTCGGATCGACGGTGAAGAGCGCGAGCGAGATCTCGTCGGGATCGCGGATCGCGCGACCGAGCGCCTCGAGTCGCATGTGACCCCAGAGCCCGAGCATGTCGTCGACGAGCCCGACGACGGGCGTCGTGATCGTGGGGCGTTGACCCTCGAGCACGTCGACGGTGACGTCGTCGCCGATCCGCACGCCGAGGATCGAGGCGAGCTCGCGCGAGAGCACGAGGCCGTCGGAAGGAAGCGCGAACGGCCGCCCGTCCTCGTCGAGCAACTGACGCAGCTCACCATGCTCGGGCCACCCTTCGATCGCCGCGTTGCGCACGTGCGTACCGGAGCGGAAGCGCACCGGCACGACGCGCATCGCCTCGACGGTGAGCACGCCGGGCAGATCGCGCAGCGAGAAGAGCCCGGTGGCAGGAACGGGATGGATGAACGACACCGCGTAGTCCTCGCGCATGGCGCGACGGAACTGCGAGTCGAGCAGCACGTTGAACCCGTCGCGCGACGCGCGTCCGCCGACGAAGATCGCGATCGCCATTGCGATCCCGAGCGACGAGAGCAGCGTGCGCATCGGTCGTCGCTCGAGCTCGCGCAGCACCATGCGGCCCGACGTCTCGAAGAGATGGACCAACGGCGTGCCGGTGAGGAACGAGCGCGCATAGCGCGGCGGCGCCGGCGGCTGCATCGCCTCGGCCGGTGGCAGGCTCGCGACCTGTCGCACCGTCGCGAGCGAGCCGATCGCGCCTGCGACGAGGCTCACGATCACTGCGCGCGCAGCGAGCACGGGATCGAGCGCGTAGTCGTAGCTCGGGAAGTGGAAGTACTGCGCGTAGAGCCCCGCCATCAAGGATCCGAGCCACGCACCCAGCGCGATCCCGATCAGCGATCCGAGGAAGACCACGACGAGCGTCAGCTCGAGATAGTGCAGGCCCACCTCGAGATCCGTGTAGCCGAGCGCCTTGAGCGCCGCGATCTGACTGCGCTGCAGGTGCACGAGCCGCGCGAGGACGACGTTCAGCAAGAACGCGGCGACGCCGAGGAAGAGCATCGGCACGAAGCCGCTGATCGACTGGATGCGGCCGAGGCCGCTGTCGAGGACGTTCGTCGAAGGCTGGTGCTCGCGATCGACGGCGCCGCGACCGCCATACGGCGCGAGCTCGCGATCGAGGTCGGCGATCACTTGCGCGGTCGTCGCGCCGGGCTGGATGCGCACGACGACGTCGTCGAACGCGCCGTCGAGATCGAAGGCTGCGCCGAGCGCGTGGCGACGCATCCAGAGCACCGTGTAGTGCGGATCGACCGAGAGCCCGCCGGGCGGAATCGGGAACACGTACTCGGGAGAGATCGCCAGACCGCTGATGCGGATCGTGCGCTGGGTGCCGTCGAAGATCGCCGGCAGCGTGTCGCCGGGCGAGAGGTGGTTCGTCGTCGCGAACGGCGCGAGGATCAGCGCTTCGTCGTCGCGCGTCGGATCCGGCATGCGCCCTTCGGTGACGAAGAGCGCGCCGAGGGGAGGCTCGTCGCTGTTGTCCGGGAGCGAGACCACCTCCGCGACTCCGGGCTCGTCGAGGAAGTCGACGGGCAGCGTCGCTGCTTCGAGCAGACGATCGTAGGCGATGGAGACGCCGGGCAGCGCAGCGAGACGCGCCGCCATCGGATCGGGCACGCGCGCGGCGTGCACGAACACGTCGCCCATCCGGTCGTGCTCGAAGTACGCATCGCGCGCGTTCTGCAGCGCCTCGTACGAGCCGCGGAGCGCGACGTACGACGTGATGCCGCACGCGACGACGAGCGCGATCGTCACGACCTGCCCGCGCAGCGTCCAGAGGTCGCGCAGGAGCTTGCGGTGGATCGCGCGCAGGATCACCAGCGGACCTCCGACGCCGACATTCGTGCAGCGTTCACGCGCTCCTCGAGGATCAATCCGTCCGAGAGCGTGATCACGCGATCGGCGATCGCGGCGATCGGCGCGTTGTGTGTGATGATCGCCGTCGTCGTTCCGAGCTCGCGGTGGATCCGCTCGATGACCTGGAGCACGACGATGCCCGTGCGGAAATCGAGGGCGCCGGTCGGCTCGTCGCAGAGCAGGACGTCCGGACGTTTCGCGATTGCACGCGCGATCGCGACCCGTTGCTGCTCACCACCCGAGAGCTGCGAAGGAAAGTGATCGAGACGGGCGCCGAGCCCGACGAGCGCGAGCGCGTCCTCCGGCTCCATCGGATCACGCGCGATGTCGGTGACGAGCGCGACGTTCTCGCGCGCGGTCAGGCTCGGGATGAGATTGTAGAACTGGAAGACGAAGCCCACGTGCTCGCGCCGGTAGCGCGTGAGCAGCGACTCGTTCGCATCGGTGAGGTCGAGGTCTCGATAGCGGACCGTGCCGGTGGTCGGGATGTCGAGGCCACCGAGGATGTTGAGCAGCGTCGACTTTCCGCTACCGGACGCGCCGAGAAGGACCGTGAATGCGCCTGCCGGCAGCTCGAGGCTGACGCCGCGAAGCGCGCTCACGTCGACGTCGCCCATTCGATAGACCTTCGTGAGGTCTCGGGCCTCGATCACGATCTCGGGTGCGCTCACGAGCCCTCCTCGCCTCAGCGCGACTTGGCGCGCGTGCGATCGCTGCGCGCCTCGAAGATCCGACGAAAGACGTCGAAGGCCAGATCCGTGTGTGCGGCGAGCCGCGCTTTCGTGAAAGGACGAGGCTGGCCCATGAAGCGCTGATCGAGCGCGACGTCGGCCGCTTCCCAGATCGACGCGAGTGTCTCGAGCGGAACGTCCTTCCGAACGCATCCGAGGCGCTGCCCGGCGCGCAGGAACGGGAGGTAGATCTCGCGCCCGTCCGCTCGCAGTGAATCGAACGCGGGATCGGCGAGCGACATCCGGCGGAACGATCCGAAGAACGCGACGAGCTCCGGATGCCCGAGGAGCGCATCGAGCACGCGATCGTTGTGCGCGCGCATCTCTCGCCAGTACGTGCGTGCGCTCTTCGGAGCCGGAGGAAGAGGTGCTTCGGCGAGGAGCTGCTCGACCACGACGCGAAGTGCTTCGAGGAAGAGAGCGCGCTTGTCCTCGAAGTGATGGTAGTAGCTGCCCTTGCTGATCCCGGCCTCGGCGATGATCTCGTTGAGCGAGGCCCGGTCGAGCCCGCGCGCAGCGAAGTGCCGGATGGCGACGTCGACGAGGCGCCGCTTTCCCGCTTCGTCGAGGCGCCGGATGCGAGGCGTTGCCACGGCAGCCACTATGTAGACCGGTGGTCTAGACTGCAAGTCCAATCGCAGCGCGAGCGTCGGCCGAGCTGGGCGTCGATCCGCGCGACGACCGATTCGCTCAGCTCGCGCGGCGGTGCCTACGCACGAGCGAGGCGAGCACCAGCCCGATCATCACGAGCGCGCTCGATCCTCTGGTGTGGCCGCCCGCGCGACAGCCGCAGCCGGCGCTCACGACCGGCGGGCTCGTTCCGACGTCGGTTCCCAGTGCGCCGTCCGCAGTGGTCGCATCCGCTCGCGACGACGCCGCGTCGCGACCCGCGTCGCGGATCAACGCACCATCCATCACGATGGCCGCATCGGCCACGCCTGCATCGTCGATCGATCCGCCGTCGATCGTCGATGCATCGCCGTCGATCGCCGCATCGTCCATCGAGGCATCGACGACGACGGCTGCATCGCTGCCCGCATCCACGCACGCATCCGTCGCGTGCGCGCAGCCACTGCTCGTCGTGCAAGTGTCGGTCGTGCACGGATCGCCGTCGTCGCACGAGACGGAGCAGTCGAACTGCGAACAGTCGGTGCCTGCGCGGCCGCTCGTGCAGACGCACGAGCCGTCCGCCTGCGCCGTTCCGTGGCCCGTGCACGTCGATGCGTCGGAGTACTGGCACGACGATCCCGCGAACGCGGCATCGCACGCACACCCGCCGGTCGCGTTGCACGTTCCGTGGCTCGAGCACGTCGACGCATTGCAGAACGTGCACGTCGGATAGCCGTAGTGATCGGCCGCGCACGTCGTGCACGCCGCGTCCCCGATGCCGGGCTCGCACGCACACGAGCCGTCGGGCTGCGCCGTGCCGTGGCCCGAGCACGTCACCGCGTCCGAGTACTGACATGCCGAGCCCGTGAACCCGGTGCTGCACGTGCAGCCACCGCCGGCGTTGCACGTGCCGTGGCTCGAGCACGTCGCGGCGTTCGAGCAGAACGTGCACGTGGGATAGCCGTAGTAGCTGCTCGCGCAGGCGTCGCACGAGGCGCCCGCGTAGCTCGCGTCGCACACGCACATCCCGTCGGACTGCGCGGTGCCGTGGCCCGAGCACGTCGTCGCATCCGAGTACTGGCACGAGGCGCCCGCGAATCCGGGGCTGCACGAGCACGCACCCGCTGCCGTGCACGCGCCGTGGCCGGAGCAAGTGGAGGCCGCGTTGCAGAACGAGCAGGTCGGATACGCATAGCGATCGACGCCGCATGCGTTGCAGGACGCGCCCGAGAAGCGCGGATCGCAGACGCACGAGCCGTCCGACTGCGCGCTGCCGTGCCCCGAGCACGTCGTCGCGTCCGAGTACTGACAGACGACGCCCGCATAGCCCGGCGAGCACACGCAGAGCGTGCCGGCGCTGGTCCCGCACGTGCCGTGTCCCTGGCACGTGCTCGCGGCATCGCAGAACCGACAGCCCGGATAGACGTAGTAGTTGGGCGCGCACGTGTCGCAGCCCGCTCCGCCGTAGGGAATGAGACAGAGGCAGCTACCGTCGGCCTGGGCCGCGCCGTGTCCATGGCACGTCAGGCCGCTCGAGTACTGACACGCCGAGCCGACCCATCCGCCCGTGCACACGCACGAGCCGTCGGACTGTGCGGTGCCGTGCCCCGAGCACGTCGTCGCATCGGAGTACTGGCAGCTCGCGCCTGCGAAGCCTGCGCTACAGGCGCACGCGCCGGTCGCGCCGCACGTTCCGTGGCCTCCACACGTCGTCGTCGCGTCGCAGAACGTGCAGACGGGGTAATTGTAGTAGCTCGGCGCGCACGCGTTGCAGCTCGCGCCGCCGTAGCCCGCGTTGCAAGAGCAGCTTCCCGTCGCGCCGCACGCGCCGTGGCTCGAGCACGTCGTCGTCGCGTCGCAGAACGTGCACGTCGGATAACCGTAGTAGCTCGGCGCGCATGCGTTGCAGCTCGCGCCGCCGTAGCCCGCGCTGCACGAGCACGCGCCCGTCGCGCCGCAGGTTCCGTGGCCGCCGCACGTCGAGGCCGCGTTGCAGAACGTGCACGTCGGGTAGTTGTAGTAGCTCGGCGCGCACGCGTTGCAGCTCGCGCCGCCGTAGCCGGCGTTGCAGATGCAGCTGCCGTTGGACTGCGCCGTCCCGTGTCCCGAGCACGTCCCGGCATCGGTGTACTGACACGAAGCGCCAGCCGACCCGGCGTTGCACGCGCAGCTGCCCGTCGCGCTGCACGTCCCGTGGGCGTTACACGTGATCGTTGCGTCGCAGAACGTGCACACCGGGTAGTTGTAGAAGCTCGGCGCACATGCGTTACACGCGGCGCCCATGTAGCCGCTGCTGCAGACGCAGGTGCCGTTGAACTGCGCGGTTCCGTGGCCCGAGCACGTGCCGGCGTCGGAGTACTGACACGCGACTCCGTTGAAGCCGAAGCTGCAGCTGCATGCGCCGCTGCCGCTCGCGCCGTCGCTGCACGTGCCGTGGCCAGTGCACTGCGCGGCGCCCGGTCCGCCCGGGCAGACGTTGCCGCACGTGCTCCCGAAGTAGCCGTCGTCGCAGTTGCAGCCGAAGCCGGTGAAGGTCCCGTGACCGTTGCACTGCGCATCGGCCGAGGCGGGCGCGAGCCAGAGGAACAGCACGGCCAAGCTCGCCCAGACGATCGACTTCATCGGGCCAGCGTTATCACGCAGCGCGCGCGAGGGTCCACGTGCCACGAGCGCATTTGATGGTGCTGGAAAGCGCGCTCAGTCTGCGGTCATCGCACGGAGCACGCCCAGCTGGACGAAACGGCCGAGGATCGCCAACGCCACGATCGCGGCGAGCGCGCATCGCCATCGTTGCTCCGCACGCTCGGCGCGCCACGCGCGACGGACGAAGCCGATCGCCGCGACGACGGAGAGTGGATAGACCCACGTCCCGAGCAGGAGCGCGAAGAGCTGGAAAGAGGTGCCCACCTCGCCTCGCCACGCGCCACTTCCGGAGAGCTCTCCGTCTTCCCCGAGATACTCGGCATTCCACTCCTCGATCATCCCGCCGCCCGCCGCGTTCCAGCCGAGCAGCACGAGACCGACCACGACCACGTAGGCGAGGGTTGCGTCGAGGGCCCACGTCCGTCGCTTCTCGCGTGGCATCGGCGTCCAGGATACGCGCAAGCGCGTCGTGAACCGATGGTTCGCGGGCCATCGCGATCACGGCGGTGTCGGCTAGAGCGTGACCGTCAGTCGTCCTACGCTAGGGACATGGACGGCACCCCATCGAGCGTCGGCCCGAAGATCCCCAGCCGTTGGCGCGATCCGGCGCTGCGCTCGCGCCTGATGGATCTGCGCCTGCCGATCGTGCCGCACGTGCCGCCGGGCGATCCTCGCTTCGCACGCATGCGCGATGCGCTCGGCCAGGTCGATCCGATCGCCGACGCGCTCGCGGCCTGGATGGTCGAGACGCCATCGTCGCGTGCGAGCTTCGAGCGCGCGGTCGCGCTGGGCATCGACGCCGTGAAGGATGCGCCCGAGCCGCTGCGTGCCTTCTTCCGAGACGTCGATCGCATCCCGGCGTGGCTCGATCGCGAGAAGGTGCGGCTCGGAACCGAGACGATGGCGCGCGTCGGCGTCGGCGGATACGCGGCCCTCGGCAGTGTGTCGTTGATG
>CAYSCF010000215.1:0-11447 GCA_964429305.1 uncultured Sandaracinaceae bacterium | reverse complement strand
AGCGCTGACCATCCGGGCACGTCACGCCGACGCACATGGCGTCGACGCAATGGGACATGTCGCACGTGTAGCCGGGCGGGCACGAGCCCTCGAAGCATCCATCGACACAAGCGCCCATCTGACAGACCTCGAGCGATCCGCAGAGATTGCCGGAGCTGCTGTCGTCGACCAGGCCGTTGCAGTCGTTGTCGAGGTTGTCGCAGCGCTCCGCGTTCGGCGTCACCTGCTGAACGCACGTCGGCGTGCTGCTGCCCGCCGCGCAGCTCAGTCGGCCTTGCGCGCACACGCCCATCTGTCCCGGCACCATGCACGCCATGCCGGCGTTGGGGCACGTCATGACGACGCCGTTGCGTACCTGGAACTGCCAGATCCCGGGCTGCGCGGGGACCGTGTTCGAGCCGGTGCACAGATGCGCCGAGATGCCGGCCGCGCGCGATCCGGGGATCGCATAGAAGTGGCCGCTCGTCCCGATGCCCTCGTCGAAGCCTGCCTGTGCGGGCGTGCCGCCGAAACCGTTCGTCCCCGAGGACGCATCGCCCGTCTCCCACTCGCACTGGTGGTAGCGGAACTCGACGTCGAAGTCCGTGCCGGCGACCGTGCTGCCGCACGCAGGAGCAACGGCGGTGAGGATGAGCTGGAAGCTCATGCGGTGGTTCTGGTGACAGAGGTAGTAGCCGACGCGATCCCACGTCACCGCGAGCAGCCCCGCCTCCGAGTGCCACCAGATCCCGTCACCGCCCGTCGGGTTGTCGCAGGCAGGGCCCATCACGGCGACGCCGTTGCCAGGACCGTTGCAACCACCCGCAGCTCGCGGCGTGCGCGTATCGACGTCCGCCCAGAACGGGGCGATCATCGGCTGGTTGGCGACCGGGAACGGGTTCGGCGTGAAGGTCGGCAGAGCTCCCGCGAACGTGATGTTGCCGTTCGTGTTGATGTACGTCTGCGTCTGCGTCTGCGAGAAGAAGCGCAGCCCGCTCGGGAAGATCGGGGCGAGCGAGAGCACGTTCGACGATCCGTCGTCGTTCATGCCGAGGCACGCCGCGCCGTAGCTGAGCGGGCCGTCTCCCGGCCAGGTCCGCAGGGACGCCTGCGCGCTCGCGAGCGCAGGGAACGAGGACAGGGCAAGAGCCAGGGCGACGCAACGAGGATCAAGACGCGCCATGAAGCACCTCGGACGCGGGAAGAAGAGAGCGATCAGACAAACTACATTGTTTCGTAGTTTCGCGGGGCGATCATCGCACGCATTCGGCGCAACCAAGCGCTTCCGAACGTTTGGACACACGCGCGAAATCGGGGCGCGCATGCTCGCGCGCACCGGGGCCTGCTCGTAAGGTCGGCAAGACCCTTGCTTCGCGAAAATCACCCCACTATGTTCCCCGAGGATTCGCGTGTTTCGGTCGCGTGACGCGATCGGGCGCGGGAGCCGGATAGGACCTGCACATGGCCGACGACGACGAGAAGACCACTCCGCCCGAGGTGACCGATCAGGACCTCCACTTCGGCGACGAGCTGCCCGTCCTGCCGATTCGGAACGCCGTCCTCTTTCCAGGCGCAGTCGCGCCGTTCGACGTGGGCCGAGAGAAATCGGTCGCGCTCGTCGAGGACATCGATTCGCTCCAGCAGCCGGTGATCGCGATCTTCGCGCAACGCGATCCGTCGACGGATGATCCGGGACAGCCGGACCTCTATCCCGTCGGAGTCGCGGCGCGCGTGCTCAAGGCGCTCAAGCACTCGAGCGGGAACTACTCGCTCATCTTGCAGGGCCTCGTGCGCATCCGGATGGAGGGCGTACTCGGCAACGACCCGTACCTGAAGGCGCGCATCTCGCGGCTCGATCAGCCCAAGAGCGAGGACGTCGAGACGGAAGCGCTCTCGATGTCTCTGCGCGACATCGCCAAGCAGGTCATCCAGCTGATGCCCGAGCTGCCGCGCGAAGCGACCTCGCTCATCGACTCGATCAACGAGCCGTCCGCGCTCGCGGATCTCGTCGCCGCGAACCTCGATGCGCCGGTCGAAGAGAAGGCGTCGCTGCTCGAGACGATCGACGTGAAGGACCGCATCCGCAAGGTGCTTCGTCTGCTCACGCGCCAGCTCGAGATCCTCAAGATGCGCGAGCGCATCAACTCGCAGATCAAAGAGGAGATGGGCAAGAACCAGCGCGAGTACGTGCTGCGTCAACAGCTCAAGGCCATCAAGGAAGAGCTCGGCGAAGAGGACGGCGATCAGGGCGATTTGGACGTGCTCGACGAGCGCATCACGAAGGCGAACCTGCCGAACGAGGCCGAGAGCGTCGCGCGCAAGCAGCTCAAGCGCCTGCGCTCGATGCAGGTCGGCTCGGCCGAGTACACGGTCGTCCGCACGTACATCGACTGGATCCTCGACATCCCGTGGTCGAAAGAGACGACGGACAACATGGACATCGCCGAGGTGCGGCGCGTCCTCGAAGAGGATCACAGCGGCCTCGAGAAGGTGAAGAAGCGCATCGTCGAGTACCTCGCGGTGCGCAAGCTGAAGAAGGACAAGAAGGGGCCGATTCTTTGTCTCATCGGGCCGCCCGGTGTCGGCAAGACCTCGCTCGGTCGCTCGGTCGCGCGCTCGCTCGGACGCAAGTTCGTGCGCGTCTCGCTCGGCGGCGTGCACGACGAGGCCGCGATCCGTGGTCACCGCCGCACGTACGTCGGCGCCCTTCCCGGCCAGGTCATCCAGGGCATGAAGAAGGGCGGGATGATCAATCCCGTGTTCATGCTCGACGAGATCGACAAGATCGGCCACGACTTCCGCGGCGATCCGGCGGCGGCGCTCCTCGAGGTGCTCGACCCCGAGCAGAACGACACGTTCGCCGATCACTACCTCGAGATCCCGTACGACCTCAGCAAGGTCATGTTCATCGCGACCGCGAACGTCGGCGACACCATCCCGCCGCCGCTCCGCGACCGCATGGAGATCATCGAGATCCCCGGCTACACGCGCCGCGAGAAGCTCGCCATCGCGACCGCGCACCTCTTGCCCAAGCAGCTCGAGGAGCACGGCATCAAGAAGGACCAGATCCTCATCACGAACAAGGCGCTCGAGATGGTGATCGACCATCACACGCGCGAGGCCGGCGTTCGTAACCTCGAGCGCCAGATCGCGACGGTCATCCGAGGCTTCGCGGTGAAGGTCGCCGAGGGCGATCCGGGCCCGTTCAAGGTCGACAGCGAAGACGACCTTCGTCCGTTCCTCGGTCCGCCGCGCTTCATCAGCGACGTGGCGGAGCGCACGGCAGAGACGGGTGTCGCGACCGGGCTCGCGTGGACGAGCGTCGGCGGCGAGATCCTCTTCATCGAGGCGACGCGCATGCACGGCAGCGGCAAGCTGCAGCTCACCGGGCAGCTCGGCGACGTCATGAAGGAGTCGGCGCAGGCGGCGATGAGCTTCGTGCGCACGCGCGCCAAGGCGCTCGACATCCCGGACGACTTCATCGAGAAGCACGACATCCACATCCACATCCCCGCGGGCGGCATGCCCAAGGACGGCCCGAGCGCGGGCGTGACGATGCTGAGCGCGCTCGTCTCGCTGCTCACCGGCATCCGCATCCGAAGCGATGTGGCGATGACGGGCGAGATCACGCTGCGTGGTCGCGTGCTGCCGGTCGGCGGCATCAAGGAGAAGGTCCTCGCCGCGCACCGCGCAGGCATCAAGCGCGTGATCCTGCCGGAGCGCAACGTGGCCGACCTCGAAGAGGTGCCGCAGGAGATCAAGAACGAGCTCGAGTTCTTCGGCGTGAGCCGCATGGACGAAGTGCTCAAGCTGGCGCTGGAGGATCCGAGCAAGATCAAGCTCGACCTCTCGGTCCCGGACCCGGTGAAGCCGGTCGAGTCCACGCCGGTCAGCTGATCTTCCGAAGCTCGCTCGCAACGCTCGACCCGGACGCAAGTCTCGGTCGAGCGTTTGCGTTTCGGGGAGACGGGCGTGTCACCATGCGCGCGTGGCGACCTTCGACTCGATCCCCGACATCGCGCACGTCGAGCATCTCGGCGCCGACGGGCCGCCTCGCCTGCTGATCGAGGTCCCCCATGGCGCCGATCGACGCGCGCACTACGACGCGTGGCGCAGCAAGATGGTCGGGCCGCTGCCCGACGAACTGCACTGCTTCTTCCACATCAACACGGACGTGGGCGCGTGGCAGTACGGGCGTCGCGTCGCCGAGCGCATCGTGGCCGCGCGGCCCGAAATGTCGGTGTTGCTGATTCGATGCCTCGTGCCGCGCACGTTCATCGACACCAACCGCGTGCCCGAGGCGATGGACGATCTCGCGAAGGGCGGCATGACCGCGGCCATCGCGCCCTACGTCACGGCACCAGAGGACGTCGCCACGCTGATCGCCGCGCATCGTCGCTACGTCGATCTGGTCGCGCGCGCGTACGAATCGGTCTGTGACGCACGCGGATTCGCGCTGAGCCCGCACACGTACGGGCCGCGCACGATGGCCATCGCGAAGATCGATCACGACATCGTCGCGCAGCTGCGGGCCGCCAACCAGCCAGCCGCGATCGAGGCCTCGCCGCTCCGCCCCGAGCTCGATCTGATCACGCGCAAGGCCGACGGGACGCGCGTCGCGCCGACCGGAATCATCGAGGAGCTGACCGCCGCCTACGCGGAGCTCGGCATCACCGCGACGGAGTCGGCGACGTACAAGATGAGCGAGGCGACGCAGAGCTGGCGCTGGCAGACGACGTATCCCGAACAGGTGCTCTGTCTCGAAGTCCGGCGCGATCTGCTCGTCGAGCGCTGGCTGCCGTTCGAAGAACAGGTCGTGCGTGACGACGCGGTCGATCGATTCGCGACTCCGCTGGCCGATGCGATCTCGGCGCGATTGCGATGAGCGGCCATCTGCACGTCGTCGCGACGCCGATCGGCAACCTCGAGGACATCACGCTCCGCGCGATTCGCACGCTGAGGGAGGCGGATCTCGTGCTCGCGGAAGACACGCGGCACACGCGCACGTTGCTCGCGCACCACCAGATCGCGACGCGGCTCGTCTCGCTCCACGCGCACACGCCGCCCGCCCGCATCGCCGAGCTCGCCGAGCAGCTCGCCGCCGGGCAGACGTTCGCGCTCGTCACCGATGCGGGCACGCCGCTCGTCAGCGATCCGGGTGCCGAGCTGGTGCGCGCGGCGATCGCGCTGGGCGTCCCGATCACGCCGATCCCCGGCGCGTCGGCACTGCTGGCCGCGCTCGTCGCATCGGGTCTCGGCGGCGCGTCGTTCGAGTTCATCGGCTTTCTTCCGCGCAGCGGCGGCAAGCGACGCGATCGGCTCGCGCGCATCGCGAAAGCTCCCGGCGCGGTCGTGCTCTTCGAAGCGCCCAATCGCCTGGTGGCCACCCTCGCGGATCTCGCGGGCGTCGTCGGTGATCGTCCGATCGCGGTCTGTCGCGAGCTGACGAAGCTGCACGAGGAGATCGCACGCGGCACCGCGGCCGAGCTCGCGAGCCACTTCGCCGAGAGCGCGCGCGGCGAGATCACGATCGTCGTCGGCGCGCCGGCGACCGATCCCGACGAGCCGGAGCCACTCGACGAAGCCGCGATCGAGCGCGCCATCGATGCGCTGCTCGACGACGGCCTCAGCGCCCGCGACGCCGCCGACCGTCTGGCCGAGTCGACCCGCCAGCCGCGCCGCGAGATCTACCAGCGCGTCCTGGCCCGAAAAGACGCGCGCGACCCCGCCGGCTGAGGCGGATTTCGTCGTCCCACTCGTGTTAGCCTCGCGGCGTGCGCAGGCTTGCTCCGTACTGTCTTGCAACCCTCCTCTCTCTGACCGGCGTCTCGTGTGCGGGCGCCGCGGGCTCGCCCCTGGCGGTCCACGTGGACTGGGGCCTCGATGGTCCAGCCGGCACGATCCCGATGGGGGTCACGCAGCTCAACGTGACCGTCTACGCGCCCGGGATGATGCCGCAGACGTCGGTCAGCACGATTCCCGCCCTCGTGGACATGGACGGCGACGGGCACCTCGACGTCGTGCGCGGCAGCCTTCCGACCGGCGTGCCGATCCATCTGACGATCCAGGGCGAGGGCGCGGGAAACGCCATCTTGTATCTCGGACACGTCGGGCCCTTCACGCTCGAGGCCGGTCAGCGTCGGTATCTGAGCCTGCGGATGTACGCGACTGCTTCGTACAGCACGGTCGACACCGGAACGATGACGCCGCGCATGCTCGCGACGGCCACGCCGCTCAGCGACGGGCGCGTGCTCATCACGGGCGGCTTCACGCACGCCACTGCGATGGCCTCGTGCCCGACGGGCCTCACGGGCACGTGTTACGACCTCACCGCCGCGTCGGATGCTTTCGTCTTCGACGTCGCCTCCGGTGTGTTCTTTCCGGTGCAGGGCGGCCTCCACGCTGCGCGCGGCGGCCACACCGCCACGTTGCTGCCGGGCGACCGCGTGCTGATCGCGGGCGGCGCCGCGCATGCGGTCCTGGCGCTCGATCAGCACGCCGGGCCGCAGCTCGCGACCCTCGACACCTCGACGCAGAGCTCGGCGTCGTTCGAGGTGTTCCTTCCGGACGCGAACGCGGAGGTGGAGGACACCGACCGGAACGGAGACCCGGGGCGCGGCGGCTTCGCAGGCGCCGCCGACGACCCGACGAGCCTCGGCCGGCTCGATCAACCGCGATTCATGCATGGAGCGGCCGCGGTGCCTGGGCATCCGAGCCAGGTGCTCCTCGCCGGCGGCCTCGAGACGCCCGGCAGCTGGGTCATCTACGACGACGCGCGCGCGGGCGGTTACGGCGTGCTCGACTCGACGGCCAACCATCTGCACACGGCCCGCCCGATGGCGTCCGTCGTGCCGCTCCACGGCGCGATGGGCGACTCGCTCTGGATCTTCGGCGGCGACGCAGCGAGCAACACCGATCTCGCCGAAGTGTGGACGGCCTCAACGAGCGCCCCGAGTGGCATGACCGTGGCGGCGACGACGCGCATGTTCCCCGATGGCACCGCCACGAGCGCCGACCATCCCGAGTACGCGCTCGTGGGCGCGAGCGCGGTCTCGCTCGACGCGCAGCATGCGGTGCTCGTCGGCTGGTACGGCCCGTACTGCGCTCCGGCCGCCCTCACGACACCGGTGTTCGCGGGCGGCGCGGGCGTGGTGCGCTGCGATGCACCGATGACGGGGAGCTCACGGAGCTTCACGATCGATGGGATGACCGGTCATGCCGCCGTGACGCCGACCCGCAACCGCCACGCGTTCGGCGCAGGCGTGCGGCTCGACGATGGAAGCGCGCTCGTGAACGGTGGCCTCGGCGCGCTCGTCCTCACGACGTCGAACACCACCGAGCATTTCGGGGCGATGGTCTCGTCGGGCGACGTGGCGACGACCGACGAGGTGCAGCCCCTGCTCGCTCAGACGCGCGCGTTCCACACGATGGCGGCGCTCGCCGACGGCGGCGCGCTCGTCATCGGCGGTGCGTCCATCACGGGCACGACGACGCCGACGCTCACGCTCGTCGGCCCTGCGGAGGCCTTCTACCTCACGCAGACCCCGAACCACTGATCTCTACCTGAGTGCCCGGCAAGCCGGGCCGACACAATCGGGTCGGGTCCGTTCTGCCACTCCGGCAGAGATCAGATCGCGAAGGGCTCGAGGCGAGCGATCGGCGCGACCATGCGGCGCTCGCTCGATCGATCGCGACGCGGCATCGTGGTCGAGCCACGCATCGTGTAACTGTTGCGGCCGCTGGTCCACGCCAACAGGTCGTCGACGATCGCGGCCGCCGCTTCGGGCCGCCCACGATCGCGGGCCGAGCGAGCCATGGCCGCGCGTCGCGCGTCGTCCGTGAGCAGGGCCCGCAGGGTCTCGCCGAGCTTCTTCTCGTCGAGATCCGCGTCTCGGACCATCACCGCTGCGCCGGCGCGCTCGAGCGCCTCGGCGTTCTTCGTCTGATGATCGTCCGCGGCGTGCGGATACGGCACGAGCACCGCCGGGCGACCGATCGCACAGATCTCGGCGAGCGTCGTCGCGCCCGCGCGCGCGATGACGAGCTGCGCGCTCGCATAGGCGCGCGCCATGTCGTCGATGAACGGGACGACCTCGGCGCGCACGCCGAGGGATGCGTAGCGCGCCTTCACGGCATCGAGCATCGCCGCGCCGGTCTGGTGCACGACCTCGAGGCCCGGAACCGAGGCGAGCGCGCCGGGCAGCACTTCGTTCATGTGCTGCGCGCCTTGCGAGCCGCCGACCACGAGCACTTTGCGCGCGCGCGCCTCGAAGCCCGCCGGA
The DNA here is from genome assembly GCA_964429305.1 of uncultured Sandaracinaceae bacterium. Lineage (GTDB taxonomy): Bacteria > Myxococcota_A > Polyangia > Polyangiales > Sandaracinaceae > JBBSAT01. Next base: position 3,186 of record CAYSCF010000215.1, on the reverse strand, counting down.
TCGGCGAGCGCCATGCGCGCGGCTTCCACGAACGCGCGACGCACGGGGTTGCCGACCACGCGCGCCTTGTCGCCGAACACGGCGCGCGTCTCGTCGAACGTGACGTACGCACGACCGACGATCGGCGCGAGGATGCGGTTCGTCATGCCCACGTGCGCGTTCTGCTCGAGCAGCGCGACGCGCATCCCGAGTGAGCGCGCCGCGAGCAGCATGGGCCCCGATGCATATCCGCCCACGCCGAGCACGACGTCGGGCCGCGCCTCGCGCAGGATCGACACGCAGCGCGCGTACGCTCCAGGCAAGCGCATCAGGCTCGCCGCGAGCTCCGCGGCGCTGCGCCCCTTGAGCGGCGTGACGTCGAGCAGCTCGAGGTTCTCGTGCGCCTTCGGCAGCACACGCGCCTCGATGCCCTTCGCCGTGCCGACGAACGTGACCTCGAGCGGAACACCGCTCGATGCCGTCCGACGACGCAGCTCTTCGACGACTGCCATGCCTGGGAAGAGGTGACCGCCCGTCCCTCCGCCCGCGATCAACACGCGCTCGATCGTCATTTCACACCTCTCCCACTGCATCGCGAACCGAGCCGTCCGCAGGAGTGCCCAGCGAAGCTGGGCCGACGTAATTACGTCGCGTCCGCATCGCGGACGCCTCCTGCTCGGGCTCCGCGCGTACACCGATCGCCCTCGGTGCACGCGCTTTCCGCGACGCGTCTGACAACCCCGGACCTTCGACGGCGCTGCGCTTGCCCACGCATTGCCGAGATACGTTCAAGATCACGCCCACCGCCGCTGCATCGACGAGGAGCGAAGAGCCACCATAAGAAAGGAACGGAAGAACGAGCCCCTTGGTGGGCAACGCGCCCATCGCCACCGCGAGGTTCGTGAAGGCGGAGAGACCCACGAGCAGCGTCGCGCCGACCGCGAGATGGGCTCCGTACTCGTCGGGAGCGTTCCACGCCGTGCGCAGACCGCGTACGACGAGGATCGCGAACGCACCGATCACGATCGCCATGCCGACGAAGCCGAGCTCCTCGCCGATGATCGCGAAGATGAAGTCGGTGTGCGCCTCCGGCAGGAAGAAGAGCTTCTGGCGGCTGTCGCCGATGCCCACGCCCGTGAGGCCGCCCGAGCCGAACGCGATCATCGACTCGACGATCTGGTAGCCGCTGCCCGCGCGATGCGCGAAGGGATCGAGGAAGGCCTCGATGCGCGCACGACGCCAGTCCGAGGTCTCGATCGCCACGATGGCCGCGACGGCGACGCCGAGGATCGTGCCGAGGATCGGCCCGAGCCGTGCGCCGGCGAGGAAGAGCATCAGGAACGTGATCAGGCCGATCATCACGGCGCTGCCGAGATCGGGCTGAACGATGCAGAAGAACGCGAAGAGGCTCATCACGATCAAGTGCGGCAGCACGCCGATCTTGAACGTGCGCATCTGCTCTGCCTTCTTCGAGAGCGAGTAGGCGAGGAAGAGCACGATCGTGAGCTTGGCGACCTCGGCCGCCTGGATGTCGACCGGACCGATGCGGATCCATCGCGTCGCGCCGCCGGCAGAGCGTCCGATGATCATCGTGGCGACGAAGAGCACGATCGTCGCCGCGACCGCCGGATACGTGAGCGGACGGAGCTTGTGGTAGTCGATGCGCGAGACGCCGAGCATCACGGCGAGCCCGAGCACGGCGAACACGGCCTGACGGATCAGATAGCGATGACCGTCGCCGTAGGTCTGCGACGCGAACACGGCGCTCGCCGAGAAGACCATCACGACGCCGAACGCCATCAGCGCCATCACCAGACCGACGAGCACGGGATCCACGGGGCCCAGCTCGGGTCGTGCGGGCGGCGGAGGCACGGTGGAGCGCCGCAGAAAGGAGAAGACGCTCACGATCGACCCTCCGGAAGGGCGCGCACAGCGCGTTGGAATTCGTCGCCGCGATGGGCGTAGCCCTTGAACATGTCGAAGCTGGCGCAGGCCGGCGCGAGCAACACGGCATCCCCCGGCTTCGCGAGCGCGCGTGCCTTGGCGAGGGCGTCGTCGATCGTGGTCGCGTCGATCAGCGTCAGCGCGGTGCCGTCGAAGGCCGCGCGCACGATCGGTGTCGCTTCGCCGATGAGCACGATGGCGCGGCCCAGCTTTTCCATGCGCTCGCGAAGCGGACCGTAGGAGCCGCCCTTGTCGACGCCGCCCGCGACGAGCACGACCTTGCCCGCGAGATCGCCGAGGCCATCGAGCGCCGCGCATGCCGCGCCGACGTTGGTCGCCTTGCTGTCGTCGTAGTACGCGACGCCGTCGAGATCGCGGACGTGCACCATGCGATGCGGAAGACCGGCGAACGAGCGCAGCACGCGCGCGATCTCGACCGAGCCCACGCCGACCAGCCGCGCGGCGAGCGCCGCCGCACATGCGTTCGACTGATTGTGCAGACCGCGAATCTTCAGGTCGGAGGCCGGCACGCGGAGGCCCGAGACGGTGTCGACGATCACGCCGTTCTCGACGCGCACCTCGCCGTCCTTGCCCCAGAACGTGTGCACGTGGGCGAGGCCCGACCGCGCGAGCGCCAGACTGATCTCGTCGCCGGCCGGCGCAAGCGCATGATCGGAGCGTTGCTGCGGACTGAAGATGCGGCCCTTCGCCGCGGCATACGCATCGAAGCTGCCGTGACGATCGAGATGATCGTCCGTGACGTTCAACAGAATCGCCACCGCGCAGCGCAGCGACTCGATCTCTTCGAGCTGGAAGCTCGAGAGCTCCGCGACGACGAGACCGTTCTCGCCCGCGGCGTCCGTGAACGCGGCATTGGAGAGCGCATCGCCGAGGTTGCCGCCGACGAACGTCGGACGACCACTCGCCGCACACATCTCACCGACGAGCGTCGTGACGGTGCTCTTGCCGTTCGAGCCCGTGATGCCGACGATGGTTCCGCGCAAGAACCAGCTCGCGAGCTCGACCTCGGGGACGACGGGCACGAACTTCGCGCGCGCGGCATCGACCGCGGGCAGACGCGGCACGCCGGGCGAGAGCACGACGAGATCGGCCGACGTGAAGAGCGCCTCCGGATGCGCGCCGAGCGAGACCTCGGCACCGAGCGCGCGGGCTTCTGCCACCATCGCGGCGAGCTCGGCCTCGCTCTTCTTGTCGTTGATCGTGACGTGCGCGCCTTCGCGGATCGCCAGACGCGTCGCGGCG
>CAYSCF010000214.1:0-11461 GCA_964429305.1 uncultured Sandaracinaceae bacterium | reverse complement strand
CGGAACGGAAACGCAGAATCCCGGGTGGCAGCTTCGCAACCAACCACCCGGGATCCTTCGCTCCCCGCACGTTTTCGGCGCGCCAGGGACCACAATGCGGGAGAGAGGACCTGAACCTGCACGCCCTCGCGAGCGCCTGGAACGTGAATCCGCTGGGGAGGCCTGGATCACGAGATCGCCGCATGTTCGCAGCGTCCCGCGTCGCCTCGGAACGTCAGCCGACGCCGAATACGGGACACCGAGCGCGATCGCGAGGTGTCGCGCGGCGTCCGGATCTTGGACGGTCCGTGACAGCCAGGTAGCCTCCGAGGCCATCCGCGCCCGAAAACGGGTGGTTCGGAGCGGTGTGCAGATCGCAATCGGCGCCTCCGATGCAGGCATCCGGGTTGCGATGGGATGCCGCCATGCCGCACTTCTCGTCGCCTTCGCGCTTGGCCCTCGCGCTCTCGACGCTGCTGATCGCGATGACGGCGGCCACCGCCTCCGCTCAGACGGCCGCTCAGGTCGGCGCGCTCGCGGTCGCGAACGTCGGCAAGGGCGCCGGCTACTGCTCGACCGTCAACAGCTCGCACAACAGCTTGGGCGGAAGCAGCTTCGCATCGAGCTGCTCGGGCAACGGCGGCCACGGCGAGTACTGGTGCGCCGACTTCGCGCTCTGGGTATGGCAGCACGCGGGCGGCGGCGGCATCTCCGTCGGCGGTCTCACGGCCGCGGCCGGCAGCTTCTACGTGTACGGCTCGAGCCACGGCACCCTGCACACGTCGAGCTCGTACGTGCCGCAGGTCGGCGATGCGATCGTCTTCAACTACGCGGGCGGAGGCCGCGCCGATCACGTCGGCATCGTCGGCGCGGTGCATGCCGACGGATCGATCCAGACGATCAACGGCGACTTCGGCGGCGCAAGCGGCAGCGAGGCGCACTTCGCCCAGACCTCGCGCGTCGAGAGCGTGACGGTCTCCGCGTCGCAGCGTCACGTCGGCGCGACGCCGAGCTGGATTGGGATGCGCATCAGCGCGTACGTCACGCCGCACGGTCTGGTCGCGCACACTCCGTACGCTGCGGAGTACGTCGCCCAGACGTTCCCGCTCGCGTCGGCGACGTTTCACCTCACGGCGGGGTCGCAGGCTCGTGGCTACATCGAGATGCGCAACACGGGCACGGTGACGTGGACGCCGGGGCACACGTTCCTCGGCACCACGGAGCCGCGCGATCACGCGAGCGCGATCCACGGGACCGACTGGGTGAACGATCACCGTGCGGCGACGATCGATCATGCGGTGGCGCCGGGCGCGACGGGGCGCTTCAACTTCAGCGTGCGGGCTCCGGCGACGGCGGGGACGTACGTGCAGTACTTCAACCTCGTGCAGGAAGGCGTCGCATGGTTCGGCTCGCCGGCCGACAACCAGCTCGAGATCCGCGTGACGAGCGTGGCTGCGCCACCACCGCCGCCGCACGATGCGGGGGTGATCGCACACGACGCGGGCCACGACGCCGGTCACGATGCCGGCCACGACGCGGGCGGCACGGTGATCGCGCTGGGCGATGCCGGCGCGATGCACGCGGACGCGGGCTACGACGCGGGAGCGGATGCCGGGGTCGGCGACGGCAGCGTCGCGCACTACGACGCGAGCGCGCGCGGCGTCCAGATGAGCAGCGGCTGCAGTGCCAGTCCGGGCGGCGGCGCACGCGGAACGCTTGCGCTGGTGATGGCCGCGATGGGTCTCGTGCTCGCGCGCCGTCGTCGCTGACGGGGCGTCTCGGGCCCAGAAAACGCGGATCCTTCGCCTATGCGGAAGAGAGGACTTGAACCTCCACGCGCAAGACGGTGTCGACCGCCTCGCAGTCCACGTCGCTCGTCGTTCGCCGCGTCAGCGTTCGATTCCGTACTCGCGCAGCTTCCGATACAGGCGCGATCGCGGGATATCGAGGATCTCCGCTGCGGCACGCACGTTTCCCTTCGCGAGCGCGAACACCGCGGCTACGTGATCGTGCTCGGCTTCCGCGAGCGTGCGCGGCTTCGCACGCGCCGCGGGCGCGGGAACGGAGGGAGGCGCTTGCTCGCTCGCTTCGCCGTCGATGCGGACGTGCTCGGGGCCGATCGAACCGCCGGCCGACGCGATCGCGGCGCGGATGAGGACGTTCTCGAGCTCGCGCACGTTGCCGGGCCAGCTGTGTCGTCGGAGCAGATCGAGCGCGGCCCGCTGCACCTTCGGCGCGGCATCGAGCTGGAGCTGCGTGGCGCTCGCGCGCAGCAGGTCGTCCACGATGTGCGGCAGATCGTCGACGCGCTCGCGTAGCGAAGGGATGCGGATCGTGAAGACGTTGCATCGATAGTAGAGGTCTTCGCGGAACGTTCCCGCGCGCACCATCGCCGGCAGATGTCGATGCGTCGCCGCGACCAAGCGGAATGCGCTCTTGCGAACCGTCGTCTCGCCCAGCCGCTGGAACGTTCGATCTTGCAGGACGCGCAGCAGCTTCGCCTGATTGAGCAGCTCGAGCTCGCCGATCTCGTCGAGGAAGAGTGTGCCTCCGTCGCTCTTTTCGACGACACCGACGTGCTCCTGCGTCGCGCCGGTGAATGCTCCACGCGCGTGACCGAACACGTGTGACTCGAAGAGCGCGGTCGGGAGCGTCGCGCAGTTGACCGCCTCGAAGCTGCGGCCGTGACGCGAGCCCAGCTCGTGGATCGCGCGTGCGACCAGTTCCTTGCCCGTACCCGTCTCGCCGAGCACGAGGACCGCGACGTCGAGACGACACACCTGTCGAATCGCTTCGAAGACCAACTGCATCTTCGGATCGACGCCGATCATCCCGCGCATCACGTGCGCGCGGACGAAGCGGTCACGCTCGAGCCGGCCGCTCGCTCGCGAGACGCCCGCAATGAGCGCTTCGCGCGTCGATGCGTCGAGATCGGGCGCGAGCGCGAAGCCACCGTCGTCCTCGACCAGCACATGCGATCCCACCAGCGGGCGAAGGCATGCGCGTACGTCTTGCTCGTGCCGGCCGCTGGTGAGCACGGCCTCTTCGAGCGAGAGGGAGCGGCGTTCGAGCAGCTCGGCGATGAGGACGAGCCGAAGCGGAGACTCGAGCGCGTTGTTGGCTTGTTCCGGAGTCACGTCGCGTTTCGCGTCCGTCAGACTATCAGCGTGGAGCGAAACAGGACATGGACCTCGAAAACGCCCGGAAAACCATGCGGTACGGTGGGTGCTCTAGAGGGCCACCATGAGGTTCCTCGCTACCGTCACGATGGCTCTGGCGCTCTGTCTCTCGTTCGGCTCGACCGCGGTAGCGCAGAGGCAGGAGCGCGCGAACGACCTCGCAGCGCCGACGCCGCGCCCACGCTCCGAGTTCGCTCTCGACATCAGCGCGATGACGATCCTTCCGCTCGTGATCGGGGGGACGGTGGGCTTCGAGGTGCCGGGTCACATCGTGATCCGCGTCGGCGGCGGTTTCGTTCCGTCCGCCTACCTCGATGCGCTCAACTCGGTCGCGATGGATCAGGGCGCATACGACGGCGGCTCGGCGCAGCTCGCGTCCCTGCTCTTGAGCGACGCGACGGTCCTCGAGCTGGGTCTCGGCATCCGGCCATGGGGAACGCCGGGAATCGAGCTCGACGTGAGCTACGCGCTCCTCTGGTCGCATCGCCTTATCGACACGGCACAGCTCGGCGGGTCGCACGGCGATGCGGGGCTCGATCTCACGATCGACGCCATTCATGCCGAGATCGCGTGGCAGACCGAGCCTGCCGATTTCGTCTACTTCCGCGTCGCCGCCGGCTGGGCGCAAGCGTTCGATCACCACGCCTCGCTCGCAGGTGCAGGCGATGCGACGCGTCAAACGGAGATGCACTCGTCGGCAGACGCCCTTGCATCGGCAGTCGGCAGCCATGCGTTCGGTCCGACCCTCGGCGCCTCGCTCGGCGTGCGGTTCTAAGAGGGCAATGTTCGCCAGGCACCTCGGGCACTCGGGCGAGCCGAGCTCGAGCGCACCACCGTCGGGCTTGGCGACGAGTCGCATCGCGCAGCGTCGCCTCGCGACTGCCGTCAGACGATTCGACCTCGATCGACCAGTTGTCTTTCTCACCAGCAGCCCCAACGTAGAGACTGCGCAGCGAGCGTCGAGGTCGCTGCCCGCGGGGGTGGAGCCTAGCGCTCACCCTTCAGGGGTGAGCGCCATGCGTTGGCCTTCTTTCTACTTCTGCGATCCCGCTCGCCCGGCGATACTCGGCCAGGCAGGCAGCGACGTGGGGCGTCGACGCGTGCTCTTCGCGACCGCCGTCGCGACTTGGAGCTGACGGATGACACGCCCCTTCGTCGATCTCGAACCGTGATGCACGATCTTTCGGAGATCGAGCGGCACGAGCGCCTGTACGAAGCGCTCCGTCTCGTCCATCGCGCGATCGTGCGGACGCAGACCCGCGACACGCTCTTTCGGGCCGTGTGCGAGGCGTTGGTCTCGCACGGAGGGTTCGGTCTCGCGTGGATCGGCTGGGTCGATCCCATCTCGCACCGCCTCGTGCCCGTGGCCCACGTGGGGGACGAGAGCGGCTATCTCGACTCGATCCAGATCACCGTCGACGACGGTGAGCGCGGACGTGGGCCGTCGGGCATCGCCATCCGGGAAGGACGCGCTTACGTGTCCAACGACTTGCTCGCCGAGCCGGGAATCTCGCCGTGGCGCGCCGAGCTCGAGCGGCGCGGCTTCCGCGCCTCTGCAGCGATCCCCGTGCGCACGGAGGGAGCGGTCTGCGGCGCGCTCAACGTGTACTCCGATCGCGTCGGCTTCTTCCGAGACCGAGAGATCGAGCTGCTCACCGACGCGGCCGCCGACCTCTCGTTCGGTCTAGAAAACCTCGCGCGCGACGAGGAGCGACGCCGTGCGGAAGACTCCGTCCGGCGCCTCGGCGCGCTCGTCGAATCGACCGACGACGCCATCATCAGTCAGACGCTCACGGGCGAGATCACGAGCGTGAACCGCGCGGCCCAGACGATGTTCGGCTTCTCCTCGGCCGAAATCCTCGGGCGCTCCAGCGAGGTGATGATCCCGCCGGAGCTCCTCGACCAATGGAAGGACGTCCGCGCGCGCATCGCGCGTGGCGAGCACGTCGCGAACTTCGAGACGATACGCCAGCGCATGGACGGGACGCGTTTTCCGGTGTCGATCACCTACTCGCCGATCCGGAGCCCGGACGATGCGGCCCAGATCGTCGGCGTCTCGAAGATCATCCGGGACATCACCGACCGACGACAGGCCGAGGCCGTCGCCGACCGCGAGATGCGGTTCGCCGCGAGCGTGCTGACGGCATTGCCAGGCATCTTCTACCTCTACGACCAGCAAGGCCGATTCCTACGGTGGAATCACGACTTCGAGCGGGTGTCGGGCTACGCGGGGAGCGAGATCGCATGCATGACGCCGCCCGACTTCTTCGCGGGCGACGACAAAGCGCTGCTGCGCCAGAAGATCTCCGAGGTGTTCGAGCACGGACAGTCGAGCCTGGAGGCATCGTTCGTCGCCAAAGACGGCACGGCAACTCCGTACTTCTTCACCGGCAGGCGCACTACCTTCGAGGGGGCGTCGTGCCTGATTGGTGTCGGGGTCGACATCTCCGAGCGGAAGCGCGCAGAGAGCGCCGTGCGAGCGAGCGACGCGCGATACCGCACGACGCTCGATGCGATTCTGGAGGGCTGTCAGCTCCTCGGCTTCGACTGGCGGTACCTCTATCTGAACCCTGCGGCGGCGATCCAGAACCGGCGGCCGAACAGCGAGCTGCTCGGTGAGCGCATGCAGAGCGTGTGGCCTTCGATCGAGCAGACCGAAGTGTTCGCGCTGCTCGCTCGCTGCATGGACGAGCGCCTCGCGGTCCAGGGCGAGATCCCGTTCACCTTCCCCGACGGATCGAGCGGCTGGTTCGACATCCGCGCACGACCCGTCCCCGAAGGGATCTTCGTCCTCTCGATCGACATCTCCGAGCGCAAGGAGGCCGAGCGAGCGCTGCACGATCTCAACGCGAGCCTCGAGGGCAAGGTGCGCGACCGCACGCGCGAGCTGGAGGCGGCGCGTGAGCGTGCGGAGTCCGCCGATCGACTGAAGTCGGCGTTCCTGGCGACCATGTCGCACGAGCTGCGCACGCCCCTGAACTCGATCCTCGGCTTCACCGGGACGGTTCTGCTCGGCATGGCGGGACCCTTGAGCGCCGAACAGACGAAGCAGCTGAAGATGGTCCAGGTCAGCGCGCGGCACTTGCTCGACCTGATCAACGACGTGCTCGACATCTCGAAGATCGAGGCGGGGCAGCTGGAGGTTCGCCCGAGCGCCTTCGATCTGCGCGCGTCCGTGGAGCGCGTCGTGAGCTCGGTGAAACTTCTCCTCGACAAGAAGGCACTGAGCATCGTCGTCACCTTGCCGGACGCGCCGGCGACGATGCACAGCGATCAACGACGCGTCGAGCAGATCCTCCTCAACCTCTTGAACAACGCGATCAAGTTCACCGATGCGGGGCGCATCACGCTGCAGGTCCGCATCGAGGGCGAGCGCGTCCGCATGTCCGTGGCCGACACCGGCATCGGCATGCGTCCCGAAGACATCGACGGCCTGTTCCAGCCTTTCCGTCAGCTCGACTCGGGGCTGCAGCGTCAGCACGAAGGGACGGGCTTGGGTCTCGCGATCTGTCGACGGCTCGCCACGTTGCTCGGCGGCACGATCGACGTGACGAGCACGTTCGGCGCAGGCAGCACCTTCACCGTCGATCTCCCGATGAACGGTCCGATGCCGTGACCCGCACCGTGCTCATCATCGAGGACAACGAGCAGAATCGGTATCTGCTCACGTTTCTCCTCGAGCGTCGTGGCTACGAAGTCCGGGCCGCGCAGGATGGCCCGAGCGGCATCGAGCTCGCGCGTCGCTTCGAGCCGGCGATCATCCTTCTCGACATCCAGCTCCCGATGATGGACGGCTACGCCGTGGCCCGCGCGCTGCGTGCACAGGAGGCGTCGGCCGAGACACCCATCGTCGCCGTCACGTCGTACGCCCTGCCCGGTGATCGCGAGAAGGCGATCGACGCCGGCTGCACGGGCTACATCGAGAAGCCCATCGATCCAGAGACGTTCGTGAAGCAAATGGAGCTCGCGCTCGTGCGGGGCGGAAAGACAGCCCCATGAAGCGAGCGCTCGTCGTCGACGACAAGGAAGCGAACGCCTACTACCTGAGCACGCTGCTCTCGGCGAGCGGCTACGAAGTGCAGACGGCGCGACACGGTGCGGAGGCGCTCGTGCTAGCGCGTCAGTCACCGCCTTCGCTCGTCATCTCCGATCTCTTGATGCCGGTGATGGACGGCTACACGTTGCTCCGCCACTGGAAGGCCGATCCGCGGCTTCGAGACGCGCCGTTCATCGTCTACACGGCGACCTACACCGATCCCGAGGACGAGCGGCTGGCGCTCTCGCTCGGCGCCGATGCGTTCATCCTCAAGCCGACCGAGCCCGAGGACTTCCTCGCCCGCATCCGCGCGGTCGAGGCGCGCAAGCCATCGCCGCCATCGCAGCCACCGAGCCAAGGAGATGGGGAGGCCGTCTTTCGGGCCTACAGCGAGACGCTGATCCGCAAGCTCGAGGACAAGAGCCTCGAGCTCGGTGAGGCGAACCGTGCGTTGCAGGCCGACATCGCGGAGCGCGAGCGGCTCGAGACGGCGCGCCGCGACAGTGAAGAGCGCCTGCGACAGCTCGCCGAGAACATCGACGACGTGCTCTGGCTGAGCGACGGGGCGACGTTGAAGATCTTCTATCTCAGTCCGGCATTCGAGAAGATCTGGGCCCGGCCGCGCGAGAGCATCTACGCCGCCCCCGAGCTCTGGCTCGAAGCAGTGCATCCGGACGACCGCGAGCGACTCGTCGCATCGCTCGGGAGCTACGCCAGCGGGAGCTGGGATCAGACGTACCGCATCGTCCGGCCGGACGGCACGGCTCGCTGGCTCCGCGCCCGGGCCTTTCCCGTGCGCGACGCCGACGGCCGGGTCTACCGCGTCGCGGGCGTGTGCCGGGACATCACGGAGTACCGGCTGCTCGAAGAGCAATTTCGCCAAGCTCAGAAGATGGAAGCCGTGGGTCGTCTCGCGGGAGGAGTCGCCCACGACTTCAACAACATCCTCTCCGTCATCCTCACCTACACGGCGATGCTCATCGGCCAGATGAAGATCGGCGATCCGATTCGCGCCGACATCGAGGAGATCCAGCGCGCGGGGGAGCGGGCGACGGAGCTGACGCGACAGCTACTCGCGTTCAGCCGTCAGCAGGTCCTCGAACCGAAGGTCGTCGATCTCGGTCATGTCGTCGTCGACCTCGAGCGCATGCTCGAGCGCCTCCTCGGCGAGGACATCGTGCTCTCGATCCTCACGACGCGACCGGGTGGCAAGGTCCACGTCGACCCGAGCCAGATCGAGCAGATCGTGATGAACCTCGCGGTGAACGCGCGCGACGCCATGCCCAAGGGTGGCAAGCTCACGTTCGAGGTCAGCGACGTCGAGCTCGACGCGGCGTACGCGTCCGCACACCACGAGGTGACCGCGGGCGCCTACGTGATGCTCGCCGTGACCGACACGGGCAGCGGCATGGACCGCGCGACGGTCGAGCGGATCTTCGAACCGTTCTTCACGACCAAGGAGAAGGGAAAAGGAACGGGGCTGGGTCTCGCGACCGTCTTCGGCATCGTTCGACAGAGCGGCGGTCACATCCACGTCTACAGCGAGCCAGGCATCGGAACGACGTTCAAGATCTACATCCCGCGAACCGATCGCGCGCTCACCGGCACCCAACAAGTAGCCGCGGCGGGCAATCTTCGTGGAACGGAGACCGTGCTGGTCGTCGAGGACGACGAGCAGGTACGCAAGATCACGCGGAGCATCCTCGAGCGCAGCGGGTACAACGTGCTCGACGCGCAGAACGCGGGTGAGGCGACCCTCATCAGCGAGCAGTTCGGGGCCAAGATCCATCTACTCCTCACCGACGTGGTGCTGCCGCGGATGAGCGGCCGTCAGCTCGCGGAGCGCCTCGCGCCCGCGCGACCGGAGATGAAGGTGCTGTTCGTCTCCGGCTACACGGAGAGCTCGATCATCCACCACGGCGTGCTCGACGCTGGCATCGCGTTTCTTCAGAAGCCCATCACGCCGGACGCGCTCTTGCGGCGCGTCCGTGAAGTCCTCGGGCGAGCGAGTTGATGCGTCACGCAGGAACGATCCATGAGACGATGAAGGAAGGGAGCCGGGGATCATGACGGAGGCACTCACTGCGCGCGCGATTCCACCCGCGCACGTGTTGCTCGTGGACGATGACGAGGGGATGCGGAGGGCGCTCACGCGCTTGATGAGCCAGTTCGGACACCGTGTCACGATGGCCAGCAGCGGCGACGAAGCACTGCGTCTGGTCGCCGCCACGAAGTTCGACGTCATCTTGAGCGACATCCACATGCCCGGAGTCGATGGGCTGCAGTTGTTGCATTCGATCCGCGCGCACGATCTCGACGTCACGGTGATCCTGATGACGGGCGCGCCCAGCGTCGAAACGGCTGTCGAGGCCGTACGTCACGGTGCCATCGACTACCTCTCCAAGCCCATCGTCCCCGAGCAACTCCAGAAGGCGATCGCGCGCGCCCATGCACTCGGGCGGATCGCCCGGGCCAAACGAGATGCCATCGGCGACCGCATCTCGATGCACGGAGCCGGCGACCAAGCCGGTCTCGAAGCGTCGTTCGACAATGCGATGCACACGCTCTGGATCGCGTACCAACCGCTCGTCACGCGTGACGGTGAGCTCTACGGCCACGAGGCGCTGTTGCGATCGCGCGAGCCGGCGCTGCCGCATCCGGGCGCGGTGCTCGACGCCGCCGAGCAGCTCGGCAAGCTCGATGCGCTCGGCCGGCGCGTCCGTGCGCTGGCCACGCTCCCGGTCGCAGCCGCGCCGGAGTCAGGCGTGCTCTTCGTCAACCTCCATCCTCGCGACATCCTGGACCCGTCGCTCATCGGGCCCGATTCTGCGCTCGCATCCATCGCTTCGCGCGTCGTGCTCGAGATCACCGAGCGCGCGTCGATCAGCAAGCTGGAGGATCTGCGCCAGCACGTGGCGGAGATTCGCGCCGCCGGTTTTCGGATCGCCGTCGATGATCTCGGTGCTGGGTACGCCGGCTTGACGGCCTTCGCGGTTCTCGAGCCCGACGTGGTCAAGCTCGACATGACGCTGGTTCGTGGCATCGACGGATCGCGCACCAAACAGCGGCTAGTCGAGTCGGTCACCCACGCGTGTCGCGATCTGGGGATCATGGTGGTGGCCGAGGGTGTCGAGACTACGGCTGAGCTCGACACCGTGCTCGAGCTCGGCTGCGACCTGGTCCAGGGATACTTGGTCGCGAAGCCGGGACCCGCGTTTCCCGCACACACTTGGCCGCGCGCACGAGCGTGATGCGAATGACGCTGCTGCTCGCACGAATGGATCGACACGATGGATGAGGCGTCACGCAGCGAGCTCCAGCCCGGCGACCTGGTGGACGTTCGCTATCGCGTACGACGCGAAATCGCTCGGGGCGGCATGGGCGTCGTCTACGAGGCCGAGCACATCCATCTGGGTCGGCGCGTCGCGATCAAGATGCTCTCGGCCGACGCGCGTGACCTGCCGACGCTCGGTGCGCGACTGCTTCGCGAGGCGCGTGCGCTCGAGCTCGCGCGACATCCGAACGTAGTCGAGGCGCTCGACAGTGGCCTCGAAGCGCGAGGTACGTATCTCGTGCTCGAGATGCTCGACGGTCGGGGGCTCGACGATCTGCTGGCCACGCGTCGTCGGCTCCCGCTGTCGGTCGCCGTACCGATAGCGCTCGATCTCTGCGAAGCGCTCGACGCCGCGCACCGTGCCGGTGTCGTCCATCGCGACGTGAAGCCCAGCAACGTGTTCATCGCGCGCACGCGCGCACGCACCGAGCAGACGAAGCTGGTCGACTTCGGTGTCGCGAGCATCGGCGGCTCCGAGGTGATGGCGAAGCTGACACAAGTCGGAGAGCGCCTCGGCACGTACGAGTACATGGCGCCCGAGCAGCTCTTGGCGGAGGAGGTCGATCATCGCGCGGACCTGTTCGCGGCCGGTGTGACGCTCTACGAAGCCCTCGTCGGCGACGTTCCGTTTCCGGGCGGCCCGGGTGAACTGTTGACGACGCTTCTCGCCGGAAAGAAGCCGCCAGCGATCTCTGCGCTCTTGCCCGAAGTGCCGGACGCACTGGACGTGGTTCTCGCACGCACGCTCGCACGCGATCGGAGCACTCGTCCCCAGTCGGCTGCGGAGCTCGCACGTGACATCGTCGCCGCCACCGGCATCACGCCCGACCTGGGGCGAGCGGTGGAGCCGGTGGGCGGGAAGGACGTCCGACGCGCCGCACGAGCACCCTACGTGACACCGGTCCGCGTACGCGATTCGGCGGGCCGCACGCA
>CAYSCF010000213.1:0-11608 GCA_964429305.1 uncultured Sandaracinaceae bacterium | reverse complement strand
CGTCACGCCGGGGCTCGCGCTCGATCCCGACACGCTCGACGCGCGCGCCGACGACCTGCTCGGCGTGCTCGCGTCGAACGGGACCGAGCACGCGCTCGCCTCGCTCGAGCTGACCCGCGCCGATCTCGCGGTGTGTACGCTGCGCGCTCCGTCGGAGCTGCTCGGAGAGCTGGTGCGTCTCGATCTGCGCGAGGTCCTCGTCGTCGGGGACGCATCGCTGCGGACCGTCGTCGAGAAGGCGCTGCCGCGCGCGCGCGTGGTGCCCTGCGCTGCCATCGCCGATCCGCGCGCGCGCATCGCCGATCAGCTGGGCGAGAGCGAGGCGCAGCGCGCCGATGCGCTGACGGAGCTGGGACGACAGGCCGTCGCCGTCGCGCTCGCAGCCGCGAAAGAGAGCCAGCCGCGCGCGACCGTCGGTGTCCGCACGATCGCATCGTACGACCCGGCCGCGTTCCTCCAGCTCGACGACGCGGCGATCCGCAACCTCGAGCTCGTGCGTACGCTGAGCGGCGAGCGCGAAGGATCGCTGCTCGCGCTGATCGACGAGACGAGCACGTCGATGGGCGCGCGGACGCTGCGGCGCCGCTTGCTCTCGCCCCTGGCCGAGGTCGCCTCGATCCGACGCCGTCACGATGCGGTGGAGACGCTGGTGCTCGATCCGCCGCTGCGACGCGAGGTGCGCGCGCGACTGAGCCGCGTCTCCGATCTCGAGCGACTCGCGACGCGCGCCGAGCTCGACGTCGCCACACCGCGCGATCTCTCGAGCCTCGCCGCCGGGCTGCGCGCCGCCGACGAGCTCTGCGCTCTGGGCCAGGAAGGCGATGCGCTCTCGGCGCTGCGCGTGGCCGATCTGGTGGGCGACGTGTGCGAGGAGCTCGAGCGCATCCTCGTCGACGCGCCGCCGCACGTCGCGACGCAGGGCGGCCTCGTCCGCGATCGCGTGGACGCGCGCATCGACGAGCTCCGAATGCTCGCGACCTCCAGCAAGGACGTGCTGCTCGCGCTCGAGAGCCGCGAGCGTGTCGCGTCCGGCATCGCCGGTCTCGAGGTCCGCTTCAACCGCGTGTTCGGCTACTACTTCGAGATCACGCGCACGAACCTCGGTCGTGTCCCGAAGCACTTCCGCCGCAAGCAGACCATCGCCAACGGCGAGCGCTTCACGACGGACGAGCTGGACGATCTCGCCGAGAAGATCCTCGGCGCCGAAGATCGCATGCGCTCGCTCGAGCAGGCCGTGTTCGAGGAGCTGCGTCGCGCGGTCGGCAAGAAGGCCTCGCGCATCCGCGCGCTCGGCGCCGTGATCGGGGATCTCGACGTGCACGCGGCGCTCGCCGAGCTCGCACAGAAGCGCGGATACCATCGGCCGATCGTCGACGACTCGCTCTGCATCGAGCTCGACGATTCGCGCCATCCGATCGTCGAAGCGCTCGCGCCCGAGGGCAGCGTCGTGCCGAACGACGTGCGCGTGGACGCCGAGGGCGAGCGCCTGCTCGTCATCACGGGCCCCAACATGGCGGGCAAGTCGACCGTGATGCGCCAGACGGCGCTCTGCGTGATCCTCGCGCAGGCGGGCTCGTTCGTTCCTGCCGCCCGCGCACGCGTCGGCCTCGTCGATCGGATCTACACGCGCGTCGGCGCGAGCGACAACCTCGGCCGCGGGCAGAGCACGTTCATGGTCGAGATGCGCGAGACCGCCACGCTCTGCGCCGGCGCGACGCGACGCTCGCTCGTACTGCTCGACGAGATCGGACGCGGCACGAGCACCTTCGATGGTCTCGCGATCGCGTGGGCCGTCGCCGAGCACCTCGACGGAATCATCGGCTGCCGCGCGCTCTTCGCGACGCACTACCACGAGCTCTGCGCGCTCGAGGCGCTGCGCGAGGGAAGGGTCGCCAACTACAACGTGGCCGCGCGCGAGCAGCCGGGTCGCGACGGAACGACGACCGATGTCGTGTTCCTGCATCGCCTCGTACGCGGCGCCGCCAAGAGCAGCTACGGCGTCGCGGTCGCACGCCTCGCGGGCCTGCCCGAAGGCGTGCTCGCGCGCGCGCGCCAGGTCCTGGCGGATCTCGAGCACGGGGGCGCGGAGGCGCGGCGCGCGACGAGCCAGATGGAGCTCTTCGCCGCGAAGCACGGTGAGGCCCCGATGCGCTCCCCGATCGAGGAGGCGCTCCACGGTCTCGATCTCGATCGCCTCACCCCGCTCGAAGCGTTGAACCTGATCGCGAAGCTCAAGGGCATGGCGAGCTAGGCCGCGCCTTCTGCTAGCATCGCTGCTGCCGATGTCCGACTCACGCGATCGCATCGCTCAGCTCCGCACCGCGCTCGACGCGGCCGACAACGATCTCGTCAAGGCGCTCGATGCGCGCGCGCGCGCCGTGCGCGAGATGGCGGCGATCAAGGAGGGCGATCCAGCCGCGTTCGTGTCGCTGCCCACGAGCGGCGAGGTCGTGGCGCGCCTCCGCGAGATCCGCCGCGACTTCCCGGCCAACGCGCTCGAGCCCGTCGTCCGCGAGGTTCTCTCCGCGTCGGCCGAGATGATCGCGCCCGTGAAGGTCGGCGTGCTCGGGCCCGCGGGCGGCTTCGCGCACGCTGCGGCGCGCGCACACTTCGGGTCGCGCGCGATCATCCAGGCGTTCGATGGCGTGAACGAGGTCTTCGCGGCGCTCGAGCGCCAATCGGTCGGCCACGGCGTCGTACCGCTCGAGACGTCGTCGGACGGGACTCTGTTCGCGACGCTCAGTGGCCTGGCCGCGGGTCGCGCGCGCATCACGGCCGAGCGCTCTCTGTCCGGTCACTATCACCTCTTCTCGAAGACCGGGAACGCGGGCGACGTGGAGAAGATCTACGGCACCGCGTCCGCGTTCGCGGCGACGACGCGTGTCCTGAAGGCGGAGTTCGCGCGCGCGCCGCAGCTCGACATGCAGTCGGGCATCGTCGCGGCAGAGCTCGCGGCAGAAGATCACGGTGCCGCGGCCGTCGGCCCGGAGCTGCTCGGCGAGCTCGCCGATCTGCGCATCCTGCGTCGCAACGTCGAGGACGACGCCACGGTGCAGCTCCGCTTCGTCGTGCTCGGCCACGAGTCGCCGCGGCGCACGGGCCGCGATCGCACCGTGCTCGCGCTGACGCTCGGCGAAGAGCCGGGCTCGCTCTACGGTGCACTGCAGCCGTTCGCGGAGCGCGAGATCAACCTCACGCGGCTCGAGTCGCGACGCGTCGCTTCGAGCGGTCTCGGCGAGCTCTTCTTTCTCGAGCTCGACGGCCACGTCAGCGATCGGCCGGTCCTGACGGCGATCGAAGAGGTGCGCAGCAAGGCGCGCAACGTGCGCATCCTCGGCAGCTACCCGCGCCCCGAAGCGGAGTGATCGTGGCGACCGCAAGGGGCGTGCTCTCGTGAAGCGCTTCCGCGTTCGTCCTGGCGGCCCGTTGCGCGGCATCGCGCGTGTGCCCGGTGACAAGTCGATCGGCCATCGCGCGCTCTTGTTCGGCGCGCTCGCCGAGGGGCGCTCGCTCGTGCGTGGTCTCTCGGGCGGCCTCGACAACGCGTCGACCGCGACGGCGATGCAGAAGATGGGCGCACGCTACGAGATCGCGAACGGCGTCGCGCGCATCGACGGGGTCGGGCTCGACGGGCTGCGGATGCCGGACGGCGCGATCGACTGCGGCAACTCGGGCACGACGATGCGCCTGCTCGCAGGTGTGCTCGCCGCGCAGAAGTTCGGCACGCGCCTGATCGGCGACGCGAGCCTCACGCGCCGCCCGATGCGTCGCGTGGTCGAGCCGCTGCGCGCGCGCGGCGCCCACATCGCGGGCGTGCGCGGTGCGAAGGAGGGCGAGCACTATCCGCCGCTCTCCGTCGCGCCGCTGATCGAAGGCGAGCGTCTGAGCGCGCTCGAGGTCCGCACCGAGGTCGCGAGCGCCCAGGTGAAGAGCGCGCTCTTGCTCTCGGGGCTCTGGGCCGACGGGCCGACCGCGATTGCCGAGCCCACGCTCTCGCGCGATCACACCGAGCGAATGTTGGTCGCGCTCGGCGCGCCGCTCGAGGCGTTCGGCGCGATGTGCGTGCTCGATCCTTCGCGATGGGAGACGCGGCGTTTTCCCGCGTTCGAGTGGACGGTGCCCGGCGACATCAGCTCGGCGGCGTTCCTCGTCGCGGCGGCCGCGATGGTCCCGGGGAGCGAGATCGAGATCGAAGGCGTCGGCGTGAACCCGACACGCACGGGCTTTCTCGACGCACTGCGCGGTATGCGCGCACACACGGAGACGGTCCCTCGAGGCGATGCGGCAGGCAACGAGCCGGTCGCGACGCTGCACGTGTTGCACGGCTCGCTCGCGCCGACGCGCATCGGCGGCGAGATGATCGCGCGCATGATCGACGAGGTCCCGGTGTTCGCCGCGCTCGCGACCGCCGCGCACGGCCGCACCGAGGTGCGCGATGCCGAAGAGCTCCGCGTCAAAGAGAGCGATCGCATCGCCACGATGGCGGAGGTGCTGCGTGCGTTCGGTGGCGACGCCGTCGAGCTGCAGGACGGCCTCACGATCCACGGCGGTCGCGGCCTACGCGCGGCCCACGTCGAGAGCCGTGGCGATCACCGCATCGCGATGAGCGCGGTCGTTCTCGGCCTCGTGGCCGAGGGTGAGACGCTCGTCGACGACGTCGACTGCGTCGACACGAGCTTTCCCGGCTTCGCCGCATTGCTGCGATCTCTGGGTGCCGACGTGCGCGAAGAACTGGTAGGAAGCGACGCGTGAGCAAGCGAGAGAAAGGCTTCGTGGTGGCGATCGACGGGCCGGCGGGCGCGGGCAAGAGCACCGTCTCGTACGCGCTCGCGACGCGTCTCGGGTACGTGCGCATCGACACCGGTGCGCTCTATCGTGCCGTCGCGCTGACCGCCGATGCGCGCGGCGTCTCGTGGGACGATGCGGCGGGCCTTTCGAAGATCGCGGCCGACGCGACGTTCGAGTTCCGTCGCGTGGGCGATGCGACGCATCTCTTCGTCGACGGCGTCGATCGCGAGAAGGATCTGCGCTCGCCGCACATCTCTCAGGGCGCGAGCAAGGTGTCGGCGCTGCCGCCGGTCCGCGATGCGCTGATGGGCGTGCAGCAGGCGATGGGCGTGGCGGGCGGCGTCGTGATGGAAGGTCGCGACATCGGCACGGTCGTGTTCCCCGATGCCGACGTGAAGTTCTTCCTCACCGCGAGCGACGAAGAGCGCGGCAAGCGCCGCCTCAAGGAGCTGCTCGCGAAGGGCACGACCACGACGCT
The DNA here is from genome assembly GCA_964429305.1 of uncultured Sandaracinaceae bacterium. Taxonomy (GTDB): domain Bacteria; phylum Myxococcota_A; class Polyangia; order Polyangiales; family Sandaracinaceae; genus JBBSAT01. The sequence continues at coordinate 6,342 of CAYSCF010000213.1, read as the reverse complement.
CGACGAGGTGCTCGGCGAGATGCGCGAGCGCGACCGACGCGACACCTCGCGCCCGACCGCGCCGCTCGCACAAGCACGCGATGCGATCCTCGTCGACAGCACCGCGATGTCGCTCGATCAGGTCGTCGACCACATGGAAGCGACCGTCCGCGCCCGCGGGTGATCGCCTGCGAGAGTGCTCACCCCGGAGGACCCGGACGGGAGCGGGCACCGCCCGCGGACGGGAGGGCCCGGAGCGGGTGAGCTGGGGGAATTGCTCGGTCAGCCGGCGCCGCGCTCGAGCGCGCTGATGCGTCGCTCGTGATCACGGACCTCGTCGCGAAACGTCGAGCCGATCGCGCAGGAGATCTCGCACGTCGACGAGCACGCTCGCGACGGCCTTCAGCTCGTTCGACACGATGGATCCGAGCTCGGCGATCTCGGCTCGCATCCGCCGTTGCTCGTCGCGGACCTCGGTCAAGACCCGCAGCGTCGTGCCGACTTTGCCGTCATGACTCCTTCATTCTTTCACGGAATGGTCGGTCGGGCGACGTCGGGCGTTGCGTGCCTCGCGTGCGAACGGCGAGCCCAGGCGCCGATTCGGAAACGCCGTTACGCTTCGGGGATGCGATTCGGGGCGGCGCTGGTGATCGGTCTCACCATGGCGTGCGGCGGTCCGCCTCCGGATGCGGACGCGGGCACGGACGCCTCGCTTCCGTGGATCGACGCGTTCGTCGTTCCGGACGCTGCGCGAGCGTTCGATGGCGGCTCCGATGCCTTCGTCGTTCCGGACGCTGCGACGCGCGACGCGTGGATCGAGGACGCGGTCGCCGACGACGCGAGCGACGCGGTCACTGACGACGCGGCGGAGCCGATGATCGGCGCCGGCACGAGCTTCCGCGTGACGCTGAGCATCGCCTACGCGCCGTTCACGCCGTCGAGCCTTCCCCACACGGTCACTGCGACGCTCTTCGCTTCGGCTCGCGCCGACGGAGCGCTCGATCTGACGGTCGGCACCGGCTCGATCGTGACGACGCCGACGGCGCGAGAGGCGGCCGGCTGGCCCGTGCGCTGGCGATTCGGAGGCTCCATCACCCCCGAATGCCTGCGCCTGGACGGCATCGATCTCCAGACGCACGTCCTGTTCGTCGACGAGGACGCGGACGGACTCGCCGATCGCGTGCGCGGCAGTGGCACGGGGACGGTGACGTATCTGCTCGGTGACGCCGCCTCCGAGTCGCTGGACGTGACCGTGACGGTCGCGGGCGTGCGGGAGAGCGATCCTCCCGTGCTCAGCCTCCGCGCCGCAGTGCCCGCGCACGTGCCCGTGTCGAGCGGCGACGCCCCGGTCTTCGACGGCAGCGAGCCGATGTTGCTTCCGACGGACGCGTGGCTCGAGGCGACCGACGGTACGCGCGTCGCGATCGAGCCGTTCGGCGACTATCTCGAGACGACGCCGACGCGTGCCATCGGCTGGAGCATCCCGTACGGCACGATGCTTCCTCTCGACACGACGCTGACGTTCCGTTCGAGCGAGCCCATCACCGATCTCGACGGCCACGCACTCTTGCTGCCGCCCACCATTGCGACGCTCCCGATTCCGTCGCCGGTCGCGAACGAAGGATTCGAGCTCGGCACGTCCGCGCACCTCGAGGGCGACGCGAGGATCTCCGATCACTTCGGGACGCTCCCTGCCATCACCGGCGCACGCTCTGTCTATCTCGGCGCGACCGACGAATCGGGGCGCGGTGGCGCGCGCGCGGTCGTCCGGCTCACCGTTCCCGTTGGCGCGACCGCGGTGCACGTGCGCGCTCGCTTCCTCGCTCGTGGCGCTCCTTCGACGTGGGCCTCCGCCCCTTTCCGCGTGGCCGTCTACGCGATGACGACCGGCGTCGAGCGGTCCGAGGGAGCACCTACGCCGACGATGGACTTCCCCACCGGCGATGCGACGTGGACGGACGCGAGCGAGGTCGTCGACGACGTCACGCCGCTGCCGAGCACCGCGACCGGCGAGGTCGTCGTGGTCATCGGCGATCAGAACGGTGCGTGTGGGACGCTTCCCTCCTCGCCCACCGTGCCGACGTGGATCGACGACGTGCGCGTCGAGTGAAGAGCTCGCGCACACGCATGAGTGGCCAGCGCGCGCGTGATCCGTCGAACGTTCGCGGTTGCGTTTCGCATCGCGAAAATGGGCTCGGACGCTTCGTCGTCGTGACTCGCTCGATCACGACAGGATGTCGATCGATCGTTCGCTCGATGCGCGCGCAGCACGCGAGAAGTCGTGTGCGCTCGCGTGGAACGAATGCTGCTCGACGACGCGCATGCACTCACACTCGCTCCTCGTCGTTCGTCTCGCTCTCGCGATCGCGTTGGCTCTCGCGACACCGCTCGCTGCGCGCGCGCAGCTCGCCGTGACCACCGGCGGCTTCGGCCATCACCTGGGAGGCAGCACTCTCTCGGACAACCTCGTCCAGATGCCCATCGGACGCTCCGAGTGCGACGAGGTCATTCCCTTCGAGCTGAGTGGTCTCGGCCTGGCGACCACCACGCGATTCGTCGACGTGTGGCGCTCTTCGAGCGTCACGACGACGTGCGGAGACGCTTCCGCCCGGCTGCCTCCCGATTCCGTCTGCCGTCCGGTCGTGCTCGAGCCGGGCGTGAACGAACGCTTCGCAGCGACCTCGAGCTTCACGATGGGCGTGACGCCACGCGAGCTCTTCGGCGGCTGCGTCAGCGACAGCGCCACGTTCTGGCTCTTGGACGCCGCGGTCTCCCCCGACGAGACGACTCAGTTCTTGCCCGGCTCGTACACGTTCATCCAGATCGCGCTGGACGTCGACGCGCCGAGCGCGCCGACGATCCCATCGAGCCCCTACGGTGACGACGAGATCGATCTCACGTGGGCCAATCCTCCGGATCTCCCCGATGCCACCGGCATGTTCGTCTACTTCGACCCCGCCGGATGCGGCACGGACGACGCTGGAGTCGCGCACCCGTCGTCGCCGTTGCTCGTGCCGGGCGCGCCAGCGCCGCACGACCTGCTCGCGACGGAGGACTTCTTCCCTCACAGCCACACGATGGTCGGCCTGGATGCTCGCGTCTTCGGCTGGTCACCCGCGCACTACGGAGAGCAAGGCGCGCTCGCCATCACCGTGCTCGACAGCGCGTACAACGAGAGCGTCCTGTCGAACGTCGTGTGCGTCGCGCATCTGCCGACGACGACGGTCGAGGCGGGCGCGATGCCCGACGCCGGCGTGGGCGACGGCCGCTATCTCATCCGCGCCTGCTCGATCGGTGGCCGGCCGCAGCCGGTGGCCGCCGCACCGATGGGCCTCGCGCTGCTGGTGATCGCCGTGCGGCGTCGACGCCCCGTCCGTTCGCTGCGTTGACTCGGGTTTCTGGCGCTGCTAATCGTGTCGCCCCCCAAACCGCGAGGGGCGTGCGCAAGCACATTCCTCGTATTTCTCAACCCCAGCCTCCAGCCAACGCCAGCTCTGCTGGCCCATCCCTTCCGGCGAGCCGCGTCGCCCCGACAGAAGTGCCAGGCAAAGCCTGGCCGACACAGTTGCGTCGGGTCCGCTCCGCGGACCACTCCTGTCGTCTGGCGACGTCTTTCCCGAAGGCCGTTCTGCTCCGAGAGAAAGGTCCCGAACCACACACATGGCTAGCACCACCCCCATTACCGCTCCGAACGCGGCCGCTCCCAAGAAGGGCAGCTTCGCAGCGCTGTTCGAAGAATCCGTCGCGAAAGCGGACTCGCTCAAAGAAGGCGAGATCGTCTCCGGAACGGTCATCGCGCTCGGCAAAGACGTCGTGGTCGTCGACATCGGATACAAGTCCGAAGGCGTCATCCCGATGTACGAGTTCATCGGCCCCGCGGGCGATGCTCAGGTCAAGGTCGGCGACGTCGTCGACGTGCTCGTCGAGTCCAAAGAGACCGACGACGGCCTCGTGCTCCTCTCCAAGGAGAAGGCCGACCGTCTCAAGGTGTGGGACGAGATCAGCGCGGCGCGTGATCGCGACGAGCTGATCCAGGGCACGATCACCGCGCGCGTGAAGGGTGGCCTCTCGGTCACCATCCGCGGCGGCGTGAAGGCGTTCCTCCCGGGCTCGCAGGTCGACCTCCGCCCGGTCCGCAACCTCGACAAGCTCCTCGGCCAGACCTTCGACTTCAAGGTCATCAAGTTCCACAAGCAGCGCGGCAACATCGTGGTCTCGCGCCGCGTCCTTCTCGAGAAGGAGCGGGACGAGCTCAAGGCGCGCACGCTCCAGAACCTCGAAGAGGGCATGGTCGTCACGGGCGTCATCAAGAACATCACCGAGTACGGCGCGTTCGTCGACCTCGGCGGTATCGACGGCCTCCTCCACATCACCGACATGAGCTGGGGCCGCGTCGCTCATCCGAGCGAAGTGTTCCAGGTCGGCGACGAAGTGACCGTCAAGGTCCTCAAGTACAACGCGGAGACGGAGCGTGTGTCGCTCGGTCTCAAGCAGACGATCGACGATCCGTGGAACACGGCGGCCGAGAAGTTCCCGAGCGGCATGAAGATGACCGGCAAGGTCGTCTCGCTCACGGACTACGGCGCATTCGTCGAGCTCATGCCCGGCATCGAAGGCCTCATCCACGTCAGCGAGATGTCGTGGAAGAAGCCCAAGCACCCGAGCAAGGTCCTCGAGATGGGCCAGGAAGTGGAGACGGTCATCCTCGACGTCGACGCGGCCAACAAGCGCATCTCGCTCGGCCTCAAGCAGCTCGAGCCCGATCCGTGGACTCTCTTCACCCAGAAGTACAATCCGGGCGACATCATCCGCGGCAAGGTTCGTAGCGTCACCGATTACGGCGTCTTCGTCGGCATCGAAGAGGGCGTGGACGGCATGGTCCACAAGTCCGACCTCAGCTGGACGCAGCGGATCAACAACCCGGCCGACGTCTACAAGAAGGGCGACGAGGTCGAGGCGATCATCCTCTCCATCAATCACGAGGAGAAGAAGGTCTCGCTCGGCATCAAGCAGCTCTACGAAGATCCCTGGACGCGGATCCCGCAGGACTACCCGCAGGGCACGCTGCTCGAGGTGCGCGTCATCTCGATCGCGGACTTCGGCGTGTTCGTCGAGCTCGAGCGTGGCGTTGAGGGTCTCGTTCCCCTGAGCGAGATCAGCTACGACCGCGTCGACGACGCCCGCAAGGCCGTCACCGAGGGCCAGATCGTGAAGGCCGAGATCATCGACGTCAGCCCCGGCGAGCGTCGCATCACGCTGAGCCTCAAGAAGGGTCAGCTGCCTGGTGTCGAGGCCCTCAAGTTCAACGAGGACCGTGGCGTCGAAGCAGCGGCAGAGCGCAAGGTCGGCCCGAGCGGCCGTCCGGGCACGAAGCTCGGCGACGTGCTCAAGGAGAAGCTCGCGGACAAGCTCGCGAGCGCGACGGCGGCCAAGGACGAGTAGTCCTTTCGCAGCTGTGTCGGAGATGGCCCGGTGAGCGAGAGCTCGCCGGGCCGTTTCTTTTCGGGGCTCAGCCAATCCCACAGATGTCGGGGTAGGTCGTCCACACCGTCGGCGTGGCCCCCGTACCGCACGAGAGCCCGAAAGGACAGAGCGTCTGGACGCCCATGCACGGGCAGCCCAGACGCGGCACGGCCGGGTCACAGTCTTCGGCCGCGTCGTACGGCACCGACTCGAAAGACTCCATCGCGAACCAATAGATGGGCCGTCCGTCGATGGCGCGATCCGGGCGTGGCGTCGACTGCAGCACGCCGGTCACGCTCCGGACATGACTGACCGCCCACGCACCGCTGAGGCGAGAACACTCGGTCGGCTCGCAGCTCGCGCCGCCCTGCGGCGTACCGTCTCCGGGGCCGATGCAGAAGAAGTTCCCCGTCGTCCCGAGATCGATGTCGAGGCCCACGTGGTCGCCAGGGACGAACGCGATGTACCTGTCGGGGCACGCGACCGAGACCCACCAACGCGCGCAGTCGGTGCACGTGGCCGTCGCGCAGAAGTCGTTCGAGCCCAACGACTCTCCATAGACCAGGACGTGGGTATCGAGGTGAACCGGCAAGGTGACGCTATGTCCCGCGATGGCGTCGAACTGAGTGCACGGATCGAGGTCCGCCGGAGCCACCGTCGCGACCTCGCAGCCGGTGAGCACGAACGCGAGTGTCACCATGTGCCGGAGCGTCATGCGGCGTCGAGCGAGCAACGCCGGTGCCATGCGCGGCGCTACTCGAACAAGCGCAGGTACCAGGCGATGAACTGCTCGCCGAAGAAGAGGAACTCCAGCCCGCCGAGGGCGAGGAAAGGGCCGAAAGGAATCCGCTGCGCCGCATCGGGATCGTCTTCGTCCTCCTCCCCATCCTCCGTGTCCTC
>CAYSCF010000212.1:0-11703 GCA_964429305.1 uncultured Sandaracinaceae bacterium | reverse complement strand
TTTTTCCCAGAGGCGCGCCGATTTCAGGCGGTTGCTGGCGAGATTTCTCTGGCAGATTTGATGCGTCGCCGCGAGGCCCACTAGCCGGTAAATCTCCCGTAAGCCGACGAGGTTCACCTCTTCTTCGAGCGAGAGCAGATCGAGCAAGAGCGTAGCGATGCCGGCGCGCTCGAGCTCACCCGCGACGTATCGATTGCGCGTGCTGTGTCGGCTCGAGCCGCTGCCGTGCGCGAAGAGCACGACCGACGTCGCGTGCGACGGGATCGAGAGCGTGCCCTCGAGCCGTACGTCGCCCGCCTGGATCGTGACGGTGCGATTGCCGTCCTTGATCTGCGAGCCGCTCGGCTTCTTCTGGCTCGATCCGTCGGACCGATTGCTACGCCGCGCACGCTCCAGCGCCGCCAGCACTTCTTGATCGGTGGTCTGTGTGAAGTCGTCGTACCAGAGGCCCACCGCGCGGAACGTCGGCGGCTCCGAGAGACACACGATCTCGTCGATCTCCTCGCGGATCGCTGCAGCGGTCTCGGGCGCGCAAACCGGCGCCGCGAACACGATCCGTTTCGCGTCTCGCGCGCGCACCGATCGGATCGCGGCGCGCGCCGTTCCGCCGGTCGCGAGCCCGTCGTCGACGATGACCACCGTGCGCCCCTTCACGTCGAGCGGTGGCCGCTCGCCGCGATAGAGCTCGATTCGCCGATCGAGCTCCGCCCGCTCCGTCGCTTCGATGCGCGCGAGCTCGAAGGGCGTCACGCCGAGCTGCGCCACGAGGGCCTCGTCGACGTAGCGCGCGCCATTCTCCGCGATCGCGCCGATCCCGAGCTCGGGATGGCCCGGCGCACCGAGCTTGCGCGCGACGAGGACGTCGAGCGGCGCACGCAGCGAGACCGCGATCTCGTGCGCGACCGGCAGACCGCCGCGCGGCAACCCGAGCACGATGGGCTTCTCTCCCGCGAGATGTGCGAGCGGCAGCACGAGGTGCCGGCCCGCTTCGATCCGATCGCGGAAGCGGCGGCTCACGGTGTCCTCCGATACGGCACCACGAGTCTTCCTTCGGCGAGCACGTGGCCCTCGATGGCTTGCTCGAGCGCGTGGCGCGTGGAGCCCGTCGGCAGATCGGGCACCACGTCGAGCGCCAGCACGCGGAACACGTACCGATGCGTCTCTCCGCGCGGCGGTTTGGGCCCGCCGTAGCCCGTCGCGTCGAAGTCGTTGCGACCCTGCCGCAGATCCGCGGCATCTTCCGACGTCGTGATGCCCGCGTGCAGCTCGCGCTGATCGGCCGGGATGTTCCACGCCGACCAGTGATGGAAGTTCGGCTTCGCCAACGCGTCCGGATCGTCGACCACGATCGCGAAGCTCTTGGTCTCGGGTGGTGGCGTGCCCCACGAGAGCGGCGGCGATACGTTCTCTCCGTCGGCCGTGAAGCGCGCCGGCATCGGCGCGTCGGCGGCAAGAGCGGAGCTGGTGACCTCGAGACTGATCGACATGCGTCTCGGCAAGCAATCGAGACGCCACCGGTCGATCGCGGAGAACCGCTGTTTCAGGCTGCTCCCTCGTGCATGCACGTCTCAGCCGAGACGATCCGCGGCATGAAGAATCGTTGCCGCTCTTGCTCCGCTGCCTCGCTGCACGCATGAATGCGGCTTCCGTGGCAGAAGTGAAGCGGGGCAAAACGCCGGATCGACGTGACTCGCTCTGGCGCGTGGTCTCGCTCGCGCGTACCGAAGCGCGCTCGCTCGTCGTCGGAACTCTGTTCCTGGCGATCGGATCGAGCGCGAGCCTCGCGTACCCGCAGGCCATTCGCGTGCTGCTGGATCAAGCCGTGTCGGAGCGCTCGGCGAGCATCATCGATCGGACCGCGATCTTCATGACCGTCGTGCTCGCGATCCAGGCGGTCGCGACGAGCATCCGCTACGTGCTCTTCACCACGGCCGGCGAGCGCATCGTCGCGCGCCTGCGCGAGGACTGTTACCGCGCGATCCTCGATCAAGAGATCGCGTTCTTCGACGAGCGACGCACGGGCGATCTGCTGAGCCGGCTCTCGGCGGACACGGCCGTGCTCCAGAACGCGGTCTCGGTGAACGTGTCGCAGGGCCTGCGGAACGTCGCGACCGCGATCGGCGGGATCGCGCTGCTCTTCTACACGTCGCCGTCTCTCACGCTGCTGATGCTGGTGGTCGTGCCGCCGATCGCGCTCTCGGCCGTGACGTACGGCCGGCGCCTGCGCTCGCTCTCGCGCGACGTGCAAGAGGCCGTCGGTAGCGCGAGCGAGATCGCCGAAGAGAGCCTCGCCGGCATCCGCACCGTGCGCAGCTTCGCCGCGGAGCCCATCGAGGCCGAGCGATACGGACGCGCCGTGATGCGCAGCTTCGATCTCGCACGCAAGCGCATCCGCATGGGCGGCGCCTTCACGGGCATCGCCTCGTTCTTCGGTCTCTCCGCCGCGTCGCTCGTCCTCTGGCGCGGCGGGCACCTCGTGCTCGACGGCGACATGAGCGTCGGCGATCTGACCGCGTTCCTCGTCTACACGCTGCTCGTCGCGGTCTCGCTCGGATCGCTCACCGATCTCTACGGCGATCTCACGAAGGCCGGCGGCGCGGCGGAGCGCCTGTTCGAGCTGCTCGATCGCAAGCCGGCGATGCCGAAGTCGGGCGACAAGGTCGAGACGCTCGAGGGTGCGATCAAGTTCGAGCACGTCGGCTTCCGTTATCCGGCGCGGCCCGACGTGCGCGTGCTCGACGACGTCGATCTCGCGATCGCGCCCGGCCAGCTCGTCGCGATCGTCGGCGCGTCCGGCGCGGGCAAGAGCACCATCGCGGGTCTGCTCTCGCGCCTCTACGATCCGAACGACGGCGTCGTGTTGCTCGATGGGCGCGATCTGCGCACGCTCGATCCCGACTGGCTGCGCGAGCAGGTCGGCGTCGTCTCGCAGGAGCCGATCCTCTTCTCCACGTCGATCGCCGACAACATCCGCTACGGCCGTCGCGGCGCATCGCAGACCGAGGTCGAGGACGCCGCGAAGGTCGCCAATGCGCACGACTTCGTCGGGCGATTTCCGGAGGGCTACGCGACCAACGTGGGCGAGCGCGGCGTGCAGCTCTCGGGCGGACAGAAACAACGCATCGCGATCGCGCGCGCGGTGCTCAAGAACCCGCGCGTGCTGGTGCTCGACGAGGCGACCAGCGCGCTCGATGCCGAGAGCGAGCACCTCGTGAAAGAGGCGCTCGACCGTCTGATGCGAGGGCGGACGACCCTCGTGATCGCGCATCGCTTGTCGACGGTGCGGGATGCCGACCGCGTGGTCGTGCTCGATCGCGGCAAGATCGTGGAGGTCGGGACCCACCACGAGCTGATGAAACACGAGGGACCGTATCGGAAGCTCGTCGAGCGACAGCTCGCGGGCTAGCTTCCGGCCGCCCGATGCGATTCCTGGCGGCGCTCCTGTCGATTGTCTGCGTCGCCTCCGTTGCGCGCGCACAAGACATCGTCGCGCCGAGCGCCACGCCCGAGCCGCCACCGCCGGTGGCGCACACGTCCACGCCGCCGGCGCTGACCGAGTTCGTGGAAGCGCCGCATCCCGCCGGGCACGAGAACGAAACGGCCAACGTGCTCCTCTCGCTCACGATCGCGGCCGACGGAAGCGTCGAGGCGGCCGAGGTCGTGGAGAGCGGCGGCGCGGACTTCGATGCCGTTGCGCTGGACGCGGCGCGACGCTTCCGCTTCACGCCGGCGATGCGCGATGGCGTGCCGATCCGCTCTCGGATCCGATATCGCTACGTGTTCACCGTCACCGTCGTGGCGATGCCGCCGGACAATCCGTACGACGTCATCGAAGAAGAGCCCGCCGCGACCGTCGAGGAAGAGACGCAGCCGCTCGCGACGGTGGAAGATCCGGATCGCGAGCTCTCCGATCGCGAGTCGCTCACGTACTCGGCGACCGGCATCGTCGACGGCCCCATCCACGACGGCATCACCGAGCGCGTCTCGGGCCCGGCGCTCACGCAGATGGCCGGCACGCGTGGCGATGCATTGCGCGCCGTCGAGCTCTTGCCCGGCGTCGGGCGACCCGCGTTCGGTCTCGGCGTGCTGCTCGTGCGCGGCGCCTCGCCGCAGGACAGCCAGTACTTCCTCGGCGACGTCCCGGTCTCGCTCGCCTACCACTTCGGCGGCCTCACGAGCTTCTTCCAGTCGCGCCTGCTCGACGGCTTCAACCTGATGCTGAGCAACTTCGGCGTGCGCTACGGCCGCGCGACGGGCGGCATCCTGCAGATCGACGTGCGCGATCCGCGCAGCGACGGCATCCACTCCCACCTCGACATCAACGTGATCGATGCGTCGGCGAGCATCGAGGGCCCGATCAGCCGACAGCTCTCCGTCGCCTTCGCCATCCGGCGCAGCTACATCGACGCGATCCTCGGCGCGCTGAACATCCCCGGCCTCGGCGTCGCGCCCGCTTACTACGACTACCAGTCCATCATCGCGTGGCATCCGGACTCCGAGAACCGGTTCCGACTCATGATGTACGGATCCGACGATCAGTTCGTGCCCGTCGGGCCGCAGGATCCGAACGCGCAGGGCGCGCCCCAGTTCGGTCTCGACACGCAGTTCCACCGTGCGCAGCTCGAGTGGCGCCACGTGTACGCGCCCGGCATCACGCACGACGTCACGCTCGCGGTCGGCTACGACTACAACCAGACGCAGTTCGGCGCGACGTTCCGCCAAGATCGCACGCAGTGGCCGATCATCGCGCGCAGTCAGTGGTCGGCCCGCGTGAACGATGCTGTCACGCTCGTCGGCGGCCTCGATCTCCAGATCATTCCTTACTACCTCGACTACATCTTCACCTCGCCCGCGGGGCCGACGCAGGATCCGACGCGCCAGACCGACGTGCACCAGCACCGCGACTCGCCGGTGTCGCGCCCGGCGCTCTATCTCGAGAGCGTGATCACGCTCGCGCCGATCCTCGACGTCGTCGTGGGCGGCCGCGTCGACTGGTACACCGAGATCAACCGCGCGACGGCCACGCCGCGCCTGACGACGCGCTGGCACATCCTCTCGAACCTCGACGTGCGCGCCGCGATCGGTCTCTTCTCGCAGCCGCCCGACATCCAGCAGTCGCTTCCCGGCAGCGGCACCCAGACGCTCGGGCCGATGTACTCGCTGCACTCGGACGTCGGCGTCGATCTGCGCCTTCCCGAGCAAGCGGTCACGCTGCGCCTCGACGGGTTCGTCCGCTATACGGTCGATCGCGTGGTCTCCGCGGGCGTGAACAACGGCATCGCAAACAGCGCGCTCGGGCTCGAGCTCTCGAGCTCGACGGGCATCTCATTCGGTGGCAACCAGAACCTCTCGAACCAGGGTCTCGCGCGCGCATACGGTCTCGAGGTCGGCGCGCGCCTCGAGCCGGGCGGCCCGCTCCCGCTCATCGGCTTCCTCTCGTACACGTTGATGCGCACCGAGTGGCTCGATCATCCGGGCGAGGCCTGGCATCTCTCGCCGTTCGATCAGACGCACATCTTCACGCTCGCGCTCACCTGGTTGATCGGCAGCGGCTTCGAGCTCGGCGCGACCTTCCGCCTCGTGAGCGGCAACCCGTACACGCCCACGACCGGATCGGTCGGCGATCTCAGCGCGAGCTCGTATCGACCCGTCTACGGAGATGCGTACAGCGGGCGCAGCGCGCTCTTCAATCGCCTGGACGTGCGCTTCTCGAAGCGCTTCCAGATCGGCGACGTCGCGCTCTCGATCTACATCGACGTCCAGAACGTCTACAACCAGCAGAACCAAGAGGGCGTGACGTACAACTACGACTACACGCAGCAGCAGATCATCCCGAGCCTGCCGATCATTCCGTCACTCGGCCTGCGAGGTGAGCTGTGAAGCGCGTGGCGTTGCTCTCGCTCTTGCTCGTCGCGTGCGGTCGGACGTTCTTGCCGGGCGATCACATCGATCGCACACGCGTCGTCGCGGCGCGCGTACACGCCGCGGGCGATCCGACGCGCGCGTGGCTGCTCCCCGGCGAGCACGCGACGGTGGAGTACCTCGTCGTGAGCCCGCCGCACGCGTCCGATCCGATGACGACCTCGTTCGTCGCGTGCAATCAGGCCTCGGCTGCCGGCCTCAACGGGATCACCGGATGCGTGGACGCGAACACGTTCGACGCCGCGAGCGCGAGCGTCGCGAGCGCGGTGGCGCCCACGCTCGACCACTCGTTCGACGTGCCGACCGGTCTGATGCCGGGCTTGAGCACGTACGTGCTCACGTACCTCGGCACGTGCATCGGCGACGGCACCGCGACGATCGACGCGATCACTCCGTCGGTGAGCTGCACGAACGGCGATCGCAACGAGCTCTACTCGCTCGCCGTGCAGATCGTGCCCGACGTGCGGCTCGCCAATCGCAATCCGAACCTGCAGGACGATCGGATCTTCCTCGGTGACTTGCTGTGGGAGCCGCCCGATCCGAACGTGCCCGCCGCGGGCTGCGCGTCGATGGCGTCGACCTTCGCGCTACCGACCGTGCGCCTCAGCGGTCCGGCCGATCCGGTCCTCGTCTTCGGCGTGTCGCCCGACGATCGCGAGATGTACCCCGCGTACGACGCGGACGGTCATCCGACGACCGGTCGCGAGCACATCGACATGAACCACTTCGTGACGGCGGGCCGCATCGCGGCCTCGACGCGCATCGACGACAACGACGCGAGCCTGATCGCATCGACGACCTGGCGCCGCCCCATCACGGGCCACCCTCACCAAGGCGAAGACGACTTGGTCCTCGACGCCACGCAGCTCGCCGCGCTGCCGACCGGTCTGCTCGTGCGCTTCTGGTTCGTCGCCCGCGATGGCCGCAAAGGCGCCGACTGGACCGAGCGCGACCTCTGCCTCGTACCGTGATCGCTAGCGGAAGTTGATGACGTCCCACCCGCCGAGGCTGCTGAAGCCGCACGCAGCCTGCATGAAGTAGCGCGCGCTCATGTTGACGTAGTGGCCGCACACGTTGCCCGTCGAGGTCCCGAAGAAATCGCAGTTCGGACAGCTCGGGTCGTAGGCATCGGCGCAGGCGTCGCATCCCGAGCAGCCGGGCTGATCGCGCTCGCCCCACATCTGGTCGAGGCAAGCGACGATGTTCGAGCCCTGCCCCTCGCACTCGTTCTGACCGTTCCCGTCGCACACTCCCGCGTGCATGCCGAAGGCTTGGTGCGGGGCGTGGTTCGTCTCGTCGGACGTCGCTTGTGCGTCGGTGCACATCTCGACCCCGGTCCACATCGTGTACGGCGGCAGTCCGCGCGTCGCGCGCAGCCGGTTGATCTCCGCGATGCACATGGCTCGCAGCGCCGCGTTCGGATCGGTCGCCGAGTAGGCGTCGGGAGCCACGAGCGGCCCCGCATCCGTCGCGCTGCCTGCGTCGGCGTGCCCGGCATCCGCGGCCGACTGCGGTCCGGAATCGGTGCCGGACGCGGGATCGCTCGAGCAGGATGCGAGGGCAGAGGACGCGATCGCGAGGAGAAGGACGTTTCGAAGCATCGGTCGAGCATATCAGCGCCATTTGATAAGGTGTCGCCGTGCTCGCTCGCCTCGTCGCTTGGCTCTCGGTCGATGCGGACGCGTCCGAGCGCGCCGCGTTCGACGAGGAGCGCGTCCAGCACAACCTCAAGCGCATCCGCGCGTTCGTGCCGCTCATGTTCCTCGTGCACGTCGCGCACGTGATCGCGCTGCGGATGAGCGACGCCGAGCGCGCCTCGCTGCCTGCCGCCGACGTGGCGTGGCACGAGGGCCTCTCGGCCAACAACGCGGCGCTCATCCCGATCTCGGCGCTGATCGCGCTGCTCGCGTGGCCCGATCGCCGTCCTGCAGCGTGGTGGCAGCGCTCGCTCGCCGAGGTGACGTTCGTCGTCTACACGACGCACGCCGCCATCTCGACCGTCGTGGATCAGAACCTCACGGCGAGCATCCACGCGTTCATCATCGGCGCGCTCGCGCCTGCGGTGGTCTTCCGCGTGACGAGCTTCGGCGCGGTTGCCGCCTACGCCCTGGGCCTCACGACGCTATGGATCGGCACGGGCATCACGCAGCCGAGCGATTCGCTGCGTCTGTCGAACCTCGCGGGCGCGCTCACCGTCTCGGCAGTCGGCTTCGTGCTCGCGCGCACGATGACGCGCGCGATGGCGCGCGAGGTCCACGACAAGCGCGTGATCGAAGAGAAGACCCGCGAGCTGACCGCGATCAAAGACGGCCTCGAGACGCGCGTTGCCGAGCAGGTCAAGGAGATCGTCGAGAACGCGGCCGAGGTCGAGCGGCTGAACGCGCAGCTCATGGAGCGCGTGCGCGAGCGATCGACCGAGCTGTCTCGCGCGCTCGCTCAGCTCGCCAGCGAGCAGTCCGTGCAGAGCGATCTCAAGCCCGGCGACGAGATCGGCGGACGCGTCGTCATCGAGCGCATGATCGGGCAGGGCGGCATGGGCGCGGTGTACGTCGGCCGCGATCGCGTCGGATCGCGCGAGGTCGCCGTGAAGGTCGTGCGCGCGACGAACGCGGACGAGCTCGACGCGCTGCAGCGATTTCTCCGCGAGGCCCGCGCCGCCGCGAGCATCTCGCACCCTGCGATCGTCCGCTCGCTCCACGTCGACGTCGACGAGAAGGGGCGCTTCTTCCAGATCCTCGAGCTCGTGCGCGGCGAGACGCTCGCGCGCCGCATCTCGCGCTCGGGCCCCATGGCGCCAGGCCACGCTGCGCGCATCGCGTCCTTGCTCGCCGACGCGCTCGCGGCAGCGCACACCGCGGGCGTCGTCCATCGCGACGTGAAGCCGCAGAACGTCATGCTCACGCGCGAGCCGCCGGGCGTGAAGCTGCTCGACTTCGGCATCGCGAAGGCGCCGGATCTGCGTGGCAACGACGTGGGCGGGCACACCAAGAGCGGCGTGATCGTCGGCACGCCCGAGTACATCGCGCCCGAGCAGATCGAGCGTCCGGCCGAGGCCTCGCCCGCGAGCGACGTCTACAACGTGGGGCTCGTTCTCTTCTTGCTCGTGAGCGGCCGGCTCGCGTTCGAGGCACCGGGCGGGCCGGCGGCGTTCCTCTACGCGCACATCGCGCTCGCGCCGATGCGCCTCGACGAGGCGGCGAAGGACGTGCCCGCCGCGCTCGTCGCGCTCGTCGCGCACTGCCTCGAAAAGCGTCCGGATGCGCGTCCGACCGCAGCCGAGCTCGCGAAAGCGCTGACGGAGATCGCCGATGCTGCGAGCGCGCCGCCGGCGACCGAGATCGCCGCGATCGAGCCACACGTCGCGCAAGAGGCTGCGACGCTCGTCTCGTTGCGCGCCGGATGACGCGTACACGTGTAGCTCTCTCGGGCGTCGTCGCGCTCTTCCTCGTCTGGACGTTGCTTGTCGCGTGGGCGCGCTGGGAAGTCGGCGAAGTGCCGGGCGACTATCTGTGCTTCGACCGCGCGGCGAGCCGCTTTCTCGCGGGCGAGCCGCTCTACGTCCACGAGTGGGATCACTTCGACAGCCCGCCCTACTTCGTGTGGCTCACGCTGCCGGCGCACGCGCTCGGCGTGATCGGAGGCGATGCGCTCGCGACGATCGCGGGCTTGCTGCTCTCGGCGCTCGCGCTCGTGCTCGTGCGCAGATCGATCGATCCGACGCCGTCGCCGGAAGCGATGCTCGCGGCTGCGCTCTACGTCCCGCTCTGGCTCTCGGGGGCGATCGGCCAGTGGGGCGGCGCCTTCTTCGCCGTGATCGCGAGCGGCCTGTTCTTCGCGACACGCCGGCGTCCGCTCGAAGCGGGTCTCGTCCTCTCGCTGCTGCTCGCGAAGCCTCCGCTCGCGATCTTCGTGCTGCCGATCGTCGCGATCGGCCTGGGACGCCGAGCGATCGTGGGGGTCGCGATGGGAGCGCTCGCGTGGGCGCTGCTCTCGCTGCCGCTCGGCGCGCATGTGTGGAACGAGTGGCTCGAGCAGATCGCGTGGGCGCAGACACCGCAGGCGATCGCGCAGCATCGCTGGCAGCATCACACGCTGCTCGGCAGCTTTCGCGCGCTAGGGAGCATGCTGAGCGTCGCGCCGGACGTCGTGCGGCTCGCGTGGCTCGTGATCGCGGTGCCGCTGGGGCTGGCGGCCCTCGTCGCTGGATCGCGTCTCCTGCGGGCGGGTGAGGTCACGGCGGGGATGGCGATCGCGGTCCTCGCCACCATCGCGCTCGGGCCCTACCTCCGATATTACGACTCGCAGATCGTCCTGATCCCGGTGCTCGTGCTGTTCTCACGCCCGGAGCGCTCGAAGATCGCGGGCGGGCTCGCGCTCGCGTACCTGCTTCTCGCGAGCCTGGACGCTGCGTATTTCCAGGAGCAGGCCGAGGTCCCGGTCGAGGGGATCCTCGCCACGGGCTGGCTCGTGCTCGAGCTCTGCGACGCGCTACGGTCGGGCCCTCCGAGGCCGCAACGTACCGCGATCGATCCGGTTGTTCCTTGACAGCCGCAGCTTCGCCGCTAGTCTCCGCGGCCCCAACGGTCCCCTAGGGCGTATTTCGTCCGCGACCGCACGGGATTTACGCTGAATTCCGCAGAAAAAGTCTGAATGCCGACCATCAATCAGCTCGTTCGTAAGGGCCGCGAGGCCGTCCGACACAAGACGGCGTCGCCCGCTCTCGAGGATTGCCCGCAGCGCCGTGGCGTCTGCACGCGCGTGTACACGACCACGCCGAAGAAGCCGAACTCGGCGCTTCGCAAGGTCGCCCGCGTGCGCCTCTCGAACGGCATCGAGGTCACGACGTACATCCCCGGCGAGGGACACAACCTCCAGGAGCACTCGGTCGTCCTCATCCGCGGTGGCCGCGTGAAGGATCTGCCGGGCGTTCGCTACCACGTCGTCCGCGGCACGCTCGACGCGTCGGGCGCGGCAGGTCCGAGCAACACGAACAAGGCCTCGCGCACGCAGGGCCGGTCCAAGTACGGCGTCAAGCGCCCCAAGAGCTGAAGGTAGAACGTCATGCCGCGCCGCCGCGAAGTCCCCAAGCGCCGAATTCTTCCCGATCCGAAGTACCACGATCGGATGGTCGCCAAGTTCTGCAACGTCATCATGAAGGGTGGCAAGAAGAGCACGGCCGAGCACATCGTGTACGGCGCGTTCGACGTCATCCAGAACCGCTTCAAGGAAGACGCGATCGAGATCTTCCGCAAGGCGCTCGACACGGTGAAGCCGAAGGTCGAGGTCAAGAGCCGCCGTGTCGGTGGCGCGACCTACCAGGTTCCCGTCGAGGTCCGCCCGGAGCGCCGTGTCGCGCTCGCGATGCGCTGGCTCGCCGAGTACTCCCGCGATCGCGGCGAGAAGACGATGGTCGAGCGCCTCGCCGCCGAGCTTCGTGAAGCCGCCGAGGGCCGTGGCAACGCGGTCAAGAAGCGCGAAGACGTCCACAAGATGGCCGACGCCAACAAGGCGTTCGCCCACTACCGCTGGTGATCGCTGGCGTAGCCAGCCCGAGCAATGAACGAGTGACGTTTTCTACATAGGCGAATGGCCGAAGCAGGTACCCCACGCTGGGTACCAACCATGCTGACCCCATTCGAGCCCTCTCGAGAAAATCCCAGTCCAAAGGCGGCTGGCAGGCTCGAGGGGGCTTTCGTCTGTCCTCACGATTCCTGTCCCACACAGCCCCACTCCCTGAACTCAGGAGCTGCCCGTGCCCCGCGAATTTCCACTCGAGCGTAC
>CAYSCF010000211.1:0-11755 GCA_964429305.1 uncultured Sandaracinaceae bacterium | reverse complement strand
GTCGGCGCGGGCGCGGCGCAGCGGATCGAGACGGGGCTCGCCGAGCTGGATCGGGTGCTCGGTGGTGGGCCCGTGCTGGGCGGGGTCGTGCTGCTCGGCGGTGATCCCGGCATCGGCAAGTCCACCCTGCTCATGCAGGCGCTCGCCGCGATCGCACGCACGGGTCGAAAGACGCTCTACGTCACGGGAGAAGAATCGGCGGCGCAGGTCGCGCTGCGTGCGCGACGGCTCGGCGGCGACGGCATGGACGCGATCGTCGTGCAAGCGACGATCGATCTGGACGACGTGATCGCGACGATCGAGAAGCTCGCGCCGACGGCGGTCGTCGTGGACTCCGTGCAGACGGTGCGGATCGCGGGCCTGCAGGCCGCGGCGGGCAGCGTCGGACAGCTGCGCGAGGTCGCGGCGCGTCTGGTCGAGATCGGCAAGCGGCGCGGCATCGCCATGTTCCTCATCGGGCACGTCACGAAGGACGGGGCCATCGCGGGACCGAAGCTGCTCGAGCACCTCGTGGACACGGTGCTCACGTTCGAGGGCGATGCGACAGCGTCGTTCCGCGTCGTGCGCGCCACGAAGAATCGGTTCGGGCCCGCGCACGAGATGGCCGTCTTCGAGATGGTGCGTGATGGATTGCGCGAGGTCTCGAGCCCGAGCGCGTTGTTCCTGCGCGAGCGTCCGTCGCGGGCCGCCGGGTCCGTCGTGACGCCGATCGCCGAAGGAACGCGACCCGTGCTGGTCGAGGTGCAGGCGCTGGTGGCGCCGCCGCAGTACGGCCCCGCGCGCCGCGTCGCGACGGGCGTCGACGGAAGCCGGCTCGCGATCCTGCTCGCCGTGCTCGAACGAAAGGCGGACGTGCACGTGCTCGATCGCGACGTGTTCGCGAGCGTCGCCGGCGGCGCGCGCGTCGAAGAGCGGGCCGCGGATCTCGCGCTGGCGATCGCCGTCGTCTCGAGCCTGCGAGATCGCGCGGTGGCATCCGAGCTGGTCGTGTTCGGCGAGGTGGGGCTCGCAGGCGAGCTGCGCGCGGTACCGCGCGGGGCGTCACGTGTCGCCGAGGCGCGCGCGATGGGCTTCACGCGCGTGCTCATGCCGCGTGGCAATGCCGCACAGCTCACCGACGAAGAGCGCGCTGGCGTGGAGGTGATCGGAGCGCCCGATCTCGCGGGCGCGATGGGCCACGCGTTCGAGTAGGCAACGCACCGCGCTCGGGCGCGACAAGCGAGCATGAGCTTCACCGCTGCCGCGTTCGGCCTGCTCGCCATGCTCGCCCCGAAGCGCTGCCCGGGCTGCGACGAGATCGTCGACGAGGAGGTCGAGGCGTTCTGCGGCGCATGCGAGCCGCTCCTCGAGCGCGCGAGCGGCGCGCTCGCGACCCACGCCGCGTTCGTGTACGGCGGCCCGCTCGCCGATGCGATCCGCCGCTACAAGTACGGAGGGCGGAGCGAGCTCGCCACGCCGCTCGGGCACCTCTTCGCGCGGGAAGCGCGCGCGCGCTTCGCGGGGACGATCGAGGTGGTGCTGCCAGTGCCGCCGCATCCGAGGCGCCTGGCCGAGCGCGGCTTCGACGCGAGCGCCCTGCTCGCGATCCACGTCGCACGCGCGCTCGGAGCGAAGTACCGGCCCGGCGTGATCACGCGCGCGCGCGACACGCCGCCGCAGGCCTCGCTCGCCCGCGCGCAACGCGCGCGCAACGTGACGGGCTGCTTCGCGATCCGCTCATCGCTGGATGCGCAGCGCGTGCTCGTCGTCGACGACGTCCGCACGACCGGCGCCACGATGTTCGAGATGGCGCGCACCGCCGACGACGCAGGCGCCAGCTCGATCGCGCTCTTCGCGCTCGCGGCCGCGGACCCCGAGGACCGCGCTACATGAGCATCGACTGGCAGCCGAACTGCACGTCGAGCCCCGACTCCGGCCCGACGATCTGAGCCTGCGCGTCGGTGCACGAGGTCGGGCACAGCAGGATCTGCGTCGGGTGGGCGACGTCGTCGTAGTACCAGCCGCCGTGCGTCGCATCGCAAGCGGCGAGGCTCGCGACGTTGCCGACGTAGTGCGAGCCGCTGGTGCCGCGGATCAGGACGTTCACGAGGCCCACGACGAGCATCTGCCCGTCGGGCGGCGGCGGGATGTCGACCGTGCACGAGATCGGCGAGCCCGAGACGACGCTCGCCGCGATCGCATCGAAGAACGGCGGGAACGCCGCGGCGCCTTCGCAGATCTGACGACGGATCCCGTGCGTACGAGCGACGAGCGACGTGTACGTGTTGCCGACGTGACCCGGCGGGCACGTGCCCGTCGCATCCGTGTACGCGTAGACGGCGTCGAACGTGTAGCCAGCAAAGAGATCGCCGTACGTCGCGGTGAGGATGCCCGGTCCGATCGTGCGACTGCTGAACGGGTTGCCCCCGCCAGGGAAGTCTTCGAGCGACATCTCGGTCAGCGGCGGATTGCTCGGATAGGTGCACGCGCTCACCGGCCCGGCATCGGCCGCCGTCGCGACGCCGCCGTCGTCGAAGGTCCCGCCGTCGCTCGGCACGCGACCGCACGTGCGCTGGTTGTCGTCGCTCACGAGCACGAACGTGCGCGTCGCTCCGTCGCGCAGCAGCGAGCGCCACGGGGGCCCACCATAGGGCGCCTGGCCCATCGCGTAGCCGTCGCTCTGCGCGAGCGTGCCGAGGATCTGTTCGATCGGCGTCGTGCTGTGGATGTTCACGTCGATCTGGAAGAAGCGCTCGCTGTCCGCGCACGCGTCGCCCGCGAGCGGAGGCGGCACGCAGATCGATTGCGCATCGGTGCCGCGCGTCGAGAGCATGATCACGCGATAGTCGAGATCGCTCATCGCGAGCTGCGACGCGAAGTCGTTGATGCCGTTGCGCACGCCGGTGATCGCAGTGGCCATGCTGTTCGAGTTGTCGACCACCATGATGATGTCGGCCGGCCGGCGCACGAGCGATGCCGAGTTCGTCGCGCCCGTGCACGCGGCGTCGGGGGTCAGGAACGCGTCGCGCGGTGGCGCATCGGTCCCGGCGTCCTCGAACGTGTCGGTCCCGACGTCGCGGACGATGGCGGCATCGGTCCCTGCGTCGTGATGCGTGCCCGTGTCGAACGTCGGCACGTCCATGGTCCGCACGGTGCAGCCGACGGCGTTCGCGCCGAGAACGAGACCCACCAATCCCAGCGCGACGCGCGCGTAAGCGATGCCCACGGCTACAGATTAGCAGCGGCCGCCGCCGCCGCGAACCAGGAGCGCTAATATCACTCAGGTGACACGTGGTTTCGCTGTGGCGGTGGTGCTCTTGCTGCTCGGCCCAGGGTCGGTGAGCGCCCAGGAGCGGTCGCGACCGGGCGCAGGCTCGGTGCTCGATCTGGCCGTGCCGGAGCGCGCGGCAGCGGCGCGCATCCGGGCCGAGGCGAGAGCGCGTCTCGTGGATGCGATGACCAACGACACGACCGCCGAGAGTCCGCCCGACGTGCTGCGCGAACAGGCCAGCGCGCGCTACGACGCGATCCTCCAGGTGTTCCCGAACGACGTCGATGCGCTGATCGAGCGCGGCCTGGCGCTCGCGCAGTTCGAGCGCGTGATGGCCGACGGACACCAAGAGCGACGCATCGACGAGGCCATCGCGTCGCTCGAGCGCGCGAGAGAGGTCGATCCGACGCGCGACGCAGCGACGATCGCGAGCGAGCTCGCCGTGCTGCGAACGCGGCGCCAGGAACATGCGCTCGCCGCGGGCGAGTACGAGCGCGCGCTCGCGGCCCTCGAGGACCTGCCGCTGCTCAGTCCCATGGAGTACCTGCCGTACTCGCGCCGCGAGCGCGGATGGGCGCTGCTCTTTCTTCCACCGAGCGAGCAGACGCTCGTCGGCAATTGGGCCGAGGTCACGATGCTCGCGGGCGATCCGACCTCGGCGATCGATCGCTACCGTCGTGCGTTCGCGCTGGCCGAGACGTCGTCGATCACCGCGGCGCTCGCGCTCTGGGGGCTCGCGCTCGCGCAGGAACGCTCGGGCAGCCACGCGGATGCGATCGAGACGGTCCTACGCGCGATCGACGTGGACGAGACGCGAGGCGATCGATCCGGCACGTTCGCGATGCTGCACCAGGAGGGCGTCTTCTTCGAGCCGGCGTGCGAGATCCACGCGTACGAATCGCTCGGTCACGAAGCGCTCGCGCGACGTGCATCGACGGCCGAAGGACGCGCGCGCGAGTGGACTGCGGCCCGACTGAGCGCGCGCTTCTTCCTCGCCGAGGGCGGCGCGCAGTCGATCTATCGCGACGTCGCGGTGGCCGCCGAAGCGCGCCTCACCGCGCTGCTCGCGCACTGAACGAGCCGATCAGAACGTCGAGGGTCGCAGCGCGAGCGCCTGCGTGAGCAGCGACTGCACCGCGTTGCGCACGTCGTCGCTGATGCGCTGCACCGCGATCGGATCGTCCTCGGTCCCGGCCGGATGCCCTGCGAGATCGATCGGCTCGCCGAACACGATCACCCAGCGGCTCGGCAAGGGCACGAGACCGACGGGGCCGAGCCACGGGAACGTCGCCGTCACCGGCAGGAACGGGATGCCCAGCACCTTCGCGGCGCGGCGCAGCGAGAAGAACGTCGGGTGCGCCTCTTCGGCGCCGACGATCGCGACCGGCACGATCGGCGTCTTGGTCCGCAGCGCGAGGCGCACGTAGCCGCCACGACCGAAGCGCTGCAGCTCGTAGCGCCGCGAGAACGGCTTGCTCGCGCCCTTGTCACCCTCGGGGAACACCGCCACGAGCGCGTCTTCCGCGAGCAGGCGCTCCGCGTTCTCCGGACACGCGCGCACGGCGCCGAGACGGTTGGTGGCCGCGCCGAGGAACGGCGCGTGGAAGACGGAGTCTTCGACGAGCCAGCGCACCTCGCGCTGCGCCGGGTGCTCCAGCGCGACGGCCGTCTTGAGCATCAGACCGTCCCACGGGAGCGCGCCCGCGTGGTTGCCCACGAGCATCGCCGGCCCTTCGCTCGGGACGTGGACGACGTCGCGCGTGGTGACGCGGAACCAGCGCTTGTAGATGGCCTCGAAGAACGGTCGGTAGCGAGCCTCGTACGCGCGATCGAGACCGAACGGATCCACCTCGGAGCCGCGATCGCGCAGCGCCTGCGGCCCCCACTCGCGCGCGTAGTGCTGGCTGCCGAAGAGGTCGCCGAGAAGTCCGGGCGCCTCTTTCGGAGCCTCGCCGCCGAGCTTGTCCGCGATCTCCGCGAACGCATCGGCGACGCGCTTGCGCGCGGAGGGATCCTCTCCGAGCGAGCGCGCATCGCTGAGCAGCCGATCGATCGACTCCTCGACCGCGTAATTCGAGCGCGGATCGGTCGCCACCGCCGGGCGCGCCTTCGGCTGCGGGCTCGGCGGCGGCGGCATGAGCGTCTGACCGGGCTCGTGCGCGACTTCGACGGCGGGCGCGGGCGGCGAAGAAGACAGGCGAGCGCGCTCGTGCGACTCGAAGCCAGCAGGCGCCGTCTCGAGAAACGCGGGCGCATCTCCGAACGCGTCGGTCATGAAGCCGTCGTCGAGCGCGACCTCGGCGATCGAACGGTCGTCGATCATCGGCGCGGACACGACTTCGAACGTCGGCGCCTTGGGCGCGGGCACCGGCGTCGCCGACACGCGCGCGGAGATACGCGGCTTCTTCGCGGAAGCGCGCGGCGGTGCCGGCGCCGCCGGCTCTTGGCCCGCCGACGTGGCGCGCACGGGGATCGGCGGCGTGGAGGATCGCTGCGGAGCACGCGCGCTCTTGCGCTGCGGTGGCGAGGCCGCGCGGGCCGGCTTCTTCTTCGGCGCAGGGGTCGGCGCCGCTGCCGGCGTGGGCTTGGCAGCCGCCACGTTTCCGCTCGACGACTTCGGAGCCGCGACGCTCCCGCTCGACGACTTCGGAGCCGCAACGCTCCCGCTCGACGACTTCGGAGCCGCAACGCTCCCGCTCGACGACTTCGGCGACGCCACGTTCCCGCTCGACGACTTCGGCGCCGTCACGTTCCCGCTCGACGACGGTTTCACCGCGCTCGGAGCTCGCGCCGCGATCGGCTTGTTCGGAGGCGCTCCACGCCCATGGCCATCTCGACGGTCCGTCATCGTCGCCCCGCTCTCAGCGTCCCGCCGCCTGTGGCTCGCCCAACAAGCGCGCCTCGCGCAACCGCAACGCACCACCGAAGTCGAGCACCGCCTCGCGCGCCGTGTACGCCGCCCGCCAGCCGAGCTCGCGCGCAGCCTTCTGTCCGTCCGCGATGCAGAGATAGCGGAGGAAGTCGACGAACGGCACCGGCGCCTCGTTGAGCCCGACCGTCCAGAGCGCCGACGTGCCCGCACGCAGCAACGGTCGCGGCAATGGAATCGGCGTGCGGCCCGCGAGTGTGACCACCGTCGAGATAGGCAGCACTCCGTCGCCGACGATGTTGTACGCGCCCGACGCGCCCTCGACGTCGAGCGCCATGCGCAGCGCGCTCACCGCGTCGACCTCGTGCAGCACCTGCACGAGCGGATCGTAGCCGAGCATCACGGGAACGAGGCGCCGCGTGAGCCAGCGTGTGACCCAGCTCGTCACCGTCGGCCCGAGGATCGGCGCGAAGCGCAGCGACACCACGCTCGTCTCCGGCCGATCGCGCGCGAGCGATCCCATCTCGCGCTCCGCTTGGATCTTGTCGGCGAGGAAGCCGCAGCCGGCGAGGCCCTTGAGCGGGCGCTCCTCGTCGAGGAAGTTCGGGTTCGAGGGCAGTGCGCCGTAGAGCAGCGTCGAGCTACCGAGCACGACCCGCGCGACGCGCGCATCGCGACACGCGTTGGCGACGTGCATCGTGCCGACGCTCTCGAGCTCGTGCGCCCAGCCCTCGGCCGCCGTCGGAAGCGCGAGGAACGCGAGATGCACGACCGTGTCGACCTTCTCCGCGTGCAGCGTCTCGGCGACGCGCACGGCAGCCGACGGATCGGTGAGATCGATCCGATAGCTCCGCGTCTTCTTGCCGGCCGTGCGCGGCGTCGTGACGTCGAGGACGACGACGCGCCCCACGCTCGGGTCCTCCTCGAGCAGACCGACGAGATTGCGCCCGAGGAACGACGCTGCGCCCGTGATGGCGATCGAGCGCCGCTCCGGCAAGCGCCGATCGATGCCCTTCGACTTGGAGTCCCCGCCCTTCCGCACCGTGCTCTCCATCCCGCTCGCGCGGCGCGACCTTAGGAGCCCTGCACGAAGCGGTCAACGAACGTCAGGAGCACGCGCCGGCCGTGCACGACTGGCCCCCAGTGCATGCCGCGCCGCCACCACACGTGCATGCGCCCCCTGCGCATCCATCCGCGGTTCCGTCCATCGTGCAGTCGACGCAGGCGGCGCCGCCCGCGCCGCACGTGCTCGTCGCGGACGTCTGACAGGCACTGCCCGCGCAACATCCGCTCGGGCATGACGTCGCATCGCACTGGCACGCGCCCGAGACGCAACGCTGGCCCGTGCCGCACGCTGCGCCGCCGCCACACGTGCAGCTGCCCGACGTGCATCCGTCCGCCGTAATGTCGCACGTGGTGCAAGCGCCGCCCAGGGTGCCGCATGCTGCCATCGAAGCCGTCATGCACGTCGTTCCAGTGCAGCAGCCCGACGGGCAGGTGCTGGCCGAGCAGCTCGCACACGCGCCCGCGGTGCACGTTCCGCCGGTGCCGCACGGGGCACACGCACCGCCGCCCGTTCCGCAGTTCGCGACCGTGGTGCCCGTGTGACAGACGTTGCCCACGCAACAGCCCGCGCACGAGAGGCCGTCGCACACGCACGAGCCGCCCATGCAGTGCTGTCCGGCCAGACACGGCGCGTTGCCGCCGCACGTGCAGGCGCCACTCGAAGAACAACCATCGCTCGAGCCCGATGCCGTGCAGTCGGTGCACATCGACCCTGCGGAGCCGCACGACGTCGTCGTTCGCGTCACGCAGCTCGCCCCGCTGCAGCAACCGCTCGGACAGGTCGTCGCGTCACACACGCAGGTGCCGCCCGAGCAGCGTTGGCCTGGGCTGCACGGCGTGCCACCCGTACCGCACGCGCAGCTGCCCGAGCTCGTGCACCGATCCGAGCGCGAGTCACACGCCACACAAGCGGAGCCACTCGTCCCGCACGAGCCCACGGCCGCCGTGTGGCACGTCGTTCCCGAGCAGCATCCCGTCGCGCAGTTGGTCGGCGTGCAAGTCGCGCAGGCTTGCGAGACGCACGGGCCGCTACAGCTCGCGCAGATCGCCCCGCCGCTACCGCACGCCGCGGCAGTTCCGCCGGGTTGGCACGTCCCGGTCGCCGACGTGCAGCATCCGACGCACGACGTGGAATCGCAGACGCACATCCCTCCCGAGCATCGCTGTCCTGCGGCGCAAGGCGACCCCGTTCCGCAGCGGCAGTTGCCGGACGCGTCGCACGTGTCGGCGAGCGTCGAGTTGCATGCCTGGCACGACGCGCCGGCGGGCGCGCACGCGGTCCGCGACGTAGGTGTGCACGTGTTGCCGCTCGAGCAGCATCCGCTCGGGCACGACGTCGCGTCGCAGATGCACATGCCGCCCGAGCAGCGCTGGCCCGTGCCGCACGCCGGGCTCGTCCCGCACATGCACGCGCCGTTCGTGCAGCGATCGGCCTTCGTCGCATCGCACGCGACGCACGAGGCGCCGCCGGTGCCGCAGCCCGTGAGGCTCGGCGTCGCGTGACACGTGTGATCGGTCCCGGTGCCGCAGCAGCCCGTCGGGCACGAGCTCGCGTCGCACACGCAGAGCCCGCCCGAGCAGCGTTGGCCAGGCGCGCACATCGCGCTCGCCCCGCACGCGCACGTGCCCGCGTTGCAGCGATCAGCACGAACCGTGTCGCATGCGACGCATGCGCCTCCCGCGCTGCCGCACGCGTTCACCGACGGCGTGTTGCACGTCGATCCGGAGCAGCAGCCGCCCGCGCAGATCGCAGTGCACTCCGGGCATCCTCCGCTGACGCAGCTGCCGGCAGCGCACGCCTCGCACGTGCCGCCACCGCTTCCGCATGCCGCCGCGGTCGAGCCCGCACGGCACACGTTGCCCTGGCAGCACCCATCGCAGGAGGTTCCATCGCAGACGCAAGCACCGGCGACGCAACGCTGGCCGGTCGCGCAGATCGAGCCCGTGCCGCACCCACAGACGCCGCCGCGACAACTGTCCGCGAGCTCCGGATCGCACGCATGACAGATGTTCCCTGCCGCGGCGCAACTGGCGAACGCGATCGGCGAGCAAGTGTCGCCGTCGCAGCACCCGGTGCACGAGCTCGCGTCACACACGCACAGGCTTCCCGAGCAGTGCTGACCGGGACGACACGCAGGACCGCCGCCGCACGAGCAAGTGCCGTTCGACGAGCACGAGTCGGCGATCGTCGCATCGCATGCCACGCACGTCCCACCGGCGTTGCCACACGTCGTGAGCGCATGCGGATGACAGCCCATCGCATCGCAGCATCCACTGCCGCACGA
Organism: uncultured Sandaracinaceae bacterium; assembly: GCA_964429305.1. Classification (GTDB taxonomy): domain Bacteria; phylum Myxococcota_A; class Polyangia; order Polyangiales; family Sandaracinaceae; genus JBBSAT01. Next base: position 2,286 of record CAYSCF010000211.1, on the reverse strand, counting down.
GGTCATGTCGCAGACGCAGAGGCCATGATCGCAGCGAGAGCCATCGGCGCACGCAGGGGAATCGCCGCACACGCAGTGACCGGCCGTGCTGCAGCCGTCTGCCTTGTGGGGATCGCACATCGTGCAGACGCCACCGAGCGAGCCGCACTCGCTCATCGAGTGCGGAAAGCACGAGCTGCCGGTGCAGCAGCCGGTCTCGCACGTGGTCCCGTTGCAGCCGGAGCAGCGACCATCCGGGCACGACTCGCCGTCCGCACAGCGCGAGCATTCGTTGCCACCCGTTCCGCACGCCAAGATCTCGGTGCCCGGATGACAGACGCCGAGCAAGCAGCATCCATCGCACGACGTGCCGTCGCACACGCAGGTGCCGGTGTCGTCGCAATGCTGACCGGCGTCGCACGCGGCGTGACCGCCGCAGCCGAAGATGCAGTGCGAGCGCGTGGACGCATCCTGCGAGCAGGTCCACCCCGTCTCCGTGTTGCACATCGCATCGCAGCCATCGCCGCTCGTGGTGTTTCCGTCGTCGCATTCTTCGATGAGATCTCGCGTGAGACCGTCACCGCACACGGGCACCGGGCCGAGCACGACGCTGACGAGCGTGACGGTGTCGGCCACCACCATGCCTTCGGCCGTCCCGGTCGCGACGAGGGCGCCCGCCATCCGCCCATCCACGCGCACGACGAAGTGGCTGTTCGCAGCGGCCGGCTCGAGGATGACGACGACGCTCTCCATCGCGGCGAGCGCATGCGGCGTCTCGGGGCGCGCCATCGGCGCGAACGCCACCGCGGGCGGGCTGCCGGGCGATGTGAGCGTGCCGGAGAACTGCAGCTGATCGAGCCGATTGATCCCGGTGACGTCGATCTGCAGACCGGTCAAGCCTTGTTGCACGACGGTCTGGCCACACGAGCCGATCGCGAGACCTGCGACGAGCACTGCGACGATGCCGACGGATGATGCCTGTGCGAGGTTCCTCATGGTCGTGCGTCGATCGTCCCGAGGCTGCCCGAAGGAAGAATCGTGGTCGGGCTGCTCGTCGCCACGCCGACACCGATGCCGACGGCCGCGCCCACGACGGCGACGCCGAGAATCGTCCAGAACCACCACTCTTCGTAGACCTCGTGGTGGTCGACGGGTGTGGGGACGGGAATCGTGACGATCCTGGGTGTATCGAGCGCCCGTGCAGCATCGCTGGCGCTGGCGACCTCGACGCGCGGCGGCGCGGGGACGACGAGCTCCGTCGTCCCGGTCTCGCCGCTCTCGACGTGGACGCGCGCCGTCGCGACGACCTCGTCACCACGATGCGCTTCGATCACGTGGTCACCGGGATCGCCCGGAACGGCGACGTTCGCCATCGAGGTCGCGACGGGGGCGCCGTCGAGCGTGAGCGAGACGTCGTCCAGAGAGCCCGTGACCTGGAGCAGGATCCGCCCGAAGCGTGGCTCGAGCTCGGTGACCGCATGCGTCGCTTCGGTGCGGAGGGCGGCCGGTGCGGACGCGTCGCGGGACAGCGATCGGTAGATCTCGGAGGCCTCCACGATGCGACCCACGTGCGAGAGCGCGATCGCGTAGTTCAACAAGATCACGGGCGAAGCTCGCATCGCGCGCGCGCTGCCGAAGCGGTCCACGGCGCACGGCCAGTCCATGTGATCGGCGCACGTGACGCCCTCCTGGAAGAGGGCCCGCGCTGCGGCAGTCGTGCGCGCGTCGTCCTGGGCTTCCGCCCGCGAAGGAATCCCGCCCAGCCAAAGGGCCAAGAAAACGACGCTCGCGACGATTCGCACGGCCCGATTGTATCTGGTTGATGTAGATTGCAATGGCCGTTGTTGTCGAGGAGGCGTTTTCACAGATGAGCGCATCCGAACCGTCCCCCCGCCGCACCATCCACGCGATTCGACCGGAAGAGGTCACGCGTGTCGACATCGGTGCGCCCGGGCAGATCCTCGGCGGCAAGTACCGCCTGGAGAGGCGCATCGGCTCGGGCGGCATGGCGTCCATCTGGTCGGCGACGCACGTCACGCTCAACCGTCTGGTCGCGGTGAAGTTCGTCGACGCGCGCACGACGTTCGGGCACGAGGAGCGCGTCGGGAAGTTCTTGCGCGAGGCGAAGGTCGCAGCCTCGATCCGCCACAAGAACGTCGTCGACATCCTCGACTTCGGCGTCTTCGATCAAGGCGAGACGTCCGAGCCGTACATGATCATGGAGCTGCTCGAGGGCGAAGCGCTCGACGCGATGCTCCAGCGCGCGCCCTTGTCGACGCCCGATGCGCTCAGCGTGATCCGCCAGAC
>CAYSCF010000210.1:0-11787 GCA_964429305.1 uncultured Sandaracinaceae bacterium | reverse complement strand
GCGGTCGCTCGGCGTCATTCCTCCGTTCGTCCTTCAGTACGACCCTTCGAACGCACCGGTGATCCAGGTCGTCGTGCGCGGCGGCGGCCTCAGCGGCGCGCAGCTCTACGACTTCGCGCAGAACTACGTCGAGCCCACCCTCGAAGGCATCTCGGGCGTCGCGAGCGCGGCGCCGGACGGTGGACGCCTGCGTCAGATCAACGTCGTCGTCGATCCGGTCGCCGCCGAAGGGCGCAGCGTCACGTCCGCCGAGATCGCGACTGCCCTGGCCGAGGCGAACGCGCTGCTCCCCGGCGGCGCGATGATCACGTCGGGCTTCCACGCGAACGTCTACACCAACGCGGTGCCCGAGGCGGTCGCGGCGCTCCAGGATACGGTCGTCGCGCTGCACCAAGGTCATCCGGTCCTCCTTCGCGATGTCGCGGAGGTGGAGGACGGAGGCGCTGCCGAGACCCAGTCGGTGTCGGTCGATGGCGAGGACGCCGTCTATCTGAACGTGCTCCGCGTTCCGGGCGGCAACGTCCTCGACATCGTCGCGGGCGTGACGCAGGCGATCACCACGCTGCACGGCCTGCCGCCCGGCGTCGAAGTGATCCCCGTGTTCGATCAGTCGACGTTCGTGCGCAACGCATACGAAGGGCTGCAGACCGAGGTCATCCAAGCGCTGGTCCTGATCGCGCTCGTGATTCTCCTCTTCTTGCAGAGCTTTCGCGGCACGCTCGTGGTCGCGCTCGCCATTCCGCTCTCGTTCGCGGTCACGCTGATGGTGCTCGCCGCGACCGGCCAGTCGCTCAACTCGTTCACGCTCGGTGGGCTCACGCTCGCGATGGGCCGCCTCGTCGACGACGCCGTGGTCGTGCTCGAGTCGATCCATCGCCATCGCCACATGGGCAAGAGCGCCTATCGCGCCGCTCGCGACGGTGCCGAGGCGGTCGCGCTACCGGTGCTCGCTTCGACGCTGACGACGATCGCGGTGCTGCTACCGATCGTGCTGCTCGAAGGTCTCGCGCGTCGTCTCTTCGTGCCGCTCGCGCTCACGGTCGCCGTCGCGATGATCGCGTCCTACGCGGTCAGTATGTACGTCACGCCGGTCGCGACGCGATATCTGCTGGCCAAAGAGGTCACGCCGGGCCCGATCGCACGCGGCATCGAGCGAGTCATTCGCCGTCTCGTCGACGTCTACGTGCACACGCTCCGCCGCGTGCTGCCGTACCGGATGATCGTGATCGCCGCGTCGGTCTTGCTCGTCGCGCTCTCCTCGTACTGGGCGCTGCGCCTGCCGAGCACGTTCTTCCCGGAGGTCGACGAGTCCATGGAGATGGTCTACGTGCGCTTCGTCCCGGGGACGTCGCTCGAGAGCGCGTCCCATCAGATGCGCGACATGGGCCAGATGCTCGCGCACGAGCTCGGTCACGACGTGCATCTCGTGGTCACGAACGTCGGCATGCCGGGTAACGCGCGCGCCGCGATCACGAGCCCGAATTCCGGGCCTCACATGGGCTTCATCCGCATCGCGCTGACGCCGCCCGAAGAGCGCACGCTCTCGCAGCGCGAGATCGCAGACCGCGCGCGACATCTGCTCACGGAGCATTACCCCGGCGTCGAGACGCTGCAGTGGCCGGGGGGTCTCGTCGCGAGCGTGTTCGCGAACGGCTTCACCGCGCCGATGGTCGTGGAGGTCGCGAGCGAGGATCTCGCGCAGCTCGATGCACGCGCGCACGACATCGCCGCGGTCATGCGTAGCGTTCCTGGCGTCCGCGACGTGCGCGTGACGCTGGAGGCGGACTATCCCGAGGTCCACGTCGACACCGATCGACAGCAAGCCGGTCTCGTCGGGCTCACCTCGCGCGACGCCGCGCAGACGGTGCTCGACGGAACGCTCGGCGACATCAACACGCCCGGCGTCTGGATCGATCCGAACAACGGGCAGTCGTACTACGTGGTGACGTACTACGACCCCGCACGGGTGCCCGACGTACATTCGCTGTCCGAGCTGCCCGTGCGCGCGTCGCCGGACGCGCCGTCGGTCCTGCTCGGGACCTACGCCAGCGTCCAGCGTGACGTCGGGCCCGTCGCCGTCGAGCGCAGTCGCTTGTCACGCGTGGCCCACGTGTATGCCCAGACGGAGCAGCGCGACATCGGCAGCGCGGCCGCCGACATCGAGGCGCAGCTGCACTCCGATGCGCGCACGCGCCGCCTCGAGTGGCGCTGGGTCGGTCAGGTCGAGCTCATGCGCACCACCTTCGGAGGTCTCGGCGGCGCGCTCGCGCTGGCGGTCATGGTCGTGTTCATGATCATGGCCTCGCAGTTCAAGTCGATCCGCCTGCCCATCGTGATGCTCTTCACGATCCCGGTCTCGCTCTTCGGGATCGTCGTCGCGTTGCTCGCGGCCGGACAAGGCTTTTCGATCACGGCGCTCATGGGCGTGCTCATGGTCATCGGCATCGCCGTCTCGAACGGGATCTTGATGGTCGACGACGCCAACCGGCGAATGGAGGAGGGCGCTGCGCCGGTCTCCGCCATCCTCGGCGCCGCGCGCACGCGATTCGTGCCCATTCTGATGACGAGCCTCGCGACGGTCATCGGTCTGATTCCCGGCGCGCTCGGTCTCGAAGCGGCATCGGCCGCGAATCGACCTCTCGCGCTCGCCGTCGTCGGAGGCCTCACTTCGTCGACGATCCTCTCGCTCTTCCTCGTGCCCGTCATGTTCACCCTCATCGCGCCCAAGAAGGTGGTGCGAGAGAATGACGAGGACGCGCCTCACGCTCACGGAGCTCACGCCCTGCCGTCCGCCCACGCGACGCCATGACGCGCCTCTCGCTGCGGAATCCGATTGCGATCCTCATGGCGTCGATCGCCGTGATCGTGTTCGCGCTCGTGGTGACGCCGCGCATGGCCGTCGACACGTTCCCCGAGCTCACGCCCCCCGTGCTGGTCGTCGGTACACAGGTGCCGGGTCTGGGCGCGAGCGACATGGAGCGCACGATCACGTGGCGTATCGAGAAGTACGTCGCTGCCACGCCCGGCGTCGATCGCGTCGAGAGCGTCTCGCGCAACGGCCTCTCGATCGTCTACGTGTGGATGCGCTGGGGCACCGATCTGAACGCGTCGCAGACGCTGGTGCAGCAGCAGGTCGCGTTCGCGATGGCCGCCGTTCCGCGCTCGCTCGGCGTCGTGCCCCCCTTCGTACTGCAGTTCGACCCGTCGAACGCCCCCGTGATCCAGGTCGTCGTGCGCGGCGGAGGTCTGTCGGGCGCGCAGCTCTTCGACTTCGCGCAGAACAGCGTCGAGCCGGCGCTCGAGGGCATCTCCGGCGTGGCCAGCGCGGCGCCGAACGGAGGCACGCTCCGCCAGATCAACATCATCGTCGATCCCGTCGCGGCGCAGGCGCGCGCGGTGACCAGCGCCGAGATTGCGTTTGCGGTGTCGCGCGCCAATGCGCTGCTGCCCGGCGGCGCGATGATCACGCCGGGCTTCCACGCGAACGTCTACACCAACGCAGTTCCCGATCGGGTGTCCGAGCTCGCGGAGACCGTCGTCGCGCTGCACGAAGGTCATCCGATCTTGCTGCGCGATCTCGCGCGCGTCGTGGATGGTGGCGCCGCCGAGACGCAGTCCGTGTCCGTCGACGGTGAGGACGCCGTCTATCTCAACGTGCTGCGCGTGCCGGGCGGCAACGTCCTGGCGATCGTCGACGGCGTGAACGCCGCGATCGAGCATCTCAGCGGGCTCCCGCCGGGCGTCGAGGTCGTGCCGGTGTTCGATCAGTCGACCTTCGTGCGCAACGCCTACCACGGGCTCGAGACCGAGGTCATCCAGGCGCTGGTCCTGATCGCGCTCGTCATCCTCCTCTTTCTCCAGAGCTTCCGCGGGACGCTCGTCGTCGCGATCGCGATTCCGCTCTCGTTCGCGGTGACCCTCATCGTGCTCGCGGCGACCGGCCAGACGCTCAACTCCTTCACGCTCGGCGGTCTCACGCTCGCGATGGGGCGCTTGGTGGACGACGCCGTCGTCGTGCTGGAGTCGATCCATCGACATCGCCACATGGGCAAGAGCTCCTACCAGGCGGCGCGCGATGGGACCGAGGCCGTCGCACTTCCCGTGCTCGCCTCGACACTCACGACCATCGCGGTGCTCTTGCCCATCGTTCTGCTCGAGGGGCTCGCGCGACGTCTCTTCGTTCCGCTCGCGCTCACCGTCACCGTCGCGATGATGGCGTCGTACGCAGTGAGCATGTACGTGACGCCGGTCGCGGCGCGCTACCTCCTCGCGCGCGAGATCGCGCCCGGACCGATCGCGACGAAGATCGAGCGAGGCATCCAAGCCGTCGTGCGCGGCTACTCGCGCATCTTGCGACGGGTCCTGCCCTACCGTGCCGTCGTCATCCTCTCCTCCGTCCTGCTGGTCGGGATCTCCGGCTATTGGACGCTCGGTCTTCCGAGCACGTTCTTTCCCGAGGTCGACGAGTCGATGGAGCGCAGCTACGTCCGCTTCGCGCCAGGAACCTCTCTGGAGCACGCCTCGAGCCAGATGCGCGCGATGGGACGTGCGCTCCACGACGCGCTCGGCGAAGACGTCGAGCTGGTTCTCACCAACGATGGCACGCCGGGCAACGCCCGCAGCGCGATGACGAGCCCCAACGCCGGGCCGCACATGGGCTTCATCCGTCTGGCGCTGCGCGATCCCGAAGAGCGCACGCGCTCGCAGCGCGAGCTGGCCGACGTCACACGACACGTTCTCACCGAGCAATTCCCGGGCGTCGAGACGCTGCAGTGGCCGGGGGGCCTGGTCGCCAGCGTGTTCGCGAATGGGTTCATCGCGCCCATCGTCGTCGAGATCTCGGGCGACGATCTCGATCAGCTGGGCGATCGCGCGCACGACGTCGCGAACGTCGTGCGAACGGTTCCCGGGGTGCGCGACGTGATGGTCTCGCTCGAGACGGACTATCCCGAGGTGCACGTCGACACGGATCGGCAGTCCGCGGGGTTGGTCGGGATTACGGCGCGCGAGGCCGCCCAAACCGTGCTCGATGGGACGCTGGGCGACATCAACACGCCGGGCGTCTGGATCGATCCGAACAACGGACAGTCGTACTACGTCGTCACGTACTACGACCCGGTCAGCGTTCCGGACGTGCACGCGCTGGCGCAGCTACCGGTACGCGTCACGCCCGAGACACCCGCCGTGCTGCTCGGCACGTACGCGAGCATTCGGCGTGACGTCGGCCCCGTCGCCGTCGAGCGCAGCCGTCTGGCCCGCGTCGCGCACATCTACGCGCAGACGGAAGGTCGAGACATCGGCAGCGCGGCCGCAGACATCGAGGCTCACCTCCACGAGGACGCGCGCACGCGCCATCTCGAGTGGCGCTGGGTCGGACAGGTCGAGCTGATGCGCACCACGTTCGGCGGGCTGGGCGGCGCGCTCGGGCTGGCGGTCATGGTCGTCTTCATGATCATGGCGTCGCAGTTCAAGTCGCTCCGTCTTCCGATCGTCATGCTCTTTACCATCCCGGTCTCGCTCTTCGGGATCGTCGTCGCGCTGCTCGCCGCGGGGCAAGGCTTCTCCATCACCGCGCTCATGGGTGTGTTGATGGTCATCGGCATCGCCGTCTCGAACGGGATCTTGATGGTCGACGATGCGAACGTGCGAATGGCCGAGCATGGCCTCTCGCCCGTCAGTGCCATTCTCGCCGCGTCGCGCACGCGGTTCGTGCCGATCTTGATGACGAGCCTCGCCACGGTCATCGGCCTGATTCCTGGTGCGCTCGGTCTCGAAGCGGCATCGGCCGCGAATCGACCTCTCGCGCTCGCCGTCGTCGGAGGCCTCACTTCGTCGACGATCCTCTCGCTCTTCCTCGTGCCCGTGATGTTCACGCTGATCGCGCCGAAGAAGATCGCCAGAGAGAAGGACGAGGATGCGGACGACGAGCATCCCGAGGGCGTCATCCCCGTCGTCGTTCACGGTGGTGCTCACCCCTGAGCACCACCGGTTCATGCGGAGAGGAGCGCCCAGCATGCAATGCCCGGAGTGCAACACACCGAATCGAGACGACGCTGCGTTCTGCGGCATGTGCAAGCGACTCTTTCGGACGACGCCGGTTCGCTCGAGCCGACCGCCCGCTCCCGAACCGCCGCCGCCGGGCGGCTTCTGGGCCGCGCTGCTCGACCGCCTCTCGGGCCGTCCCAGCAAGCCAGTCTCGAACGTGCCCGATCCCGACGCATCGGCGCTGAGCGAGCTGACGGCCGCGTTCCAGGAGGCGTGTCCGGCGTTCTGGCGATCCGCCGAGCTGCACGTGCCCGTCGAGGAGCCAGCGCGCGCTCTCGTCACGCGCGGCGACGATCCGCACGAGCTTCTCGAGCCCAGCCATCGGCTCCTCGCGGCGATCGCTGCCTTCGCGGCGAGTCACGGCGCCGGTGTCGAGCCGCAGCGATCGTACGTGATCGTCATCGAGCGTCAGCCGGATGGACGGTGGAACACGCGCTGCGCGATCGAAGGCGTCGAGAACCGATGAGCGCACGAGCGATGGTGCCGGCGTCGACCCCGCTCCTCGCGACGGCGGCAGCGTTACGCATCTGACTCCGGCGCATCCGAGCTCTTGCGCTCGTGCTCGCCATAGACCTCGAGCTTCCGGTAGAGCGTGCTTCGATCGAGGCCCAGAGCATCGGCGGTCGCGCGCTTGTTGCCACGCATGAGCTTGAGCACTTGCAAGATGTAGCGGCGCTCGACCGCGTCGAGCGGAACGATACCGTCGCCGTCATCGCTCGCATGCAGAACGTTCGTCCCGAGCGAGCGTAGTCGCGCGGGGAGATCGACCTCGCCGAGCTCGGGACCTTCAGCGAGCGCGACCGCGCGCTCCATGCAGTTCTGGAGCTCGCGGACGTTGCCGGGCCAGTCGTAGGCCGTCAGTCGATCGGCGAAGGCAGGCGTGATGCGCGGCGTGGGCTTGCCCGCTCGGAGCGCCGCGACTCGCGCGAATTCCGTCGCGAGCAAGATGATGTCACCGCCACGGGCGCGAAGCGGCGGCAGCGCCAGCTCGACGACGTGGATTCGAAAGAAGAGGTCTTCTCGGAAGCGGCCCGCCGCGACGTCGGCCTCGAGATCGCGATGCGTCGCGGCGATCACACGCACGCCGATTTCGATCTCGCGATCACCACCGACCGGTCGAACGCGCCGCTCTTGCAGCGCGCGGAGCAGCTTGGCCTGCATGGAGAGGGGCATGTCCCCGATCTCGTCGAGGAAGAGCGTCCCTCGATGGGCTTGCACGAAGACACCGTTCCGCGCCGTGTGTGCATCGGTGAAGGCGCCTTTGACGTGCCCGAAGAGCTCGCTCTCGAGCAAGCCTTCTGGGACCGCCGCACAGTTGAGCGCCACGAAGGGCTGCTTGCTTCGCGGGCTCTCGTCGTGGAGCGCGCGTGCGATCAGCTCCTTGCCCGTCCCGCTCTCGCCCGTGATGAGCACCGAGACGTCTTGCTTCGCGACACGCGCGACCGTCGAGAGGACCCGCTGCATCGATGCGCTTCGCGCGAGCACGCCGGTCGAGTTTCCCGTTCGTGAGGCTCGGAGCTGCTCGAGCTCGACCTGGGCACGGTGATGGCCGATCGCGCGATCGAGCGTCACGACGACGAGGTCGAGGTCGTACGGCTTCGTCAGGAAATCGTACGCTCCATGATGGATCGCATCGACGGCCACTCGGATGGATCCGAATGCCGTGATCACGACGACCGGAACGAGCGGATGCTGCGCGCGTACGAGCTGGGCGAGCTCGACGCCCGTCATCTCGGGCATCCGCAGATCCGTCAGGACGACCTCGAAGTCGTCCGCGTCGAGCCGACCGAGCGCGGTTCGACCGAGGTTCGTGCTGCTCGCTTCGAACCCGCGCGCGCGGAGCGCCTCGGCGAGGGTATCGGCGGCGGCGACGTCGTCCTCGACCACGAGGACTCGTCCTCGCTCTTGGCGCGGACGCTCGCGGACGGTGGATGACGAGCGCGCGGTCGGTGCGGAACCCTGGGGTTGGCTCGGCATGATCGAAACGTTGCGCGCGCGTGTGAGAGGCACAAGCGCAGAAGCACGAACGCCGCAAAATACGACATGCGTTCGGTGCACTCCGTGGGTGCATGGCGCGTTCAGCTTGTGTAGATCGATCGCATGCGCCTGACGTGGAAGTTGAGCCTCGCGCTCGCGTTGGGCGTGCTCGTGGTCCTCGTCGGATACGCGGCGCTTCGTGTACGCGCGAACGTCGAGGGCTTCCGCCGCGACGTGACGCTCGGCCAGCGCGGGCTCGCGCTCGCAGTCGCCCAGACGATCGAGTCCGTCGCAGCACACGATGGCGATGCGCGCGCGCGGGCCCTGCTCGACGAGATCGCCGAGCGCGAGGCTCCGGTCCGAATCGAGTGGGGCGCACTACGGGACGGCGACGACCTCGGCGGCGATGTCGCCTCGCGCGTCGTCGAGCGGCCGAACGACGCGCCCGTGTTGGAGTCCGCGATCGTTCTGCACATCGAAGATCGCGCGCCGAGCGCTCTACGCATCTTCATGCCGCTCGATCGAGAGTCGGACGTCGAGCGCGATGCGATGATGCGCATCGCGACCACGAGTGGCGTCGTGCTCGCCATCTGTCTCATCCTGATCTTGGGATTCGGAATCCTGTTCGTCGGCCGGCCGCTCGATGCTCTTCGGCGTCAGGCCAAGCGGCTCGGCAGTGGCGAGCGTGGCCTTCGCACGGACGTGAACTCGAACGACGAGATCGGCGATCTCGCACGCGAGATGAACGCCATGGCGGCGTCACTCGAGGCGGCGGCAGATCGCGTCCAGCACGAGCAGGAAGCGCGGCTCGTGGCGCTCGCTCAGCTGCGACACGCCGACCGGCTGCGAACGATCGGCGAGCTGGCAGCCAGTGTCGCGCACGATCTCGGGACACCGATGGGAACGGTGAGCGCGCGCGCGCAGATGATCGCGCACGACGACGTGGAGTTCACCCGGGCTCGTGAGCTCGCAGCCTCGATCGTCGACGAGATCGAGCGCATGTCGAAGTCGATCCGCGCGTTGCTCGGGCACGCACGGCGTGAGGGTCCGCAGCTGGCGATGACCGATGCGCGCGCGCTCGCGGACGACGTTCTCTCGCTTCTCGCGCCGCTGGCCGCGACGCGTCGCGTTCGACTGGTCCTGGTCGATGGGTCGGCGGTGAGCGCCAAGCTCGACGCGGCCCAGGTACGACACGTGCTCATCAACCTCGTGACGAACGCGATCGACGCGAGCACGGCCGGACAGACCGTCGAGCTCCGCGTCGACGCGAGGGCGCAGCGTCTGGCGTTCGAGGTCGCCGATCGAGGCCCGGGGATCCCGGCCGCGACACTCGACCACGTGTTCGATCCGTTCTTCACGACCAAGCCCGAGGGCGAGGGGACGGGTCTGGGGCTCTCGATCGCGCGGGGCATCGTCGAGGAGCACGGAGGAACCCTCACGGTGACGGCGCGGGAGGGAGGTGGCTCGACGTTCACGGTGAGCCTACCGATGGACACGACAGGCGATGAAGACGGAAGAAACGATGAGAGGAGCAAGTCGTGAGTGATCCGACCGTCGTCTGCGTGCTCGGCATGCGACGCGATGGGGCGTGAACGACGCGTGACGCTCCGGCAGCCGTGGCGTTCTCGACGAGCGCGTCGTCTCGGGCCGAATGGTCTCGCCCCATCCGCTCGCGGGCGCCGCGATCGACGCGCTCATGCGGCCTGTGCCGCGGCTCGGCGTGGTTCGTGCTGCGCGCACCACGCATTCACGATGACCTCGATTTCAGCGACGAAGAGCGACGCACCCGATGCGCATGCCGTAAATCGCGACACGGGCCTGAGCTCGACGGATGCTCGCGCGCGCCTCGAGAGAGACGGTCCGAACGAGGTCGCGGCGAAGCAGACGCACGCAATCGTTCGCTTCGCGCGGAAGTTCTGGGGTGTGTCGGCCTGGATGATCGAGCTCATCGCCGTGATCTCGTTCTTTCTCCACAAGCGCGCCGACCTCTGGATCGCGCTCGGGCTGCTGGTGGGCAACGCGGTGCTCTCGTTCTTCCAGGAGCAGCGCGCGTCGGCCGCCGTCACGGCCCTTCGCAGCAAGCTCCAGATCGATGCCCGGGTGCTGCGCGATCGCGCGTGGCGGTCCGTTCCTGCGCGCGAGCTCGTCGTGGACGACGTCGTCCGCGTTCGCGCGGGTGACTTCGTTCCCGCCGACGTGCAGCTGTTCGACGGAGCCCTGCGCGTCGACGAGTCGACGCTGACGGGGGAGTCGGCCGAGATCGACAAAGGCATCGATCAGCCCGTGCATGCGGGCTCGACGGTTCGGAGCGGCGAGGCGACCGGCGTCGTGATCGCGACGGGCGCTCGCACTCGGTTCGGTCGAACCACGCAGCTCGTCGACGACGCGCGCCCGAAGCTCCACGTCGACGAGGTCATCTCGCGCGTCGTGCGATGGCTGCTCGTCATCGTCGGCTCTCTGGTGGTGGTGACGATCGTCACCGCGCTCGCCCAAGGGCAGCACATCCTCGATGTGCTCCCGATCGCGCTCGTGCTCTTGATGAGCGCGGTCCCCGTCGCGCTCCCGGTCATGTTCACCGTCAGCATGGCCGTGGGCTCCATGGAGCTCGGACGACGCGGCGTGCTCATCACGCGGCTCAACGCGATCGAAGACGCGGCCAACATGGACGTGCTCTGCGCCGACAAGACCGGCACGCTCACGATGAACCGGCTCTCGCTCACGGGCGCCGCGCCGGAGCCGGGCTTCACGGAGGACGACGTGGTGCGCGTCGGCGCGCTCGCATCGAACGCCGCCAACGCCGATCCGATCGACGTGGCGTTCCTGCGTGCCTCCAAGGACCGGAAGCTCGACGGCGACGTCGTGAAGACGATCTCGTTCGAGCCCTTCTCGGCCAAGACGCGGCACACGGAGGCGGTCGTCGAGATCGACGGTCGGAAGCAGCGTGTCGTCAAAGGCGCGCTCCGTACGGTCGGCGAGGCAGCCGGCCTCGACGCAGCGGCGATCGCGGCGCTCGAGAAGCGCGCCGACGAACAGGCGACCAAGGGCGTGCGAACGCTGGCCGTCGCGCGCGCAGACGGTGACGGCCCGCTTCGCTCGATGGGGCTCGCGTTCTTGTACGACCCGCCGCGGCCGGAGTCGCGTCGTCTGATCGACGAGCTGCGCGGGCTCGGCATCAAGGTGCTGATGCTCACCGGCGATGCGCTCCCCGTCGCGCACGAGATCGCCTCGGTGCTCGGGCTCGGAGAGATCGCGCGTGCCCCCAAGCAAGAAGGCGCCCGTGATCCGAAGGCGGCGCTCCCCGCCGTCGATCTCACCAAGGGTGGCCTCGCCGAGGTGTACCCCGAGGACAAGTTCACCGTCGTGAAGAGCCTCCAGGCCGCTGGCCACGTCGTCGGCATGACCGGCGACGGCGTCAACGACGCGCCCGCACTTCGACAGGCAGAGGTCGGGATCGCGGTGAGCGGCGCGACGGACGTCGCCAAGGGCGCCGCGAGCGCCGTGCTCACGACCGAAGGTCTCGTGAACATCGTCGATCTCGTGAAGAGCGGGCGAGCCACCTACCAGCGCTTGGTCACGTGGATCATCAACAAGGTCAGCCGCACGATCCTGAAGGCCGGGTTCGTCGTGATCTCGTTCCTCGTGACGGGCAGGTTCGTCATCTCCGCGCTCGTCATGTTGTTGCTCGTCTGTCTGACGGACCTGGCGCACGTCGCGCTCGCGACCGACCACGTCGCGCCGTCGCCGAAGCCCGAGACGTGGAACATA
>CAYSCF010000209.1:0-11806 GCA_964429305.1 uncultured Sandaracinaceae bacterium | reverse complement strand
CGTGAACTTCGCGACGCACCTTCGCGACATGGGCACCTACGACGTGTACGAGCCGCAGCTGACCGTCGCACCGACGACCGTGTCGCAGGACGGCTTCGAGCCGTGCGTTGCGGGCGCGCTGCAGCAGGCGATCACGTTCCCGCGCGGCGCACGTACGGTCGCGTGGCAGTCGACCGTCGACATCGACGCGCACGTCCAGTAGCGCGATGGAGATCGGCCTCTTCCCCGCGCTGGTGCTCGGCGCGGTCCAAGGCGTCACCGAGTTCCTGCCGGTCTCGAGCGACGGGCATCTCGCGATCGCGGCGATGCTCTTCGGTGAGACCGAGATGTCGCTCGCGATGGTCGTGCTGCTGCACGTGGGCACGCTGCTCGCGACGCTGATCATCCTGCGCGAGGACGTGCGGCCGCTCGTCCGAACGCTCTTCACGCCGTCGAAGTGGCGCGGCACCGAAGAGGGCGCGGCGCTGCGCACGATCCTGATCACGTCGATCCCGACGGCCATCGTCGGCCTCGCGCTGCACGACGCGGTGGAGCCGCTGGCGCGCTCGGCGGTCGTCGTCGGCATCTGTCTCTGGGGCTCGGCGCTCGCCGTCGCGTCGACACGCTGGACCGCACCGAAGGCGACCAAGACGTCGCTCGATCTCTCGGTGTCGCACTGCGTGATCATCGGAATCGCGCAGGGCCTGGCCGTGCTGCCGGGGCTCTCGCGCAGCGGCACGAGCATCGCGACGATGATGTTGCTCGGGCTCAGCGGCCCGACGTCGTTCCGGCTCTCTTTTCTCTTGTCGCTCCCGGCGATCGCAGGCGCCGCGATCCTCGAGCTGCGTCATCCCGAGGTCTGGTCGTCGCTCGGCACGCCGGCAATCGCGGCGACGGTCGTCGCGTTCGTCGTCGGGCTGGCCGCGCTCTCCGCGCTGAGGCACATCGTCGCGCAAGGACGCTTCTGGGCGTTCGCGATCTATCTCGTTCCGCTCGGTGCCGTTCTCGTCGTGATGGGCCTCTATCGATGACAGGGCTTCGATGACCGACTCGGTTCTTCCGCACGCGTGGGCCGTGATCATGGCGGGAGGTGCGGGCACGCGCTTCTGGCCCCTCTCGCGTCAGGCACGCCCCAAGCAGCTCTTGGCGCTGGCGGGCGAGCGCTCGCTCCTCGGCGAGACCGTCGCGCGCATCTCGCCGCTCATCCCGGCCGAGCGCGTCATCGTCGTCACCGCCGCGCATCTCGTCGACGCGACGCGCGCGGAGCTGCCCGACGTGCCCGAGGAGAACTTCCTCGCCGAGCCCGCGCCCCGGAACACGGCTCCGTGCGTCGGCTGGGCTGCGGTCACGATCCGTCATCGCGATCCGAAGGCGATCCTCGCAGTGCTCGCAGCCGATCACTTCGTCGCGGACCTGGCCGAGTACCAGCGCTGCCTGCGCACGGCGCTCGCGGTCGCGCGCACGGGCTCGCTCGTCACGCTCGGCATGAAGCCCACGCGGCCCGAGACGGGCTACGGATATCTCAAGGTCGGCAAGAAGCTCGAGGACGGCAGCCATCGCGTCGACGAGTTCGTCGAGAAGCCGGACCTCGCGCGCGCCAAGCGCTTCAGCAAGAGCGCCAAGTACCTCTGGAACTCGGGGCAGTTCTTCTTCACCGTCGACGCGGTGCTCGAAGAGATCGCGACGAGCCTGCCGGCGCTCTCCGAAGGCCTCACCGAGCTCACGCACGCACGATCCGAGGCCGACGCGGTCGCCGCGATCTTCCGTCAGCTCCCGTCGATCTCGATCGATCACGGCGTGATGGAGAACGCCAAGGACGTGCGCGTGATCCCGTCGGACTTCGGCTGGTCCGACGTCGGCAGCTGGACCACGGCGTGGGAGCTCGGCGAGAAGGACGCCGATCAGAACGCGATCAGCGGCGCCGACGCCGTGCTCGAGGACGCGCGCGGCAACTACGTGCGAGCGCCCGCGGGGAAGATCGTCGCGCTGATCGGTGTCGACGATCTCGTCGTGGTCGACACCGGCGATGCGCTTCTGATCGTGCCGCGGGATCGCGCGCAGGACGTGAAGATGGCGGTGACTTCGCTGGCCAAGCGGGTCCCGCCGAAGGGCGTCTGATCGCGCCCCTTGCGGCCGATCGGGATCCTGCACATGAAGTCCCGATGGCGATTCTCTCCGCAGGAACCAAAGCCCCCGACTTCGCGCTCCAGTCGACGCCTGATCAGCGCGTGAAGCTCGGCGAATTCGCCGGCAGCCCGCTCGTGCTCGCGTTCTATCCCGCCGACTGGAGCCCGGTGTGCGGCGATCAGATGGCGCTCTACAACGAAGTGCTCGGCGAGTTCCGCAAGCTCCGCGCGAATATCGTCGGCATCTCCGTCGACGGCATCTGGTGCCATCTCGCGTTCGCGCAGGCGCGCAAGCTCCACTTCCCGCTGCTCGCGGACTTCGAGCCCAAGGGTGACGTCGCGAAGAAGTACGGCGTCTATCGCGACGCCGAAGGCGTGACCGAGCGCGCGCTCTTCGTGATCGATGGCGGCGGCGTCATCCGCTGGAGCTACGTCTCGCCGATCGGGATCAATCCGGGTGCCGATGGCATCCTGTCCGCACTGGAAGATCTGAACAAGTAGGAGGCGATCATGTCGAAGCTCACCCTCGCCGTCGGCGCGCGCGATCACGTCCGGGGACCGGAGACGGCCGCCATCACGCTCGTCGAGTACGGCGACTACCAGTGCCCGTACTGCGGCCAGGCGTATCCGGTGCTCAAGGCCGTGCAGAAGCACTACGGACCGAAGCTGCGCTTCGTGTTCCGCAACTTCCCGCTGCGCGAGGCACATCCTCACGCGCAGATGGCCGCCGAGTCCGCCGAGGCCGCGGGCGCGCAGGGGAAGTTCTGGGAGATGCACGACGCGCTCTTCGAGCACCAGGACGAGCTCACAGAGGCGAACGTCGCGCACTTGGCTCGGAAGATCGCCGGGCTCGACGTCGAGCGTTGGGCCCTCGATCTGCGCGAGCATCGCTTCGAGAAGCGCGTGCAAGAGGACTTCTCCAGCGGTCTGCGCAGCGGCGTGAACGGTACGCCGAGCCTCTTCGCCAACGGCCTGCGCTACGACGGTCCGGTCGAAGGCGCCCACCTCATCGAGGCGCTCGACACTCTCTTGCGCGGCTGATCGCGCCGCGCGATTCTCGGCGCGCCCATGCGCATCGACAATCCGCACGTCTTTCGTGAGTACGACATCCGCGGCGTCGCCGACCGCGATCTCTCGGACGAGCTCGCCCACGCGCTCGGTCGCGCGCTCGGCACGACGTGGTCGCGCTCCGGCGCACGCCGCGTCGCGATCGGTCGCGACTGCCGCCTGAGCGGGGATCGCCTGCATGCGGCGCTGCTGAACGGGATCGTCGAGTGCGGCCTCGAGGTCCTCGACATCGGCATGGGGCCGACGCCCCTGCTCTACTTCACCGTCTTCCATCGCGATCTCGACGGCGGCGTGCACGTCACGGGCTCGCACAATCCGCCCGCCGAGAACGGCTTCAAGATGATGGCCGGCAAGAGCACGCTGGCCGGCGACGAGATCGCGGCGCTGCGCCGCATGATCGAGACCGAAGACTTCGATCTCCGCGAGGGCGGTATCGTGATCCCGTACGATCCGAGCCACGCATACGTCGGCTTCGCGAAGGGGAACATCCGGCTGGCGCGCAAGGATCTCCGCGTCGCGATCGATGCGGGCAGTGGCGCCGGCGGACCGCTCGCGCTCGCCGCGCTGCGCGCGATCGGTCTCGATCCGGTCGCGCTGCTCATCGAGCCCGACGGGCGCTTCCCGGTGCATCACCCCGATCCGTCGCAGCCCGAGAACCTCGAGCTGCTGATCCGCACCGTGCGTGAGCATCGACTCGACGTGGGCATCGCGTACGACGGGGATGCCGACCGCATCGGCGTCGTGGATGCACGCGGCGACGTGCTCTACGGCGACAAGCTGCTCACGCTCTTCGCGCGCGACGTGCTCGCGCGGCGCCCGGGCGCGCCGATCCTCGGCGAGGTGAAGTGCTCGCAGACGATGTACGACGACATCGCGCGCCACGGCGGCCGACCGATCCTGTGGAAGACGGGACACTCGCTCATCAAGCGCAAGATGAAGGAGGAGCACGCGCTGCTCGCCGGCGAGATGAGCGGGCACGTCTTCTTCGCGGACCGTTTCTACGGCTTCGACGACGCGATCTACGCGTCGCTCAGGCTCTGCGAGATCCTCGCGGCCGCGACGTCGCCGCTGCACGAGCTCCTCGCCGATCTGCCCGAGACGTTCAGCACACCCGAGCTGCGCGTCGACGCGAACGACGCGACGAAGTTCGAGGTCGTGCGGCTCGTGCGCGATCACTACCGCGCTCTCGTGCCGAACGGCGTGCACGACGTGGTCGACGTCGACGGCGCGCGCGTGCGCTTCGACGGTGGCTGGGGCCTCGTGCGCGCGTCGAACACGCAGCCCGTGCTCGTCCTGCGCTTCGAGGCCGACACGGAGGCGCGTCTCGCGAGCATCCGGAGCGAGATGGAAGGCGTCGTCGCGCGTGCCTCGAACACGCTGCGTTGATGACGTCGGCGCGCTATGACGCGCCGATGTCCGTTCGTAGCCTCGGCCTCTCCGACGATCTCCACTCCTACCTTCTGCAGAGCACGCTGCGCGATCACCCCGCGCTGCACGCACTGCGCGAAGAAACGGCGCACATGGCCGAGGGGCGCATGCAGATCTCGGCCGAGCAGGGGCAGCTCATGCAGCTGCTCGTCGAGCTCACGGGCGCGCGCAAGATCATCGAGGTCGGCACGTTCACCGGCTACAGCTCGACCGCGATGGCGCTCGCGATGCCGCCGGATGGTCGCATCGTCTGCTGCGACGTCAGCGAGAAGTTCACGAACGTCGCGCGCCGTGCGTGGACCAGCGCAGGCGTCGACGGGAAGATCGATCTGCGCATCGGCCCGGCGGTGGCGACGATGGACAAGCTGCTCGCCGGGGGCGAGGCCGGCACGTACGACATGGCGTTCATCGACGCCGACAAGGCCAACTACGAGGCCTACTACGAGCGCGCGCTGCAGCTGCTCCGCGTCGGAGGGCTGATCCTCGTCGACAACGTCCTGTGGAGCGGCCGCGTCATCGACCCGAAGATCGTCGACGAAGACACCAAGGCCATTCGCATCCTGAACGGGAAGATCCAGAAGGATGCGCGCGTAACCCAGGCGATGTTGCCCATCGGCGATGGGCTGACCCTTGCCCGAAAACGGGCCTGAGCTATCCATCGCGCGTCATTTCTTGTGGTTTCGAGGGGTTTTATCGCCATGCAGAAGACGATTGGTCTCGCGCTGTGTCTCGGTCTGCTTTCGATGGCGCCGATCGCCTCGGCCCAGGTGATCATCCAGGGTGAGGTCACCACGACGACCACGACGCCGCAGCCCTACGGCTACCAGCAGCCTCAGCCGCAGCCCTACGGCTACCAGCAGCCGCCGCCGTACGGCGCGCAGTCGGTCTACGTGCAGGGCGGCGCGCAGTCGCCCCAGCCGATGCGCTACATCCATCACTCGGATCCGATCGGCGGCCTCGTGGCCGGCGGAGTCATCGGCCTCGGCGCGGGCTTCGTGTTCACGCTCATCAGCGAGCTCGTGCTCGCGGGCGGCTACAGCAGCGGCTGCAGCGGCTACGGCTGCCCCGACGACACGTGGTACGCGCTGAGCTGGATCCCCGTGATCGGTCCGTGGCTCGGTCTCGGCGTCGGCCGCGGCGGCGACTACGAGTGGGTCAACTATGTCGGCGGCATCCTCGAGGACGCAGGCCTCGTGCTCTTGATCCTCGGCCTCGTGATCCACGACGAGTGGGACGAGCCGGTCTACGCGTTCGGCGAGGGCCGCGACGCGCCCGCCCTCTGGCTGCGTGGCAACGGCGTCGCACTCACGTTCTGACGTCGCCTCACCGATCGATCGGGGCGCAGCGGGAGAAATCCCCTGCGCCCTTTCGCTTTTTGGCCCCATGATCGCCCGACCCGATGGCGAAGAAGAAGCCTGCACCGCCTCCGTGGCGTGAGTCCGTCCGCAACTCGGCGCAGACGTTCCGTCTCGTGTGGAAGACGCAGCCGGCGCTCACGGCCGCAATCGGCGTGCTCTCGCTCGTCGCCGCCATCTTGCCCGCGGGTATCGCGTGGGCCGGCCGACTGATCGTCGATGCGGTCGAGAAGTCCGGCTTCACGATGGCGCCGAGCGACAACGCGCTGCGCTGGGTGATGCTCGAGCTCGCGTTCGTGCTCGGCCTGAACCTCGTGCGTCGCGCGCTCGGGACGTCGTGGTCGCTCATCGGACAGCTCGTCGCGCAGCGCGTGAACGAGGACATCCTCGAGAAGGCGCTCACGCTCGACCTCGCCGACTTCGAGGACCCGAGCGTCTACGACGATCTGACGCGCGCGCGTCGCGAGGCGTCGTATCGCCCGCTGAACCACGTGCAGCACGTGATCAGCCTCGCGCAGAACCTCCTCACGATGCTCGGGCTCGGCGCCGTTCTGGCCATGCTCTCGGGCTGGTCGCTGCTCGCGCTCGTGATCGCCGCGGTGCCGGCGTTCATCGGCGAGCTCCGCTTCGATGCCGACGCGTTCAAGCTCTTCAGCTGGAAGAGCGACGAGAGCCGTCGCCAGAACTACTACGAGCTCGTCATCACGAACGCGCAGCACGCGAAGGAGACCAAGCTCTTCGGGCTCGGCCCGTTCTTCCTCGACAAGTACCGCGCGATCTTCTGGAAGCTCTGGAAAGAGGACCGCGATCTCTCGCTGCGCCGGGCCGCGTGGAGCCTGCTGCTCGGCGAGATCAGCACGTTCGTCTTCTACGGCGTGTACGCGAGCGTCGCGATCCAAGCGGCACGACACGAGATCACGCTCGGCGAGATGACGATGTACCTCACCGCGTTCCGCCAGGGTCGCGGCGCGCTGAGCGAGCTGCTCCAGCACGTCACCGAGGTCCTCGACGATCGCCTCTACCTCTCGACGCTGCTCGGCTTCCTGCGCCGCCCGACCCACGCGGACGATCCCGCGGGCCTCACCGCCGGTCCGACGCCGGGCGATGGCGTTCGCTTCGAGAACGTCAGCTTCGGCTATCCGGGCGCCGACAAGCCCGTCCTCGACGGGATCAGCCTTCATCTCCCGCCGCGCCACAAGCTCGCGCTCGTCGGAGAGAACGGGGCCGGCAAGACGACGCTCATCAAGCTGATGACGCGTCTCTACCGGCCCACGAGCGGTCGCGTCCTGCTCGACGGGCTCGATCTGAACGAGTGGGACGAGGACGCGCTGCGACGGCGCATCGGCGTCATCTTCCAGGACTTCGTGCAGTACCAGCTCACGGTCGGCGAGAACGTCGGCGTCGGCGACGTCGAGGCGATCGACGATCAGGCGCGGCTCGAGCAAGCGGTCGACGAAGGCGGCGCGCGCGAGGTGATCGACTCACTGCCGAAGGGCTACGCGACGCAGCTCGGCAAGTGGTTCGACGACGGGCGCGAGCTCTCGCTCGGTCAGTGGCAGAAGATCGCGCTCGCGCGGGCGTTCATGCGCAAGAGCGCGGACATCCTCGTGCTCGACGAGCCGACGGCGTCGATGGACGCCGAGGCCGAGGCGAAGGTCTTCGCGCGCTTCCGCGAGCTGACGACCGATCGCACGGCGGTGCTCATCTCGCACCGCTTCTCGACGGTGCGCATGGCCGATCGCATCGCGGTGCTGCACGAGGGAAAGATCGTCGAGCTCGGGAGCCACGAGGAGCTGGTCGCCCAGAACGGTCGCTACGCGCGCCTGTTCACGCTGCAAGCGCAGGGCTACCGCTGAGCGCCGAGGTCGATGTACCGTTGCGCGCATGAACTCGGCGGGCATTCGGAAGACGGTCGGAATCGGCGTGGCGGCAGCGGCGATCGGCTGCGGGGGTGGCGGAGGAGGAGGCGGCAGCGCCAGCGGAGGCACGACGCTGCCCACGGCGACGCATGCGGTGACGACCGCGCGAGCGATCACGGCGCCGGCCGATCGCGCGCTGATGGTCTTCCTGTGCCCGGCCGACTGCGAGCCGTTCGCCGTCGTCGACGCATCGGGCGCGATCGTCGCGCAGGTCGCGACGCACGACCGAGCGCTCGTCGACGTCGCGCCGGGCGCGGTCACGTTCTACGCGCTGGCGGGCGCCGAGGGCGATCGCATCTCGGGCGAGGTGAGCGCTGGCGGGGTCTACTACGCGGCGATCTCGACGCACGGCGCGATGCCCCGCTTCACGACGGTCAGCCCGCGCTCGGCCGACGGGCGCTGGGATCACGTCGCCGAGTATCTCAACGACACGCACGAGACCGAGATCGATCCCGCGCATCGGGCCGAGCTCGACGCGCAGGTCGTGACGCCACAGCTTCGGCCCCGCATGACCGCGCTCGACACGCGCGCGGGCGAGATGGACGCGACTCACCAGGAGGAGCGGACGATCCATGCGGAGGACGGCACGGCGACGCCGCCGGGTACCAGCGCGTCCGGGATGTAGCCTCCGACGACCGTCGGCTAAGGCCTGCGCACGGGGACGCCCTTGGCGTCGAGCGACCAGCCGGGCGGCAGCGCCTTGCCGACCTTCTCCCTACCAGCGCCGACCTCCCAGCCTCGCTGCGCGAAGGCCTCGAGCAGGCGCGCCTTCACGCGCACGCTCTCTTCCGCGGCGAGCGCGGCCTCGAGAGCGGCCCGATGGGCTGGCGCGTCCTCTTGATTGAAGATCGCGATCACGGCGTGGAAGCGCGCCGTCTCGTTCACGTCGCCGAGGAATCGCTCGACCGCGGGCCCGATGCGCGCGTCCTTGTGCTCCTCGAGCGCCTGTAGCGCCTGCAGCTTGCGCTGCGGATCGCGCTGGTACTCCACGTCCATCGTCGCGAGCAGCCCGACCAGTACCTCGACCATCTCGTCGTCGTCCGCGAGCCGCTCGAGGATCTTCAGCGGCCAGCTCAGCGACTCGGCCTTGAGCGCGAACGCGCGCGTCGGTGGAATCGCGGCCTTGCCGACGGCACAGACGAGCCGGAAGGTCTCGTCCTTCTCGTCGTTGTCCGTGATGCTCGGGTCGACGTAGAACGTGAAGCGCGGCAGGAGCGCCTTCGCCGCGTCGGCGCTCTGGAGCTTGCCGAGCGCCTGGATCGATTCCCAGCGGTCGGGCGCCTGGGCGCGCTTGTCCTTCGCGCGGGCCGCGTGCTTCTGCAGCGTGGCCTCGGGAGAGCTCTTGAAGTAGTCGAACAGACCCATCTCGCGCGTGCTCTTAGCACACGGAGTCGGTTCTCGATCGCGAGCCGGCCGTTACTTGATCGGAACGGGCTTCAGGTTGACCTGCGTGCCCACGACCTCGACCTGGAAGCGGACCATGCGGGCGCCGTTCTTCGCGAGGAGCGCTTTCTCGTTTGCCTTGAGACGCGCCACGAACTTGTCCTGCGGCACCGACACGTTCTCACCGGCCGCCTGCTTGGCCGTGACGTACTCGTTGAAGACGCGCGTGTAGTACGCGTCCTCGGGCTCGGCCGCGAGCCTGGCCGCCAGCGCCGGATCGACGTCGCCTCCGCCTCCGCCCGCATCGCCGCCGCTGGCCGGCGACTCGCCCACGGCGCTCTCGAGATCGGCGCCCCCGAAGTTGCGCGCCCCGCTCGGCGGCACCGAGCTGCGACCGCTCTCGTCGACCTCCGGTGTCCCGGTGAAGACGTTGAGCAGCTGATTGATGCGGTACGCGAGACCGCCGAGCTCCGCGCTCTCGATCTGGATGCGGAGATCGGTACGGCCGTTGATGATGGCGAGCACGCTCTCTTCCATCTGCTCGATCGGCTTGAGGAGCGCCGTGCCGAGCATGAAGCCGTACGCGATCGCGATCAGGAGGCCCGCGATCATCAGGCCGAGGATGACGTTCGCGACGCTCGCCTTGGCGTGCTGCGCGCTGCGATCGGCCAGCGCGACGATCGCGACGTGGCCCGAGGGCAGCCCGAGCGGCCCGATCACGCCGGCGTACTCGGTCCCGCCGAGCGTCGTGACCCAGCGATCGCTCGGCACACCGCCGTCGCGCGCGGCGACGGTCGCGGCCTGCGCAGGCCCGAAGAGATAGTCGTGGAGCGCATCCGCCTGGCCGGTGCCGGAGAGCGAGCTCGAGACGACGACATCGTTCGCGACGAACGCGACGTCACGACCGAGCACCTGCGACTCGGCGGTCGCGAAGCCGTTGGAGAGATCGTATCCGACGAGCAGCGTGCCCACGATGCGGCCATCGGAGCCGCGGATCGGCGAGACGGCGATCACGAGAACCTTGTTCTCGTCCGTCTTCACCCACACGTCCGCGCCCGGCTCGCCCGTCAGCGCGAGCGCCACCGCAGGCAGGTCGTGCCCGAGGTCCTGCCCGTACATGCGGTTACGGTCCGCGTTGCGCGCGACGACGTGCCCCTGATCGTCGGTGATCGCGACGAGCTCGGGCGGGCCACCGTGGCCACGCGCCGGATCGCCGAACCAGCGTGCGACGCGCTCGGCCTGCTCGAAGCCGCGATCACGACGCCGCGGCTCGTCGAGCGCGCCGAACACCTCGGCGACGGGCGCCTGCTCCGCCTGGTCGTTCACCTCGCCCAGCAGGTCGCGCGCGGTCAGTCGGATGGAGCGCGCGAGCAGAACTTGGTCGTTGCCGATGCGCGAGTCGACCTCGTCCAGGAACGCGCTCTCGACGTTCGACTTCACCGTGAAGTAAGAGCCGAGCCCGACGAGCAGGACTGCGATGACGCCGCCGGCAATGATCTTGGTACGCATCGATATCTCCCCTGCGTCAGGCTGGATAACACCGCGAAAGGAACGGGGTCAACACGCTCGGCACGCCGCGCGGCTTGCGGGAGCCCACGCCCCCGGTGCACGTTGAGGCCGATGGCCTCCTCGCGCATCGCGGTCGTCGATGATCCGAGCTTCGACCTGCACCGTTCGGCGCGTCGGCATCCCGAGTGCCCGGAGCGGCTGGACGCGGCGCGGTCGGGGCTGCGCCAGGCCCTGCCGTCGGGGGCATCGGAGCCGATCGCTGCCCGACCGATCGAAGCGTCCGAGCTCGATGGCGTGCACCGCCCCGGCCATCTCGATGCGCTGGATCTCGCCATCGGCGAAGGGCGATTCGTCGATCTCGACGTCGACACGTTCGCGGGCCCCGGCACGCGCGAGGCGATGCGCCGCGCCGCCGGCGGTGCCGCCGAGCTGGGTGCCGCGCTGATGCGCCACGAGGGCCCGCGTCGGGGGGTCGCCCTGCTCCGACCGCCCGGCCATCACGCCGAGCGCGACCGCGCGATGGGCTTCTGTTTGATCAACAACATCGCCGTCGCCGCACGCGCCGCACAGAAGGCGGGCGCCAAGCGCGTGGCGATCGTCGACTGGGACGTCCACCACGGGAACGGCACGCAGGACGTGTTCGAGCACGATCCCGACGTGCTCTTCATCAGCCTGCACCAGTGGCCGCTCTATCCCGGGACCGGCGCCCCCGGCGAGATCGGTCTGGGCGAAGGAATCGGCGCGACGGCGAATCTCGCGCTGCCGCCGGGCTCCGGGCCCGCGGAGTACGCGCACGCGATGCGGCGTGTCGTGCGTCCGCTCGTGGAGTCGTTCGCGCCCGATCTCGTGCTCGTGAGCGCTGGCTACGATGCCCATGCGCGCGACCCGCTCGCCTCGATGCGCCTCGACGAGGCGAGCTACCAGGCGATGGCCACGAGCCTGATCGAGGCGGCCGAGCGGCTCGGCCTCGGTCGCGTCGGCTTCGTGCTCGAAGGCGGCTACGACCTGAACGCGATCGAAGGAAGCGTCGCTGCGACCG
>CAYSCF010000208.1:0-11920 GCA_964429305.1 uncultured Sandaracinaceae bacterium | reverse complement strand
GCGAGCGACACTGCTTCGTCACGCACCGCCGGAGCGCCGCAGCAGCCGAGGGCGAGGACGATCGCAAAGAGCCGCCACGTTTTCATGCGCGGAGTGTGTAGCAAACCGTGCGATCCGGCGATCGCCGCGTTTGACCCCCAAGAACGCCGCTGATACCGTGCTCTCACTTTCGTCCGTGTCCAGCAAGATTTGCCCCGTCTGCAAGAACGAGTTCAAAGGCGGCGAGGTCTTCTGCCCGAACGACGGCGGTCGCCTCGTGAGCGCCTCGCAGATGTCGGCCGCGCCGAGCGATGGCAAGTCCGATCCGGGTGATCCCCTCCTCGGGATGGAGGTCGATCGCTACCGCATCCTTCGCCGCATCGGCGAGGGCGGCATGGGCATCGTCTACGAGGCCGAGCACATCGTCATCGAGAAGAAGGTCGCGCTCAAGGTGCTGCGCGACGACTTCTCGAGCCGCACCGAGGTCGTCGAGCGCTTCCGGCAGGAGGCCAAGGCCGCCTCGCGCATCGGCAACGAGCACATCGTCGACATCTCCGACTTCGGCGTGACACCGACAGGCTCGAGCTACTTCGTCATGGAGATGCTCGACGGCGACGACCTCGCCAACGTGCTCTCCGCGGAAGGCACCCTCGCGCTCACCCGCGCCGCCGACATCCTCGCGCAGTGCTGCCGCGCGCTCGCCGCTGCGCACGCCAAGGGCATCGTCCATCGCGACATGAAGCCCGAGAACATCTTCCTCACGGCGCGTGACGGTCGCCCCGACTTCGTGAAGATCGTCGACTTCGGCATCGCGAAGATGAGCGACATCGAGACGACCGGCGCGCCCGGTCGCAAGCTCACCAAGACGGGCATGATCTTCGGCACGCCGGAGTACATGTCGCCCGAGCAAGCGGCCGGAAAATCCGAGCTCGACCACCGCGTCGACATCTACGCGCTCGGCGTGATCTTCTACGAGGTGCTCACCGGCCGCGTGCCCTTCGTGGGGGACACGTTCATGGGCGTGCTCACGCAGCACATGTTCGAGCCCGTGCCCGCGCTCACCGAGACCAATCCGAACGTGAAGGTCTCGCCGGCGATCGAGGCGTTCATCGGACGCGCGCTCAGCAAGGATCCCGACGATCGCTTCCAGAGCTGCGACGAGATGTACGCGGCGCTCGAGGAGGCGATGGGCGGGGATGCCGCGCCCGACGCGGTCGGCCAGCGCACGTTCCAGCGCGGCGACAACACGCGCTCGACGGCGAAGCTCCGGCTCGCGCGTGCCGATGCGAAGACCCTCGAGTACGTCGCGCCGAGCGGTGGTGCCGGTCGCGCGATCGGGATCGGCATCGCGGCGCTCCTGGGGCTCGGCGCGCTCGGCGTGGGCGGCTACTACGCGATGGGCGCGACGGCGACGGCGTCGGGCGATCCCGCGATCACGACCGTGAGCGTCGCGCCGCTCGACGCAGGTGCTGCCAACGACGATGCGTTCGTGGTGCCGGCCGTGGCCGAGATCGACGCCGCCGTCGTGGCGCCCGAAGAAGACGCGGGCCCGCTGCGCATCGTCGTCCACGTCGAGACGAATCCGACGGGCGCGCGCGTGCGCGTCGACGATCGTGGCGAGGTCTGTGAAGAGACGCCGTGCGATTTCGAAGCGCCGGCCGGGCAGGAGATCACGGTCCGCGCCACCCTCCGGCGTGCGCACGGCGAGACGCACATCATCCCGATCGAGGGCATGGAGCCCGTCTCGATCCGGCTCGTCGCACATCAGCCCGGCGGCAGTGGCGGCGGCAGCGACACGACGGTGCACGGGACGGGGCCGGGCGATCTGAAGACGCCGGACATCTTCATGCATCCACGTGGAGGCTGAGAGCCCACTCTGGTAGTTTCTCGGTGGGGGTCGATGCGGGGGCATCGACGACGCACGCATGGGCAGATTCGCGAAGTACGACCCGGAGAACGATCTCTTACTCGTGGACGTGACGGGCGTCGTCGCCCACCGCGAAGTGATCGATCGCATCTTCGACGAGATCATCGCCCTGGCGAAGACCCAGCCGACGAAGCCGTGGGTCGTCGCGTGCTGGAAAGACGTCTCGTTCGAGAGCCAGCCGGAGATCGCTGCCTACTACGGCGAGCGGACCGCGGATCTGATGAAGCACGTGCAGGGCGTGATGCGCTACGCGGCCAACGAGCCGCTCACGCGCGCGTTCGTGCGCTCGGTGACGACGCAGCACCGCGCTGCGGGGACGCGCTCGAATCTCTACGAGACGTTCGAGGATGCGCTCGCCGCAGTGAACGAAGCGCGTCGCAAGCGCTAAATCAGGGGGCGATTCGTGCACGCACGAATCACGATCGGTCATCTAGCGCCCATCCGTCGGCTCGCTGCGCGAGCACTCCCGCCAGCTCAGCGTCGGATCACTTCGAACAGGCTCGCGCGCTCGTCGGTCCATGCGCGCGCCCCTCGTGCGTCCGGCAGATCCACGAAGCCGGCGCTGCGCAGTGCGTCGAGATCGCTCCGCGAGCGGCCGAGCACGATCCACGTCGGCGCGCCGCTGACGCCGGGGATGCCCGAGCCTTCGGCGGCCACGGCCGCGCGTGCGGCGATCTCGGTCGCGTCCGGGTTCACGACGGCGGAGAGGCCTTCAGTCTCCGCGATGGCAGCGACGACGCGCGTGAGATCGAGCGTGCGGTTCGAGCAGTGCAGTACGAGCCAGCCCCCCGGTCGCAGCGCGCGCACGTAGAGCGCGACCGCCTCGCGCGTGAGCAGATGGATGGGCACGGAGTCGGAGTTGAACGCGTCGAGGATCACCAGCGACTGCGAGCCGGGAGCGAGCGCTGCGACGCCGAGACGCCCGTCGGCGACGTCGATCGTGACGTCGGCGCCCGCCCTGCGCGCGTTGTGCAGGAACGTGAAGAAGCGCGTGTCCTCCGCGACGTCGACGACGTCCTGGTTGATCTCGAAGAACTGCCAATGCTCGCCCGGCTCGGCGTAGCAGGCGAGCGCACCCGTTCCGAGACCGACGAGCGCGGCGTCACCGGGACCGAACGCGGCACGACGCGCCGTGATCGCGCGACCGAGCGGACCGGAGCGCGTGTAGTACGCGACGGGCACGCAGCGATCGCGCTCCGCCACGGCCTGCGATCCGTGCAGCGTGCTCCCGTGCAGCAAGTATCGGAACGCGTGCTGCGGATCTTCGACGACACGCAGTATCCCGAAGAAGCCGCGGCGGCGATCGAGCAGCGTCGTGCCGTGATCGCTGTAGAACGTGCCGACGAGCACGATGGCAGCGAGCGCGAGCCCGTAGCGCGTCGGTCGCGTGCTCGTGTGGTAGGCGACGACCGCCATCGGACCGAAGACGAGCAGTGGCGCGAACGGCAGCTCGCCGAGGCTCGTGTGATCGATGCCCACGATCAGGATCACGCCGAGGATCACGATCGCGATCGACGAGATCGCGTCGGCGCGCGTCGGCACCACGGGCTCGGGATCGACGATCCAAGGCGTCGTCACGGCGCAGCCAGCGGCGATGGCGAGCGGATACTCCCAGAGGTCGGGCAGCAGATGCGTCGCGACGACGCTCGTGAGGAACGTGCCGAGCGCGCCACCGACGGCCATCCACACGTAGAACTCGGTCAGGTGCGCCGACGGCGGTGCGAGCTTCGCGAGACGGCCGTGCGCGACGAGCGCTGCGAGCACGAAGAACGCGAAGTGAAGCAGCACGAGCAGCCATAGCGGCGAGTTCGCGTGCACCAACGTCGCGACGACGAGCACGACGCCGAGCAAGCGGGCGATGCGCGACACGCTCCGCGGCATCTCGGTCCCGCCGTTGCGGAATGCAATGACGAAGGTGCCGAGATAAGCAGCGAGCGGCAGCACCCAGAGCAGCGGGATCGGCGCGAGATCGATCGATAGATACGTCGTGACGCTCGAGAGCAGCATCGAGGGCACGAGCGCGAGCACGACCCACGTCGCGCGCAGTCGCGGCGTCGGTGACGGGCTCGGCGCCACGGTCGGGTCGATCGCGCGCGGCCGTCGCGCGGTGACCGCGCCGCACGCGCACACCAGCACGACGAGCAGCACGTAGCCCACGCCGAACGCCATGCGCTGCGACGAGAGACCGAGCAGCGGCTCGACCACGAACGGGTACGCGAGCAGCGAGCCGAGGCTGCCGATGTTGCTCGCCGCGTAGAGGAAGTAGGGTCGCTCGCTCGCTGGATGATCCGTGCGCGCGAGCCAGCTCTGCAGCATCGGCGCGGTCGTCGAGAGCGCGAAGAAAGGCAGGCCGACGGAACGCCCGAGGAACGCGAGCGCGAAGAGCGTGGGTGAAGCGGCTGCGGAGATCCCGAGGCTCGCTTCGTCGGGTGGCACGGGTGGCAGGAACGCGAGCGGAATCAGCACGAGCCCGACGTGCAGCGCGACGCGCGTGCGCACGCTGTGGATGCGCGAGAGCGCTTCGCCCCAGCCGTAGCCGGCGAGCAACGCGCACTGGAAGAACAAGAGACACGCCGTCCACGCGCCTGGTACGCCGCCGAGCACCGGCAGCAACATGCGGCCCGCGATCGGCTGCACGCCGAAGAGCAAGAACGCGCTCGCGAGGACCGTGATCGAGTAGAGCGCGAGCATCGAGCGATGCGACTGTGCGGCGGCCGGACGCGTCCTGTAAAGCGCGACGGTGTACGCTTCGGGCGCGATGTGGGCCGCGCTGCGATCGCGATGGTGGGCGGGCTGGGCGCGCTTCTTTCCGGAGGATGCGACCTCGCTGGGCGCGGTCGGTCACGCCGAGCGTCTGCGCGGTCAGAGCGGACCGGTCGGCGACGACGAGCACGCGTTCCACGACGCATCGCTGCGCGAGCTGCGGGCGATCGATCCGAACACGCTCGCGCCGGACGAGGCGCTCGAGCACGAATCGATGCTGCGCGCGTCGGCGTTCCGCACGCACGTGCTCGAGCGAGATCAGGATCGGCGTTGTCTCGAGCTCTCGCTGCACGCGCAGGGAATGATCGGGCACCGTCGTGCGCACACGGACGACGCCGAAGAGCTCCGCGCGCGGCTCGACGCGGTCCCGGGCGTGCTCGCTGGACGAGAGATCGCGCTGCGCGAAGGTCTCGCGCGTGGTCACGCTCCCGATCGCGACGTTCTCGACGTCGTGGTCGGCTACGCGTTGCCCGGCGCCGAGCGATGGTATCGGGGGCTCTCGCATCCGTCGGCCGCGCGCGCTGCGGATGCGACGGCCGCGCATCGCGCGTTCCTCGAGCGAGAGCTCGCGCCGCGGTCCGAGATCGGCGCCGCGAGGCTCGGCGAAGAAGAGCTGACGACGCGCTTCGCGCTCACGTACGGCGAGTCGATCGATCCTCGGGTGGTGCGTGCCAGCGCACGGGAGGCCATCACGCTCCTCTCGGCGCGTCTGGTCCTCTCGGCGGCTCACGCCGCGCGCGCGCGCGGCATCTTCGTGAGACATCTCGCCGACGCGCATGCCTACGTCGCCCTGTTGTTTCGCGAGGCGATCGAGGGTGACCCACGCCCTCACTACGCCGCTCTGCTCGCGCATGCGACCGACTTCGCCGCCGAGCGACGGCTGTTCACGCCGCCCGCCCGGCCACCCGACTTCGTCGCGATCCCCGACGGGATGATCCACGGAGGCGCGATCACCAACTGGCCCGCGCCGTTGCTCGATCGATCGCGCAACGGTCACATCGCGCTCTCGCTCGCGCCGGGTGCGCACTCGATCGCGTTCGCGACGGGCCTCGCGATCCACGAGGGCACGCCAGGCCACTATCTGCAGAGCGCCGTGTGGCAACGGTCGGCATCGGCCGGTCACGAGCCGGTGCGCTTCGTCGCGGTGCACGACGACGTCGCGATGGCGAGCAGCTTCTTCGGCGCGATGCCGAGCGTCGAAGGATTCGCGGTCCACGCCGAGAACGTGATGTTCGAGGCCGGCTTCTACGATCGCGACGCGGAGGTCGCGGCGCTGGCGAGCGCGATCATCCGCGCCGCGCGCGCCGCGGTCGACGTGTCGCTCCACTTGCGCGAGGCGACGCCCGAAGAGGCTTCCCAGGAGCTGCACCGAGCCACGGGCATGCCTCTGTCGTGGTGCGCGATGCAGATCACGCGCTTCCTCCGCATCCCGGTCCAGGCCAGCACCTACTTCGTGGGCGCCAAGCGTCACGCCACGATGCTGGACGCCGCGCGCATCCGCCGCGGAGTGGGCTTCGTCGCCGATGCCTTCCACGATGCGCTCTTGGCGCTCGGACCCGCGTCACTGCGGACGCTGGCGCAGCGGCTCGATCAGGGCTGACGAACGCAGACGCTCGCGCGGCACGCGTAACCGTCGTACGCGCAGTCCGTCGCATCCACGCACGTCACTTGCGCGCACGACGTCGAGTCGATCAGTGTGGTGTGGCGAGACGCGTCGAGGCACGCGCTGCAGTTCTCGAGCAGCCCGTCCACCTGGGGCGAGAGGTCGTATCCAGCGGTCGTGCCGCTCGCGCAATGGGCGCTCGAAGGGACGTCGCACGATGCGCTGCCGGTCGTGAGCACGTCGACCGAGCACGAGCGCCCGGCACCGTCGACGTAGGACACGACGTGCGTCGGGCTCGTGTTGCAGCCGGCTGTCAGCAAGACGAACGCCGAAATCGAGAGGAGCTGCGAGCGCATGGCGTCGCGCTCTTACTACGAGAAGGCGCGCTTCGCGAGACGGCGGTGACGACGGGGGCGAACCCTGGTAGGACATCGCGGTCGATGCTTCGCCAGCAAGAGTGCTCGTCCCGGAGGGCCCGGACGGTAGCGCGCGCAGCGCGCGGACGGAGAGGGCCCGGAGCGGGCGAGCCGATCCTCCGTGCATCCCCTGGATCGTTGGGACTTCTCCTCTGCGTGCTCGCCTCTTGGTCGCTCGCCCTCGCGTCGTGCGGCACCGGCCCCGACACGCGCGGCCCCTGCATGAGCGACGTCGAGTGTCGCGGCGATCGCATCTGCCACGACGGCCGCTGTCGCTTCGAGAGCGAAGTGCGCGCCGAGCTCGAGCACACGCAGGCGGCGTACGAGACCACCGGTGGCGCGACCGAGCCCGACGCAGGCGTCGACGCGGCGAGCCCGATCGCCACCGACGTCGTCCCCGTGCCCGTCGAGACGCCGGCGTTCATGGGTGGCCCCCGCCACACGGGCCGCACGAGCGCCGCTGGGCCGAGCGCGGAACCGACGCAGCGCTGGGTCTATCGCACGGGCGCGCGCGTGTACGCCTCGCCCATCGTCGGCGCCGACGGAACGATCTACGTCGGCTCGACCGACCGCACGTTCGTCGCGCTCTCGCCCGACGGCGTGCTGCGCTTCCGCTACAGTGGCGCCGATCGCTTCTTCGCGACCGCCGCGATCACGCAGGACGGCTCGATCGTCGTCGGCAACCACGACGGCTCCATCGTCTCGCTGACGAGCGCCGGACAGGTGCGATGGCGGCGCGTGCTCGGCGCGCCCGTCGATGCGAGCGCGGCCATCGGCGCGGACGGCACGATCTACGTCACGGCCGACGGCCTACACGCGATCGATCCCACCAACGGGCAGGACCGGTGGCGCGTCGCTTCTGCCAGCCCCGTGCGCACGAGCCCGGCGATTCATCCCGCGGGGCTCGTCGTGTTCGCATCGCCGGAAGGTCGCGTCACGGCTGCGCGCGAAGGCACGGGTGAGGTCGCGTGGGAGTACGAGCTCGGCGGCAGCACCGACTCGAGCCCGGCGATCACCGACGACGGCCGCATCGTGATCGGAGACGACCTCGCGCACGTGACGGCGCTCGATGCGACGGGACATCAGGCGTGGCAGGTCACGGTCGAGGGCGACGTCCGCGCGACGCCCGCGATCGGGATCGACGGGACGATCGTCGTCGGCAGCGACGACCGTCGCATCTTCGGCATCTCGCCCGAGGGCACGATCCGCTGGCGCGTTCCCACGAGCGGCCGCGTGCGCAGCTCGGCGCGCATCGATCCCGAAGGTCGCGCCTACGTCGGATCGCAAGACGACTTCCTCTCCGTGCTGGCCGCGGACGGCACGCTTCTCTACCGCCACGGCCTCGGCCGCGACGTCGACTCGACGTGCGCGATCACGCGGGACGGAACCCTGGTCGTCGGCATCGACGACGGCGGCGTGTACGCGCTGCGTTAGGTCTCGATGAGTGAAAATCACGTTCGACGGAATCAGGTGCTCGCGGCGCTGCGCGCGAGCGGCGGGCGCTCTCAACACCTGATGGAGATCGTCCAGGGCCTCGGCGCGCCCAAGAGCGCGAAGGCCGAGGTGCGCGCCGCGCTGGAGAACCTGGTCGAGCTCGGCTTCGCCAAGGAGCTCCCGGGGAATCGCTTCAAGCAGGATCAGCCCAAGCCGAAGGCCGCGCCGCCGCCGCCTGCGGTGACGTCCACGCGCAAGAAGCCGCCGCGCGTCGAGCGCGGGGCCGTGGCCGAGAGTGGCCGGCTGACCGGTTGGCTCACGATGACGACGCGCGGTTTCGCGTTCGTGACCGCCGACGATGCAGGCCCGGACGTCTTCATCGCGCCGCAGCTCATCGGCGGCGCGCTGCACGGTGATCGCGTCGAGCTCGACGTGCGGCCGAGCGAGAAGGGTCGCGAGGGCCGCGTCGTGCGCGTGCTCGAGCGCGGTCTGCTGCGCATCGGCGGTCGCCTGATGCGCGGGCATCGCGGCTTCGTGCTCGAGCCGGGCGATCTGCGGCTGCCGACGAGCATCCACATCCTGGAGCCGCTCCCGCTCGAGACGCGCGTGGGACAAGACGTCGTCGCGCAGATCGTCGAGTTCCCGAGCGCGCCCGGCGAGCCGCTCACGGCGCGCGTCATCCGAGCGCTTCCACCGCGGGGCACCGCGGCGGGCGAGATCGAGAAGGTCCTTCTTCGCGAAGGCGTGACCGAGCCGTTCCCGGAAGCCGTCGTGCAAGAGGCGCTCGGGTTCCCGGCCGAGGTCACCGCTGCCGAGCTCGCCGGACGCGAGGACCTGCGCGATCTCGCGCTATGCACGATCGATCCCGACGACGCGCGCGATCACGACGACGCGGTGTGGGCCGAGAAGATCGGCGACGGCTATCGCGTGGTGGTCGCGATCGCCGACGTCTCGCACTACGTGCGCGAAGGCAGCGCTATCGATCGCGAGGCCGTCATGCGCGGTTGCTCGATCTACCTGCCGGACAGGGCGATTCCGATGTTGCCGCCGGAGCTCAGTTCGAACCTCGCCTCGCTCTTGCCGGGCGTCGATCGCCCCACGCTCGCGGTGATCGCCGAGCTGCGCGAGGACGGAGCACTCGCGTCACACCGCTTCGTGGAAGGGCGCATGCGTTCCCCCGCGCGTCTGACGTACACGCGCGTCGCGAAGGCGCTCGGCTGGGTCGAGGGTGAGGTCGACGCCGAGACGTACGCGCAGCTGCCGCTCCTGAAGCTGCTCTCCGAGATCAGCGGCAAGCTGCGCCGTCGTCGCGAGAAGCGCGGCGCGCTCGGTTTCGAGCTCCCCGAGCCGAAGGTCTTGCTCGACGAAAAGGGCGAGCCGCGCGACGTCGTGAGGCAGAAGGGCGCGCCCGGAGTGAAGCGCGCGTACGAGGTCATCGAGGACCTCATGCTCCTCGCGAACGAGATCGTCGCGCAGGATCTCTCGGGTCGCGGTCTGCCGACGCTCTTCCGCGTGCACGGGCAGCCGGATGCCGGAAAGATCGCGGAGCTGGCGCGCGTGGCCGAGGCGTTCGGCAAGCCGCTCGAGGACGACGGCAAGGACATCACGCCGGGCAAGCTCGCCGAGCTCTTGAAGTCGATCGCGGGCACGCCGCTCGAGCAGCCGCTCGGCTATCTGGCGCTGCGCTCGATGCAGCAGGCGACGTACGGCGTGAAGAACATGGGGCACTTCGCGCTCGCGGCGCGCGACTACCTCCACTTCACTTCGCCCATCCGTCGCTATCCGGATCTCGTGGTGCACCGCACCGTGCGGCGCTTGCTGCGGCGTGAGCGCATCGATGCCGAGAAGCTCGCCCGCGATCTCCTTCCTGTCGCGGTGGCCGCGTCGCGTGCCGAGCGACGCTCGATGACGATCGAGCGCGAATGCGTCGCGATCCACCGCACGATCCTGATGAAGGATCGTGTCGGCGACGTGCTCGAGGGGCGCGTGTCCGGCGTCACGGAAGCGATGGTCTTCGTCTACATCGACGCGCCGTTCGTCGAGGTGAAGATCCCCGTCGAGAAGCTCAGCGGCGATCGCTACGAGCTCGATCGGCTCGGTGTGCGACTGGTCGGCGCCAAGACGAAGCGGACGTTCGCCCTCGGCGACGCCATCGCGGTGCGCATCGAGGAGGTTTCGATCGAGCGCCGAGAGATCGTAGGATTGCCAGCGTCGCAGCCGGAGGAGAAAGCCGGTCGGGCGACGAAGAATCGGCTCGGCTACGCCGAGCACTCCGGTCAGACGAAGGAGCGGCGCCCGCGCAAGAACGAGCGTGGGGATGCTCCTCCGAAGCGGAAGAGAAGAGGGAGCTGATGCCGAAGGCCCGTTCGACGAAGTCCACGCCCGCTCCCGCGGTCCGAGCCGTGCGTCGTCTGTCGACGCCCGAGCTGATCATCAAGAAGCGCGACGGCGGCGAGCTCTCGGCGAACGACATCGAGCAGCTCATCGAAGGCTTCACCGCGGGCGAGGTCGCCGACTACCAGATGACGGCGTTCGCGATGGCAGCGCTCATCCGCGGCATGTCGCCCGCCGAGACGGTGTCGCTCACGCTCGCGATGCGCGACAGCGGCAGCGTCGTGGATCTCGGCCACATCCGGCAGGCGAAGGTCGACAAGCACTCGACCGGCGGCGTCGGTGACAAGGTCTCGATCTGCCTCGCGCCGCTCGTGGCCGCGTGCGGCGTGTCGGTGCCGATGGTCAGCGGCCGCGGGCTCGGCCACACGGGTGGCACGCTCGACAAGCTCGAGGCCATCCCGGGCTTCAGCGTGTCGATGGAGACCGCGCAGTTCGTGCAGCAGGTCAAAGACCTCGGCTGCGCGCTCATCGGCCAGACCGCGGACATCGCGCCCGCCGACAAGCGCCTCTACGCGCTGCGCGACGTGAGCGGCACGGTCGAGTCGATCCCGCTCATCACGGCGAGCATCCTGAGCAAGAAGCTCGCGGAAGGCATCGACGCGCTCGTGCTCGACGTGAAGGTCGGACGCGGTGCATTCATGAAGACGCTTCGCGACGCGCGGCTGCTGGCGAGCTCGATCGTGCGGGTCGGGCGGCTCGCGAAGAAGCAGGTCACGGCGTTCATCACGCCGATGGAGGCGCCGCTCGGCAAGGCGATCGGCAACGCGCTGGAGACGGCCGAGGCCTTCGAGATCCTGCACGGCCGCGGGCCCGACGATCTGCGCGAGCTGACGCTCATCCTCGGCGCCGAGATGCTGCGGCTCGGCGGCGTCGCCAAGAACGAGAGCGACGGCAAGAAGCAGCTCGAGGCGGCCATCAAGAACGGTCGCGGCGCCGGACGCATGCGGCAGATCGTTCGCGCGCAGGGCGGCGACGCTCGTTGCATCGACGAGCCGGATCGATTGCCTCAGGCGAGGCATCGCGTCCCGATCCTCGCGAACAAGAACGGCTTCGTGACCGCGGCCGACGCGCTCGATCTCGGGCTCGCTGCGGTGGCCATGGGCGCGGGCCGGACGCGCGCCGATCAAGCGGTCGATCCACGCGTGGGCATCGTGCTCGACGCCAAGCCAGGCGCTGCGATCAAGCGCGGCGAGCCGCTCGCCACGCTCCACGTGAACGAGGCGAACGTCGACGACTCGCTCCGCAAGCGAATCGCATCGGCGTTCGAGATCGGCGCTCGCCCGCCGCGCCCGGCATCCCTCGTGCTCGACGTCATCCGCAAGTAGCCCTAGAAGGGCTGACCAGACCCGTTCCGCTAGACGACCCAGAGGAGAAGACACGATGACCTTCACGCTTCCGGAGCTC
>CAYSCF010000207.1:0-11988 GCA_964429305.1 uncultured Sandaracinaceae bacterium | reverse complement strand
GCGAGCACGGGCGCCGAAGGCGGGGTTGAACGCGCCAAGCCCGCGGGCAAGATGACCTTTGCCCGAGCAGAGCCCCTACGCCGATGCGAGCAAGGAGCTCGATCCCTCGCCCTCGCCTCTCGCCCTCGCCCGCTCCCTCTCGTCCTCGCCCCTCGCTCTACAGCCCGCACCCATCCGCCGCCGCATCCGGAACGGTCGTGGGCGCCGTCATGAACGGCGCCGCGTCGAAGTCGAAGAAGTCGAGCATCGCGTCCGAGTTCGCATCGCGCCCCGTCATCGCGGGCAGATCGAAGAGCGCCTCGAGGAAGCGCAGGATGCTCGTGTGGCTGTGCGTGTCGTGCGAGACGAAGCCCGCGCGCGCGTACGGCGACACCACGGCCACCGGCACGCGGATCCCGAGGTGATCGAAGAGGTGCTCGCTCGGTGCGGCGAGACACGCCGTCGGCGGCGCCACGTGATCGAAGAAGCCTCCGCCCTCGTCGTACGTGAAGAAGATCGCCAGATGCGGCCAGAGCGGGCTCTGGAACGCATGCGCGATCACCTCGCGCACGCCGCGCTCGCCCGCGTGGATGCTCCCGGGCGGATGCTCGTCGTTCGGCTCGAGGTCGACGAACGAGACCGGCGGCAGCGTGCCCGCATCGAGCGCCGGCAAGAACTCGCTGTAGAGATGGACGCCCGCGTGATCGAGGTGCCAACCGAACGTGCCGCTGAGAACCTCCGACGTGCTCGCGTTGTACTCGGCCCAGCCGACGTGATGCGCGTCCATCTGGCTGAAGATCGTCGGCAGGCTCGGATCGGGATAGCTGAGGCCTGTCGAGAGCACTCCGTCGCTCGTGCCCATGTAGAGATACGAGCGGTTCGGGTACGTGCCGGTGAGCACGCTGCAGAAGTAGCGATCGCTCGTCGCGAACGTCGTCAGCATCCACGTGTAGAACGGATGATCGGCGTCGAGGTAGTAGCCCATCGCGCCCATGCCGTCGGCGCGGACGAAGCCATCCATCGCGCCGGCGGCCCACTCGGTGTGGATCTCGGTGAACTGATGCCCGATGTCCGCCGGGCACGCCGTCGTTTCGTGGAACGGCGCGACGGGGTTGCCCATGCGATCGGGCACCGTGTAGCCGGCGGGGATCCCCTCGATGCCGTGGCCCGTCATCCCGTACATGTGATCGAGCGAGCGGTTCTCCTGCACGATCACGATCACGTTCGTGATCGCCGAGCGCATCGCGGCGAGCGAGCCGAGCGAGTCGGCCGGCATCGCGCCCGCCTGGAAGAAGCAGTCCTGCCGTTCGCCCCAGTGCGGATCTACGCCGGGCCCACCGTCGGGGAATCCGGTCCACGCGTCGTTGCCGACGTCGTGGGGGACATACGCGTCGACGGCGGGCTCCTCCTGCATGCCGGCATCCGTCGGAGGCAACGGGTCCGGCGTGCAGCCGACACCCAATGCAAATGCAGCGAGAAGAGCCTTGTGTCGTCCGTGGGTCATTCGTGTGTCCGTCCACAGTCAGGGACGCGCTCGCGATCGTCAAGTCGGTCCGTTGGATCGCGCTCCTGGCGTGGCTGATCGCGTCGAGCGCGCAGGCGCAGCATCTGGCGCACGTGAGCGGGATGGTGCACGGCACGAGCGGCGGCTTCGGGTCGAGCTTCCAGACGCGAACGCAGCCCGTCGTTCGCGCCGCCACGTCGGTGCATCGACGTCTGCCCTTCCCGTACGCGCTCGGCTACTCGGGCATCCGCGCGATCGAGATGGGCCGCGAACGACGCATCGATTGTCCGGTCGTCGTCGGCATCCTCGACGCCAGCGCGGGGTACGTGCTCGACGACATCGTGCGCGGTCAGCTCTCGGCGCGCCTGCGCATCGCGGGCGTCATCGACGTCGAGGGACGCTACGACGCGTACTTCGAGCGCACCGGCGACGCGATCCACGGCATCGGGCTAGGGCGCATCGGGATCGGCCTCACCATGCTGGCCGACGACGCGTTCGAGCTACGAGGCGGCGCGGCGCTGCTCGTCTACCAAGACGTCGCGGGCGTCGAGGCCGGCTACGCGGCGACGGCCGAGCTCGACGTGTATCCGATCGCGCCGCTGGTGATCCGCGCCGAAGCCTCGGGTGGACAGGTCGGTGCGCCGCTCTTCTTGGACGTGCGGGCGACGCTCGGCTTCCAGCTCGGTCGGGCCGAGCTCTACGTCGGCTACCACGCGCTCTTCCTCGCGACCGAGACGCAGAGCGACACGCTCCAAGGGCCGGTCGGCGGTCTGCGGATCTGGATCTCCTGATCGGTCGTGGCGGCGTGGCGAAAGAGGTCGCCGGGGCGACGCGATTCGACGTGATTTCGTGTCGCGGCCATGGCCGCACGTTTGCAAACGTTTCGAAGCACGATGCGAACTCGCTGGCTCGCTCCGGTGGTCCTCGTTCTCGCGCTCCTCGCGCCCGCCACGGTGTCTGCGCAGCGGCTCGGTGCCGTCAGTGGCGCGGTCCACGGTGGAGGAGGCGGTGGCGGCTTCGGCGGCGGCGGTGGTGGTGGATATCGCGGTGGTGGATATCGCGGCGGCAGCTACAGCCGCAGCTACGGATACGGGTATGGCTACGGCGCGGGCGTGGGTCAGGTCGGCTATGTGTCGCCGTGGGTCTCGCTCTACTACCCTTACTATCTGGGCTACTCGGGCGCGTACGTCCGGCAGGACTCGATGCGCGCGGAGCACACCTTCGACGGCCCCGCCGTGATCGGCATCGTCGATGCGAGCGCCGGCTACGTCTTCGACGGTGTCGTGCACGGACAGCTCTCCGGGCGAATCCGGTTCTCCGACATCCTCGACATCGAAGCCCGCTACGGCGCGTACTTCGAGCAGACCTCGGACGCGATCCGCGAGCTCGGCATCGGTCGCCTGTCCGCCGCGTTCAACATCGTGAGCGAGGACGCGTTCCAGCTACGCGTCGGTGGGGCCGGCCTCGTCTATCACGACGCTGCGGGCGCCGAGCTCGGCTTCGCAGGCCTGGTCGAGATGGACGCCTATCCCGTCGAGCCGCTCGTGCTGCGCGCGGAGGCCAGCGTCGGCTCGCTCGGTCGCGCGGTCTTCATCGATGCGCGTGCGACGGTCGGCTTCCAGATCGATCGTGGCGAGCTCTACGTCGGCTACCAGGTGTTCACGGTCGATCCGGGCCAGATCGACGG
Source organism: uncultured Sandaracinaceae bacterium (assembly GCA_964429305.1). Taxonomy (GTDB): domain Bacteria; phylum Myxococcota_A; class Polyangia; order Polyangiales; family Sandaracinaceae; genus JBBSAT01. The sequence goes on along the minus strand of CAYSCF010000207.1, from coordinate 8,818 downwards.
CACCACGCTCCACGGCCCCATCGCGGGCGTGCGCGTGTGGATCTCGTAGAGCGCTGGCTGCCTCCCGTGCTCGTCGCGCTCGCGTTGAGCGCGATGCCGGCGTCGGCGGAGGCGCAGCGGCTCGGCGGGATCAGCGGCGCGATCCACGCGGGCGGCTTCCATGGCGGCGGTGTCGGCGGCGCTCGGGTGCGTGGCGGGTACCTCGGAGGCGGCGGCTACGCATTCGGCCAGATCACGAACATGCCGCCGTGGCTCCCGCTCGCGTTCCCGTACGACATGGGCTACCCGGGCGTACGCGTGCGGCAGGACGCGATGACCGCCGGCCGCCCGAGCACGCCGGACGTCGTCGGCATCGTCGATGCGAGCGTGGGCTACGTGCCCGAGGGCATCGTCCGTGGCCAGCTCTCGGCGCGGCTGCGCTTCACCAACGTGCTCGACATCGAAGCCCGCTACAGCGCGTACTTCGAGCAGACGCCAGCGCGCATCGACGAGCTCGGCATCGGGCGGATCGCGATCGCATTCCCGCTCGTGAACGAGCAGAGCATCCAGCTGCGCGCCGGCGTCGCGGCTCAGCTCTATCACGACGCGGACGGCCTCGAGCCCGGCTACGCCGCGCTGCTCGAGGTCGAGGGCTATCCGGTCGCTCCGCTCGTGCTCCACGGCGCGGTCAGCGGCGGCGCGCTCGGCCATGCGGGCTTCATCGACGCGCGCGTGACCGTCGGCGCGCAGATCGAGCGCGGGGAGATCTACATCGGTTACTGGGCGTTCATGGTCGCAGGCGGCACGACCGACACGCTCCACGGTCCCATCGTCGGCGTGCGCGTGTGGGTCTCGTAGGCGTAGTCGAGCCGTCGATCGTCACGACACGCGTAGAGCGTCCAGCGCACCGTCGGATCGATCGCATCGACGATCACCGGATACGCCATGAAGTCGGGCACCGTCCGCACGAGCGGACGGCAGTGCGCGTCGATCACCGGAGGCGATTCGAAGCTCGCCTCGAAGAGCAGCACCTCGCGCCGTCGCGTCGCGAGCACGAGCGGTAGATCGTCGAGCGAGCCGAGCTCGGTCTCCGCGTACCGTGTGGGCCGGTAGTAGTAGACGGGGATGTCGGCGAGCTGCATCGGCGGTCGCCCGTGCCAGACGACGTCGTAGCCGCGGTGCCAGTAGTGAGCGTCGACGTACTCGAAGTAGTACTGCGGGAAGTTCGCGCGACGGAAGAGCATCGCGGGCGCGACGAGAACCGAGATCGCTGCGTACGCGATCACCGTGCGACGCAGCCACGCGCGATCGATCCGATCGAGCGCGTACGCGATCGACCAAGGCACGAGCGGCAAGAGCGGCGTCAGGAAGCGCAGCTCCTTGTGCCGGATCGCGCAGTGCACGAGGAAGAAGAGCGCGCCGGGCAGCACGAACGGGTGCTTGGGGTTGCGCCATCCGAACCAGCCCACGACGGCGATCACGAGCGCGCCGAACGGGGGCACGAGCGTCAGCGTGATGTCCTCGAAGTAGAACCACCACGGCGAGACACCCGCGAGCTCGACGTCGCGCCGGATGATCTGCGACTGGAAGTAGTTCCACGCGGGGAACGCCCACGTGCCGTAGCCCCAGCGATCGGCGAGCACGCCGAGCGCGAACGTGATCGTGAATCCCGCAGCGACCCGAGCGAAGAATGCGATCGATCGCCGCTCCCACACCCAGAGCGCGAAGCAGCCCACCATCGCGACGCCGAGGTGATAGCGGAGATGGAACGCCGCGCCGAGCAAGAGACCGGCGCCGATCTCGCGAAGCGCGAAGCGCGGCGGCGTGCGATCCGACGCGCGTGGGAGAAGAAGCAGCGCGGCGTAGAACGCGTTCGATCCCCACGGCTCGGCGGAGAGTCGCGCGTGCGTGTAGAGGAACGGCCAGTACAAGAGCAGGAACACGGTGCCGAAGAGACGCGCGCGCGAGCTCTTCACCTCCGAGCGCAGACGCGCCGCGAGCGCGAGTGTCGTGGCGAATCCCAGACAGGCCGCGACGAAGCGGAGCACGCGCTCGAGCACGATGGGCGAGTCGCTCACGAGCTCGACGCCGCGCGCGATCGCGTACATCGGCGCGATCGCGAAGAAGGGTCGCACCTGCTGCGAGAAATCGATCGGCAGCCCGTCTCGCGGCGTGTGCCCGAGGTGGTAGCTGAGCATCTCGAGGATCTGGAAGTGCTCGTCGAGCTGGTGGTAGCCGAGGCTCATCCACGCCGTCGCGACGTGCAGCAGCACGGACGCGATCACGATCGCGCGGATCGACCTCTGCTCGCGCTCGGCCTCGCTCACGCGGCGAGCGATAGCACGAAGCTCCTCGGAGCCCCGGCCTAGAGCTTGTGCAGCGTCGCCCGCAGCTCGCGATCGATCAGCAGCGCCTGACCGTCGGTCATCGCGCGGTGCTCGGGCGCGATCACGGGCTGCTCGCCCGCGACCACCATCACGTAGCGCAGGCTGCTGCCAGGCCCGCGCCCTTGCGTGCGCGCATCGCCGCCGATCTCGCGCTCGACGAAGCTCATCGGCAAGCCGCGGCGCACCGCGAGCATCTGCCGCCCGTTCGTGAGCACGAAGCTCAGCGTCGGCTCGGGCGCGCCGACTTCCTGCGCCAGACGATCGACCAGCGAGATCGTGGACCGCGCTGCGCCGAGCAGCGTCTTGGGCTCCGCGTCGACGTCGTCGAGCTTGCCACCGTCGTCGAGGAACGAGAGCAGCGAGTGGAAGACCACCTCGGAGTCCGTCGTACCGCGCACGTTGCGCTGCAAGAAGTCCGGCATCGGATCGAGCAGGCTCTTCCGGATCGCATCGAAGCCCGCCACCGTGCCGACGTGCGCGAAGAGCCACTGGCGCATGCGGAACGGATGCGTGTTCTCCGCGCGGTAGTCACCGACGGTCGCATTTCGCAGATGGATGATGGCCGCATCGGTGCGAACGTTGCCGACGATGTCGGCCCACTGCACACGATCGCCGCCGAGGTGGGGGCGCTTCTTGTGGAGAACCTCCCCCCCTTGATAGAAACCGATGCCCCAAGCGTCGGCCGCCTCCGCGGGCACTTCCCCCACCGCGAGCTTCTCCTCGGCGAGCGCCTCGGGCAGGCGGTCGGCACGATTCGCCATGTACCCGATCAGACGTCCCATGCGTTCACTCTCCTCATACGGCTCGAGCGAGGTCCGCGCGGGACAGGCGCGGGGTGTTCCTCCTTCACGAGAGCTCGCGATGGAAGAACGGACCAGGGAACGACCTGGTGCCCTTCGTCAACCTTGGTCGCGCGGAGGCTCTTCCGTCAAGACCGACACGGATGTCGCGCTCACGTCGGGTTGCGTTCCTGATTCCGTTCGCTCGGCACGATCGATCGCGTCGATGACGCGCTTGCTGCGCTCGGCGGTGCGGCCGTCCGCGATCATCGCGACGATTCGCAGCACGAAGAGCACGATGACCGGCATCGTGAGGACCGCCATCGGGAGCGCGAGAGACAGGTGAGCCACTGGGAGCGCCTCACGATCGCATCGGTCGCGCTCGCGTGCACGTGGCTCGTCGCATTTTCGGCGTCGGCGTCGGAGGCTGAGCGCTACGTCATCGACGCGCGCATCGATGCGTCGAGTGGTGCGATCGACGCCACGATCGCGATCGACGTGAGCGTCGGCGTCGAAGAGGACGCGATCCGACTCTGGCTCTACGCCGATCGGCTCGCGGTCTCGCCCTCCCCGATGGAGGAGCGGAGCTGGCGCTGGATCTATCCGGGCGAGGTCGATCAGGGCGGCGTCACGCTCACGAACGTCGCGATCGACGGTCACGCGGCCGAGCTCACGATCACGAGCGAGCCCGTCGGCGCGCTGCGCGGGCGTGACTTCGCGGGCAGCGACGCGCTCGTCGCGATCGCGCCCGGCGGCGCACGCACCGTTCATCTGACGTTCGAGATGCATCTCGACGTGCCCGATCGCTTCGGCCGTCTGGGTCGCGACGGGCACACGATCTCGCTGGCCGCGCCCTGGTATCCGCTCGTGATCGAGGGCGATGCGTGGGAGCACGACGTGCCCCAGTCGCTGCACGCGGTGATCGCGAACGGCGTGATCCGCACGCGGCTCGCAGGCGGCACCACGATCGACACGAGCGAGACGACGTCTTTCCTTCCGGCGCTGGTCGTCGCGGGCGCGATCCACGAGCGCACCGTGGACGTGAACGGACATCGGCTCACGTACGTCTCCTCCGACCCGATCTACACGCCGCCGCCCGCGTCGGCGCGCGGGCTCGAGGGGCTCGCCGATCTCACGGGCATCGATCGGGTGCGACTGATCTCGGAGGCGTACGCCGACGTGACGACGACGGCGTCGTGGCTCGGGCTGCCGATTCCCGACGAGCTCGTCGTGCTCGCAGTGCACTCGCGCACCGAGCTCGCAGCGAGCGCGCCGAACGTCGCGCTCGTGTCGGATCGCATCTTCGAGATCTTCCCGCTCGACGTGGTGCTGGAGTTCCATCGACGCGCCGTGCGACGCGCGCTCTTCGCGACGATCCTGCAACCTCTCTCCGCAGCGCACGAGGACGATGCCGATCGCGGCTGGGTCGACGATCTGCGCAGCGCGGTCCTCGTCGATCTCGACGAGCTGCGCCGGAACAACGACGCGCAGACGCCGCAGCAACTGCTGCAGCTCTTCGCGTTCCATCCGGCCGTCGATCAGCTCCTCTACGCGCCGCAGATCTCGTTCGAGGACAGCTATTTCGGCGCCGTCGACGAGCCGGATCGTTTTCGCGACGATCCGGTGCGCGCGCGCTTCCCGACGACGCGCGGGCGGCGACTGCTCGAGTGCGTGCGCGACGTTCTGGACGAGCCGAGCATGGAGCGCTTCATCGCCATGCTCGCGCGCGGCCATCGGAGCATCCGCGCGGCGCTCGATCGCGTAGGCGTGGACGTCGAGGCGCGCCTTCCGGAGTGGCTGCGCTACGCGACACTCGAGACGAACTACGCGCTCGGCGCGATCCACACCGAGCGCACGGACACCGGCTTTCGCACGACCGTCGAGGTGATTCGGCAAGGCGACGAGCGGCCCGAGCCCGTCGAGGTGCAGGTCGAGGACGGCGCCGGCAACCACGTATCGGCCTTCTGGGACGGGCGCGGCGAGCGCGGCACCGTCGTGATCGACACACCTGCCGATCGATCGAGCGTGACGATCGATCCGCAGCAGCGGTTGCCGCAGAGCGCGACCGTCGCCGATGGTCATCCGCGGCAGGACGACGCCACGAACGCACCGTGGCGACCGCCGATCTTCACGGCGTTCTCGCTCACGCTGCTCGCGTCGCAGGGCGACATCAACGGGCTCATCGACGTCGCGCTGCGCCAGCGATACGACCTCGAGCACACCGTCGCGCTCCGACTCTCGCGGACGGGCGCACGCACGGGCGGCCGTATCTTCTACATCCAGGGGCTCGGCCCGAAGGCGCACACGAACCGGCGCATCGGATCGCTCGGCGGCGGCATCGGCTTCAACTACGTGAGCCCCAACTTCGGCGGCAGCGGCAACCAGGGCGGCTACGAGCTCTCTCTGCAGGTCACGGGCGGCGTCGACACGCGACGTTTCCTCTACGATCCGCGCGATGCGTTCCTCTTGCAGGGCGCGCTGCAGGCCGGGGGCACGTTCCGTGACGACGGCTCCTTCGGCGTGAACGCGCGCGGCTCGGTGATCGCCGCGTGGATCGTCCCGGTCGGGTTGCTCAACACGTTCGTGTTCGCGGGCGGCGCAGGCTTCACGGCGAACCCGGTCTTGCTCGCCGATCGCCAGGCCATCGGCGGTCAGTACGCACTACGCGCGTTCGCCAACGACGAGCTGCTCGGCAACGGAGCGGTCTACGGCGTCATCGAGCATCGCGTGACCGTCGCGAGCGATCTGAACCTGAACGTGCTCTGGGGCGTGTTCGCGCGCGAGCTGCAGCTGGTGTGGTGGGTCGGCGGCGGCGCGGTCTTCGACACCATCGACCGGCGCGGCATGCAGCACGACGTGCATGGTGCGTTCGAGGCCGGCGGCGGGATCCGCGTTCACTACGAGTACGGCGGCATCGCACCCGGCGTGCTCGCGATCGACATCGGTGCGCCCATCTCGCGCTGGGCCGAGCAGGGCTGCGCGTTCTGCGGCCCCTACCCTGCGGTCGGCTTCTACGTCGGTTTCGATCAGTATTACTGAAACCGGGGCCACGCGATGCGCAGAAGTGCGAGACGCGAGCCCCGCCGCGCCCCCAATCTCGTATCATCCCCGCGTGCAGGAGCCCGGGACCGTCGTCGGCGAGCGCTACCGGCTCGTCCGCAAGATCGGCGAGGGCGGGCTGGCCTCGGTATGGGAGGCCGAGCACCTCACGCTGAACAGCAAGATCGCCGTGAAATTCCTGCATCGGACGGGCCCGATGCAGAGTGAGCCGTCCCAGCGCTTCCTTCGCGAGGCGCGGGTCGCGGCGTCGGTCCGGCATCGGAACGTGGTCGAGATCGTCGACTTCGGGTTCGCCGAGGGCGAGATCCCCTACATGGTCATGGAGTTCCTCCACGGCCGCTCGCTCGGCAACTACCTGGAAGAGAACGGTCGCATCCCGTTCGCCGAGGCGGCGTCCATCGCGGCTGGAACGCTGCGTGGGCTCTCGGCGGTGCACGCCGCCGGCCTCGTCCACCGCGACATCAAGCCCGACAACATCTTCCTCGTCGAAGACCCCGAGGAAGGCTCTTACGCGAAGCTCGTCGACTTCGGGCTCTCGCGCCGCGCCGGGCGCAGCGACATGACGGCCGAGGGCACGCTCATGGGCACGCCGCAGTACATGTCGCCCGAGCAGGCATCCGGCAGCACCGACCTCGATGCGCGCGTCGACATCTACGCGATGGGCGTCGTGCTCTACGAGATGATCTCGGGCGTCGTCCCCTTCGACTCGGACTCGCTGGCCGACATCCTGACGAGCGTCATCCACACGCCGCCCAAGCCGCTCGTCGAGCTGGTGCCCGACGTGCCGGAGAAGCTCGCGTTCGTCGTCGAGACGGCGATGGCGAAGGACCGCGAGCATCGCTTCATCGATGCGCGCTCGATGCGCACGTCGTTGCTCGACAGCGGCGTGTACTCCGGGGCCGAGCCGCCCTCCGGGCTCATCTCGCGCATGTCCGCCGACGAGATGGAGGGCGCCACCATGCCCTCGCGCGCGGCGATCACGGGATCGAACGCGGCGCTGCGCCTCGATCCGTCGACGGCCGGCAAGCGCCGCGATCCGTCGACCAAGCGCCGCCACACGAACGACGAACAGGTCGGCGTGTTCGCGGTCAGCCGCGACGAGGACAACAAAGAGACGCCCATCACGACCGAGGCTCCGCGCCGCCAGGGTGGCTCGGGCGGCATGGCGTGGGTCATCGGGCTCGTGGTGTTCGCGCTGATCGCCGGCGGCATCGGGATCGCAGGCAGCTCCGGGATGTTCTCGGGCGCGAGCATGACGACGGATGCGGGCGTGGCCGCGGCAGTCGCCGACGCCGCGATCGAGGAGGACGCCGCGATCGTCGAAGAGGACGCGTTCGTCGCGCAAGACGCGGCCGTCGTCGCGCAGGCAGTCGACGCCGGCCCGCCGGCGGCGGGCCACCCGACCAAGCGGACGCCCACGCAACGACACCCGACGAAGCGAACGACGCGCCGTGGCGGTGGTCGCACGACACGCCGTCACCGCTGAGCGCTACAAGCAGCGCGCGCGCAGCGCATCGAGATCGCCGTGGCACGTCACGCACGCGTGCGAGTTCGTCTCGAGCGCGCTGCGACACTGCGCGGCGAAACCGGGCGGATGCGGGCTCTGGCCGCCGCCACCCACCGTGCCCGAGCCGTGACAGACGATGCAGTCCTGTTCCGCGTGACAGCTCACGCACGACTGCATCGAGCGACGCGCCTCGATCGCGTGCATGTTCGCACCGCGGCTCCAGACCGCTTCCGGCGGGTGATAGCGAACTGCCGTGCGGGCCTCGGGCGCCGCGAGCGGCGCGATGCCCAGTCGCGCATGACACTCGGCACAGAACTGCGTGATCGCGTGACAGCTCGTGCAGCGCGTCTCGTCGCGGCGCGCCATCACCGGATGCGTCGTGAGGAAGTCGCCCGGATGCACGCGGAGCGGGCGTACGCGACCGTCGTGGCACGCGACGCACTCGCTCTCGCGGTGGCACTGCGCGCAGAGCGGCCCCTCGTCGGCGGCGATCCAGCGATGACGCACGAGCCACTCGTGATCGTGCGCCATGCCCGCGAGCCAGCGCGGCGGCGAGAGCTGCCCTTCCGGGAAGCTCGTGCGCAGCATGCCGGACGGCTCGGTGAGATGGCAGCCGGCGCACGTGAACGGCGCGACGGGAATCTCGAACCCCGGCAACGCGAGCCCGTCGGGCGCATGGCAGCGGAAGCAGTCGCGCATCGTCGGCAGGTTCACGCGCGTGCCCTGCCGCGCCGTCTCGATCCCCGCGTGACAGCTCACGCACGTCTGGCCGCGCGAGACGTGCGCGACGTGCGAGAAACGCAGATGCGGAGCGGGCATCGACGAGCTCGGAACGATCGCCGCCGGCAATGCCGGGCCGCCATCGATCTCGTCCTCGGCCTCGTAGCCGATGTGGCACGTGCCGCAGTTCTCGGTCGCCCTATGCGCGCGATCACGCTGCGCGTCGTGGCAGGGGCTGCAGGTCGCTTCGACCGGGATCAGCGAGTCGCTCGACGCAGCGCTCGTCGACGCCCGCGTGTGGCACTGCTCGCACGTCAGCGCCCGATGCGCCGCGAGCGAGTGATCCATCCGGATCGCGATGCGCTGCATCGGGTACACGACGACCG
>CAYSCF010000206.1:0-12043 GCA_964429305.1 uncultured Sandaracinaceae bacterium | reverse complement strand
CGGCTGCCGACGAGGGAGGACGGAGCTGCGGTGGAGGGCATCGACGTCCTCCCGCCGTCATTTTCGACACTGACATGGACTTCGACGATTCGGCGGCGCTCGCCTACCTCTGCGCCGAACATCACCGCGGCAACATCGAGCTGCGCGCGGTGACGATCGAGAACGACGGCGCCGGCATTCCCGGAAGCGCCATTCGACACGCGCGGTGCATCCTGAGCGCCTGTGGCCTCGCGAGCGTGCCCGTGGCCGACGGGGGCCCGACGGTCGGTGGCCATGCCGTCGCTCCCGAGCTCCAGGGGGCCGTGGAGGCCGTCCTCGAAGGCGCGTTCGCCTCGTGCACCGAGGGCGTCCAGGCAGGCCCCGTGAGCGCGGGCGTGCTGCTCTCACAGACGATCCGCAACACCGACGACCCGATCATCATCGCTACGGGCCCGCTCACCAACGTCGCGGCGGTCCTACGAGACGATCATGGTCGCGGGCCGCGTCTGGCGGATCAGATCGCGCAGATCGTCGTCATGGGCGGCGCGTTCGATGTCGCGGGCAATCTGCTCGGGTCCGGCACCGAGAGCTTCGACGACACGCAGGAAGTGAACGTCTGGGCCGATCCCGCCGCGTTCCAGACCGTGCTCTCGGCGATGCGCCCCGAGCTGGTGTCGATCGTCCCGCTCGATGCGACGGCGTTCGTCCCCGTGACCAGCGCGTACGTCGCGCGGCTCGCGGCCGATCAGCACACGCCGGAAGCGGCGATCGTGCTCTCCATCGTGACGCAGCCGATCACGCAGTTCGGCATCTCGCTGGGCGCGTTCTACTGGTGGGATCCGCTGGCGGCGATCGCCGCGACGCAGCCGCAGCATCACGTCGTCGATTTCCGTCTCGAGCGCGTGTCGGTCGTCACCGATCTCACCGCGGCGTCCAGCGGACGAACGTACGTGTCGCGGCGCGGGGTGCCGGCGCTGGTCGGCGTGAGCGCGGACACGACGGCCTTCGAGAACGTCTTCCTCGACGGCCTCAACCAGCGCGACTAGCTTTTCAGGGGCGCTGAGCGCGCCCCTCGTCGGACGGCAGAGCCGGCTCCTCCTCACGCCGCCTCCGTTCGCTCCGCTCACGAGCTCCCGTACACGCACGAGCGACGGCGTTCTTCGCCGTCGCTCGTATGCGTTTTCCGGTGGATGGCGCCGCCGACGCGTCGGGATCCGATTGACCTTCGTCTCGGCTCCCGATACACGCCGCATCGCGTCACTCGCGCTGCGGAGGTGTCCCATGGGGCGTGCTCAGAGAGCTCTCGTTTCGGTTTCCGACAAGCGAGGCATCGTCGACCTCTGCCGCGGCCTCGCGGAAGCAGGAATCACGATCTTGTCCACCGGCGGCACGGCGAACGCGCTTCGCGGCGCGGGGATCGCCGTCACCGACGTCGCCGAGTACACGGGCTCGCCCGAGGTGATGGACGGTCGCGTCAAGACGCTTCATCCGCGCGTGCACGGCGGAATCTTGATGCGCGACACGATTGGCGATCGCACGCAGCTCACCGAGCTCGGCGGTCAGCCGATCGATCTCGTCGTCGTGAACCTGTACCCGTTCGAGGCCACGGTCGCGCGCGGCGCGCCGCACGACGAGATCGTCGAGAACATCGACATCGGTGGGCCTTCGATGATCCGGAGCGCCGCCAAGAACCACGCGCGCGTCACCGTGGTCGTCGATCCGAGCGACTACGCGAGCGTGCTCGAAGCGATCCGCAGCGAGGGCGAGACGACCCTGCCCCTGCGCGCGCGGCTCGCGGCGAAGGCGTTCGCGCAGACCGCCGCCTACGACGGTGCGATCGCGGCGTACCTCACCTCGCTCAAGGACGATGGCGCGCGGGATCCGTTCCCGGGCACGCTGACGTTCTCGCTCGAGAAGGCGTATGGCCTGCGCTACGGCGAGAACCCGCACCAGGCGGGCGCGTTCTACGTCGAGCGCAACGCGCCCGCGGGATCGCTCGCGCGCGCCGAGTCGCTCGGCGCCGGTGGCAAGGAGCTCTCCTTCAACAACCTCGTCGACTGCGACGCGGCCCTCGAAGCGGTTCGCGAGCACACCGAGCGTCCGGCCGCCGTGGTCGTGAAGCACACGAACCCGTGCGGCGTGGCGAGCGCGACGTCGCTCCCGGAGGCATACCATCTCGCGCGCGAGGCCGATGCGCTCAGCGCGTTCGGCGGCATCGTCGCGCTCAACCGCGAGGTCGACGACGCGACGGCGAAGCTGTTGATCGAGACGTTCCTCGAGTGCGTGATCGCGCCTTCGTACTCGGCATCCGCGCTCGAGCTGCTCCGGACGAAGAAGAACCTGCGGCTCCTCGCGACCGGCGCGTGGCTGCCGCCCGATCATGGCGAGCTGACGGCCAAGAGGATCAGCGGCGGCTTCGTCGTGCAGGATCGCGACGCGAGCGGCGGCAAAGAGGTGCGCGGCGGGAAGGTCGTGACGAAGCGCGCGCCGACGGATGCCGAGCTCGCGTCGCTCGATTTCGCGTGGCGCGTCTGCAAGCACGTGAAGTCGAACGCGATCGTGCTCGCGAAGGGCACCGTCACGACGGGCGTCGGCGCGGGCCAGATGTCGCGCGTCGTCAGCGTGCAGATCGCGGCGCAGAAGGCGGGCGAGCTGGCGTTGGGCTCCGTGCTCGCCTCCGACGCGTTCTTCCCGTTCCCCGACGGTCTCGAGGCTGCCGCGAAGGTCGGCGTGACGGCGGTCGCGCAACCGGGCGGATCGGTGAAGGACGCCGACGTGATCGCAGCGGCCGACGCGGCCGGGCTCGCGATGATCCTCACGGGCGCACGGCACTTCCGTCACTGAGCGGCCGCGACTGAGAGAAACGTCCGCATCTACCGGACGAAACTGGCCTACAATGTGGATCTTCGATTCGGAGGCCCGCATGCAGTTGCCTTTCCGTGCGTCGCTCGCCCTCGCGGTTGGTTCGCTGGCCCTCGTGCTCACGCCGGGCTGTGACCCCGGTGGAGGCATGACCCACATCCGGCACGACTCCGGCCCGAGCGTGACGCCCGACGCGGGAGGACCGCTCCTGCCGGATGCGGACGGCGATGGCATCCCGGACGTCTACGAGGGCGCGTCCACCAACGTCGACACCGATCACGACGGCCGACCGGACTACCTCGACACCGACAGCGACGGCGACGACGTCAGCGACATGCTCGAAGGTGGCAACCCGAACGGGATGCCACGCGACTCGGATCACGACGGCACGCCCGACTTCCGCGATCTCGACTCGGACGGGAACGGGATCCCGGACATGACCGAAGGTTCCGACGATCTCGACGGCGACCACATCCCGAACGCCGACGACACCGACGACGACGGCGACCGCACGAGCGACGCGGACGAGATCGGCCCCGACCCGACGATGCCGCGCGACACCGACCACGACGGGACGCCGGACTTCCGCGACACCGACAGCGACAACGACACGATCTCGGACTTCGACGAGGCGATCCTCGACACCGATCACGACGGAACGCCCGACCGCCTCGATCTCGACACCGACAACGACGGGATTCCGGATGCGAACGAGGCCGGCGACGCCGACCTCACGACGCCGCCGATCGACACCGACGGCGACCGCATCCCCGACTTCCAGGACACGGACTCCGACAACGATGGTCTGTCGGACATGGCCGAGGCCGCCGCCGGCACGAGCCCGACGAACGCGGACACCGACGGCGACGGCGTGAGCGATCTCGTCGAGGTCGCGAGCCACACGAACCCGCTCGACAACTCGGACAGCCCGCGCACGCACGGCAACTTCGTGTTCGTCGAGCCCTACATGATGCCGCCGTCGCCGCCGCGCGACACGCTCGACTTCGCGACGAACATCCGCTCGGCCGACGTGTATTTCTTGATCGACACGACCGGATCGATGGGCGGCACCATCTCCAACGTCCAGACTTCGCTCTCGGCGAGTGGCGGGATCATCGACCAGATCCGCTCGATGATCAGCGACGCGCAGTTCGGAGTAGGCGACTTCAAGGACTCCGTCGACCCGTACGTCTATCGCAATGATACGAGCATCACGGCCAGCGCCGCGACCGCACAGACCGGCGTCAACGGGCTCTCCGCGGGCGGAGGCGGCGACGAGCCGGAAGGCGACGTCGGCGCGCTGTACTCGGTCGCGAGCGGCGCGGCGATCACGAGCACGCCGGCTCAGACAGGATGTCCCACCGGGACGTTCGGCTACCCGTGCTTCCGCGACGGCGCGGTGCCGATCGTCGTGCTCGTCACCGACGCGCACTTCCACAACGAGCGTGGGGGCGGCTACGCGAACGGGGCCTATGCGAACTACGCCACGATGCTCGGCGCGATCATGGCGCATCACATCCGCGTGATGGGCGTGGGCGTCGGGAGCGTGCCGCAGGCCGATCTGGACTCGATCGCGATGGACTCGGGCGCGGTCGACACCGGCGGCGCCCCGCTCGTCACGATCACGACCGCCGGCTCGGTCAGCGCGACGGTCGTCGACCAGGTGCGCACGCTCTCGATGGCGACGCACTTCAGCATCTCGACGGCGTATCAGGACGACCCGAGCGACGCAGTCGACACGCACGCGGCGTTCGTCGACTACATCGAGGCGAACACGGCGGGCGACACGACGCGCGGCTGTGCACCTCGTGCAGCGACCGACACGGACGGTGATGGCCATCTCGACACGTTCCCGGACGTGACGTCCGGCGAGCGCGTGTGCTTCGACATCGTCGTGAAGCAGAACGACACCGTGATGCCGTCCGCCGTGCCGCAGCTCTTCGATGCGACGCTCGAGGTCATCGGCGACGGCTTCACCGTGCTCGACTCGCGCACGATCTACTTCCTGGTCCCGCCGATCGTGCCGCCGGCCGGCGGCCCGACCTGACGCCTACGGCGCGGCGCACGCACGGAACCAAGCAGGGCTTCCCTCCGTGTGGAAGCCCGTGAGAGTCACGTCGCCTTCGAACGCGCGACCGCTCGGCGCCACGACGCGCACGTGGTGCGTGCCGGCACGCAGCCGCACGGTCATCGGCACCTGATCGCCCGTCGCATGGCCATCGATCTGGACCGCGCCTCCGCGCGCGTCTTCGCAGCCAGCGACGACACGAATCCATCCCGACGCGGTGACGTCGGTCGGCGGCGGTGACTCGCTCGGCGGCGATTCGCCCGGCGCAGGACGGCGAGACGATACGTGCGAGGTCGGCGTGGGAGACGGAACACTCGCATCGACGAGCTGCCAGGCATCGACCGCCGGCGCCGCGTCGACGACGACGCCCGCATCGGTCGCAGCCGCGTCGTTCACGACGGTGACGGGCACGTCGGACGACGCTGGAATGATCGCGGCCATGATCGCGGCACCGATGCCGATCAGACCGAGGACGACGAACGGACCGCGCGACGAACGTACCGGCGAGCTGCTCGCCGTCACCGGAGGACGAATGTCGAGCGTCGGTGCCGGATCCGAGGACGTCTCGCGTCGCGCTCGCGCGGCGATCGGCGCCAGCCAAGCGCGGAGCTCGAGCCGGCCGTCGCGTGATGCACGCGCGCGATGGGCTGCGTCGAGCCGCTCGTTCATCGCGTCGGCGCTCGCGGGTCGATCGCGTCGCTCGGGCGAGACGGCCGCACGGATCAGCTCCTGCAGATCGTCCGGCAACGACGCGTCGATCGGCGCGCGCTCGCCGATCAACATCTTCAGCAACACCTCGTCGCCTTCCAGAGGGCTCTTGCCCGTGAGCGCGAAGTGGAGCGTACAACCGAGCGCGAACAGGTCCGTGCGCGCGTCGATCGTGCCGCGCGTCGCCTGCTCGGGCGCCATGTAGCTCGGCTTGCCGCGCGTCACGCCGTGCGCCGTCTCGACTTGGCGCCCGCGGGCGAACGCGATGCCGAAGTCACTCAACTTCACGTCGCCGTTCCAGCCGATGAGCACGTTCGACGGGCTCACGTCGCGGTGGACGAGCCCGAGCGGCTTGCCGTCGGCGTCTCGCGCGCGATGGGCGTACGCGAGCCCGTGCGCGACCTCGCGGACGACGTGGATCGCGATGGCCTCGGGGAGCGTCTCGCCGTGGGCATCGAGATCGGCGCGCAATGCCTCGAGCGTCGTTCCCTCGACGAGCTCGAGCGCCTGGAACGCGATGCCGTCCTCGATCCCGTAGTCGACGATGCCCACGAGGTTCGCGTGGTGCAGATGGCTCGCGATCCGCGCCTCGTCGGAGAAGAGCTTGGCCAGATCGTCGGCGCCTCGCGCGCTCTCGCGCATACGCTTGAGTGCGACGCGTCGCGAGAATCCACCCGGTCCCTCGATCCATGCCTCGTGCACCGTGGCCATCCCGCCCTGGCCGAGGGCGGCACCCACTCGATATCGACCGAACGCCCTAGTCGTCGACACGCGCGTGACGTGCACGATAGCTTCCGGAGCGCGCGATGCGAAAGAAGACTTCGAAGCTGGCTCTCGCGTTGCTCGCCCTGGTCCTCGCCGGCTGCGCCGCCACGACGCCGCGCGGGCCGACGATCGCGCTCGTGGAAGACGACGTGGACGACACCGCGCTCGATGCCGAGCTCCGCGACGCCGAGACGCGCTTGCCCGTCGTGCTCGAGCGGCGCGCGATCCCCGACGCCGACGAGACGAGCGAGACGGTCGAGCACGACTTCGCGAGCGCGCGCACGGCATACGACGACGGCGATCTCGAGCGTTGCCTCACGACACTCCCCGACGATGCGGCGATCGGAGCTGCGCTCTCGGCGGGCGATCGCCTGACGGCGAGCCGCGCGATCTTCTGGCGGATGGCGTGCCTGCGCGCGCTCGGTCGCACGGACGAGGCCGCGCTCGCGGCGCACGAGCACGCGGTGCGCGATCTACCCTTGCCACCAGATCTCGGCGCCGCCAACGCGAGCGCAGAGACGCTGCTCCGTGATGCCCATCGCGAGGTGAGCGCGCTCGCGCGCGTGAGCGTGCACGTGACGACCGAGCCGTCCGGCGCGCACATCGCGATCGACGGCGAAGCGACACCCCAGCGCACGCCCGCAGACGTCGAGGTCGCGCCTGGATCGCACCTGCTGACGTTGTCCTCACCGACGCGCGAGCCGGTCTCGATCGAGATCGCAGCGTCCGACGCGAGCGTGCCCGTGACTGTGACGCTCGCACCTCTCACTCCCGACGAAGCCGCCCGCGCGTTCCACGCTGCCGTGGACGCCGGCGCCTCGTTCGACGACGACGTGTCGCTCGCGCTCCTGCAGTCCTCGCTGCGGGCGCGCTCGCTCGTGCTCGTGTCCCGCGATTCCGATCGGCTCCGCGCGGCGCTGATCGGGACCGCCGACGAGGACGGGGCGAGCACGATCGTCCGCTCGGAGCGGGTCGGCGAGCACACGAGCGACGTCGAAGGCCTGCTCCGCGACGCGCTCGTCCGCGGCCGCCTCGTCGCGCCCCCGACGCCGTTCTACGAGCTGCCCGAGCTGTGGATTCTGGTCGCGTCCGCGGTCGCGATCGGTGTCGGCGTCACGCTCGGGCTCACGTTGCACCCCGACGTGCACACACGCGTGGTGACCCCGTGAAGCGACTCGTCCTCACGCTCGCCCTCGCGATCACGGCGTGCTCGGTGCAGCACGACGTACCGATCGACATCGTGGGGCTCGACCGAGGTCACCCCGAAGGCTTCAGCTGCCGCGCGCCGAGCGCGATGGGCGGCGGTCCGCTCCTGACTCAGGTCGTCGCTCCCGATCTCGCGATGTGCTCGATGTCGTGCGGAACGAGCGGCGCGTGCCGAACATCGGCCTACGTGTTCGACTTCGTCGAGGTCAGCGGCGTGCCGAGCTGTCGAGGCAGCGCGCTCGTCGACTGGTGCAGCGCTCTCTCTCGCTGCCAC
This sequence comes from uncultured Sandaracinaceae bacterium, assembly GCA_964429305.1. GTDB lineage: Bacteria > Myxococcota_A > Polyangia > Polyangiales > Sandaracinaceae > JBBSAT01. Next base: position 4,181 of record CAYSCF010000206.1, on the reverse strand, counting down.
GTGACCGCCCGTCGCTGCTTCGACGTGGACGCGTGCGTGTCGGGCTCCGGCACGAGCACGGCCGCGAGCGTGGAAGCGGGCCTGCGCGCCGCTGCGGACGGTGTGATCCTCGACCCCGCGCCCGACGGCGTCGTGCTCGTGCGCGTCGTGGGATCCGCGCAATCGTGCGCCGAGATCGCGAGCGCAGGTGTGGCGCGGCGCGAGGTGTTCGGATGCGCGTACTCGTGCCCTGCACAGCTCGACGGCGTCCAAGGCTCGGTGCAGCTCGACCTCGACGCGCTCGACGACGAGTGCGGTGCGCTCGTCTACGCTTGCGCGACGTTCCTCACCGGCGAGCACCCCGTCTCGCCCTGACGTTCACGTTCCTCGAAGGCGATGCTTGCGGATCAAGTCCGTGAGATAGGAGCGATCGATTCCGGTGTCGCGCGCCGCCTTCGCCGCATTGCCTCCGGTACGCTCGAGCCAAGCCGCGACGTAGCGGCGCTCGAAGCGATCGACCAGATTCGCCTTCGCCTCGCGGAACGGCAGATCGAGCAGCGCATCGATCGCGGCATCGGGGATCTGCGGCGGCGTCGCCGGGCGTGCGAGCGTCGGGAGCTCGCCGAGCGCGAGCGTCGCCTCCACGAGGTTCCGCAGCTCGCGAACGTTTCCGGGAAACGCGTGACGCTCGAGCTCCGCGACCATCTCGGGTGGAAAGAGCTCGTCCGCGGTCGTGGAGCTGCCGAGCTCGGTGAGGAAGTGCTCGACGAGCGGCACGAGATCGTCGAGATGCTCGCGCAAGGGCGGCAGCTCCAGCGTCACGACCGCGAGGCGGTAGTAGAGATCGAGCCGGAAACGACCCGCGTTCACCTCGCCACGCAGATCTCGGTTCGTCGCCGCGACGACGCGCGCCTCGAGCGCCAGCTCGCGCTCGCTGCCCACGCGTCGGAACCGCTTGCGCTCGAGCACGCCGAGCAGCGTCGTCTGCAGCGCGAGCGGGAGCTCTCCGACCTCGTCGAGGAACACGGTGCCGCGGCCCGCGCGCTCGAACGCGCCGTGGCTCGTCCGATCGGCGCTGGTGAATGCGCCTTTCTCGTGACCGAAGAGCTCGCTCGCGATCAGAGTCGGCGCAATCGATCCGCAGTCGACCACGAGCCACGGCTCGCGCTCGCGTGCGGATGCGCGATGCAGGGCCTCCGCGGCGACCTCCTTGCCGGTGCCCGACTCGCCGACGAGGAGCACGGGTGCATCGCTCGCAGCGACCTTCGCCAGGCGCGCCATCAGCCGCTGCATCACGGGCGTCTTGCCCACGAAGGGACCGAGCCGCGGCGCACCGAGCATCTCGACGCTCGCTCCGCCCGCGCTCGCGACGTGCAGCTTGGTGTCGCCGAGCTCGATCGTGGTGCCGGGCGGAACCTCGGCGCGCTCGACGCGGATCGCTCCGATGCGCGTACCGTTGGTGCTCCCGAGATCCCGCACGCGCAGCGTCGCTCCCGTCGCACCGAGCTCCACGTGGAAGCGCGAGACCGTCGGGTCCTTGAGCCGCAACGTGTTTCCTTCGGCGGTGCCGACCGAGACGACGTCGCCCTCGACGCGCGCGCCCCGGTCGGGCCCGTCGACCACGTGCACCGACAAGGTGCGAATCGGCAGCTGGGGAATCGACGCGTGCGGAACCGTGCTCACGATCTGCATCGTACAGGGCCGCTCGGTCGGGTGAAGGATCGATCCCTCAGCCTGCGGCCTCGATCCGCCACGCCGCCGAATCGAGCCTCCAGAAAGCCCGCGATCGCTGCGGGCACGCGGGTTGCGAAGCGTTCGGTCATGCGTCTCCTCGCCGCCTCGCTCCTCGGTCTCTGCGTCCTCGGCTGCACCACCGACCCGGGCCTCGCTCCGCCGCCCACGCACGGCGATGCCGGCCCGCTCCTCGGAGATTCGAGCCTGCCGATCGGCGAGCCGACGTACTACGGCGTCGTCGACGATCTGCTGGCCGCGCACTGCCTCGGCTGCCACTCCGCGGCGGGCGGCGGCATCGCGCCGTTCGATCTCGACACGTACGAGACCGCGTCGGTCGCCTCTGGTGCGATGGCCCGCGCGACGGCTGCGCGCATCATGCCGCCCTTCTACGCGAACAACGACGGAAGCTGTCAGACGTTCGAGGACCACGGCCGCTGGCTGACCGACGAAGAGATCGCGATCCTCGACACGTGGGATCGCAACGGTCACCCGATGGGGGATCCGAATTCCACGCCGCCCTCGACGATGCCTTCACCCGTGATCGATTCGCCCGACGTGACCATCCAGGTGCCCGCTCCGTTCACGCCCGCCCCGATCGGAAACGATCCGAACGAGATTCGTTGCTTCGTCGTCGACACGGACGTGACAGCCGACTCGTTCATCACGAGCTACGAGGTGCGGCCCGGCGCGCCGGCCGTCGTGCATCACGTGATCGTCTACGAGCCCGAGAGCGATGCGGATGCGACCCAGGCTGCGGGCATGCAGAGCAGCGACGGACGCGCCGGCTACGCGTGCCCCGGCGGTCCCGTGGTCCCCGCGCATCCGGTCGCGCTCTGGGCGCCGGGCGGACACCGCACCGACTATCCGACCGATACGGGCCTCGCGTTGCCGGCCGCGCGTCGGCTCATCATCCAGATCCACTACAACCTGAGCAGCGTGATGACGGCGATGACGCCGACGCCGGCCGATCAGACGAGCATTCGTTTCGTCACGACCGCGAGCGTCACGCGCCCTGCGCAGATGCTCCTGCTCAGTCAGAATTCGCTGACGCTCCCGCCGCATCAAGAGACGGTGATGTCCGACCCGCGCACGATGAGCTCACCGGCGACGGGCACGATCTGGGGCGTGTTCCCGCACATGCACACGCTCGGAACCGGCTTGAACGTCACCGTCGCGCATGCGGGCGCGTCGACGTGCGCGTTGCAGCTGAACCACTGGGACTTCGGCTGGCAGCAGGGCTATTTCTACGACACGGCGCATCCGCTCGCCGTCACGGCGCACGACCGCATCACGATCCAGTGCCAGTACGACACGATGTCGGCCTCCGACACCACGGTGTTCGGCGAGGGCACCGAGAACGAGATGTGCCTCGCGTTCTTCTACGTGACCGCGAGCTGAGGCGCTCCCTCCATGCCGACGCGCCGACGGCGCGGCCAGGCGACATCGGATTCCGCTGCTTCGCCGATTGAGCGCGTACCGCGATCAGGTCAGCAAGTCGTGGATGCCGTTCGCGGCGAGCGCGAAGAAGAGCAGCGTCGTCGCCATGATCATCGTGATCGCCAGCCGCGGGCTGCGATCGACGGCGTGGCCGACCTCGCGCGTCATTCGCTTGCTGAAGGTCGCGACGCATTGCACGCGACAACGGCCATCGAGGATCGCGTGGAGCTCGTCGATCATCTCGTGCGCCGAGCCCCAGCGCTTGCCCGGCGCGAGCTCGAGCCCGCGATGCAGGAAGTGGCCGTACTCGGGCGGCACGCCGGCATCGGACCGGAAGATCTTCGTCGACGACGGCGCGTCCGTCGTCTGGATCGCGACCAAGAGCTGCGGCAGCGTCTTGCAGTCCTCGAACCGGTGATGCCCCGCGTTCAACATCTCGTGGAACATCACGCATGCCGAGAAGAGATCGCTCTGCGCGTCGAGCGCGTCGTTCTGACCGCGCGCCTGCTCGGGCGACATGTAGAGCGGCGTGCCGACGAGCGAGCCGACGCTCGTCATGCTCGCGCGTCCATCGTTCGTCACGAGCGCGCTCGGATCGGGCGCGTTGCCCTCGCGTGTGCCGCCGACCGGGCGTGCGACGCCCCAGTCCATCAGCACGACCTCGCCGTAGCGGCCGATCATCACGTTCGCGGGCTTGATGTCGCGATGGATGACGCCCTTCTCGTGGGCGAACTGCAGCGCGCGCAGGATGGCGACGAAGATCTCGGCGCGGCGCGTGATGTCGTACTCGCGCAGCGTCGCGGCATCGCCCGCCTTGATGCGATCGAGCACGCTCTCGAGCGTCTCGCCCTCGACGTACTTCATCACGAAGAAGAGCGCGCCGTTGTCGTCCACGCCGACGTCGTGGATCGGGATGATGTTCGGGTGCTCGAGCCGTCCGATCGTGCGCACCTCGTCGACGAAGCGCGCGACCGCCGGCGGACCGTGCGCCTCGCCGATCAAGCGCTTGAGCGCGACACTGCGGCCGATGT
>CAYSCF010000205.1:0-12048 GCA_964429305.1 uncultured Sandaracinaceae bacterium | reverse complement strand
CATGAGCGTAAAAAAGCCGCTAAATACCTGTCCGATGAGCGCGGCACCCGTGATGCTCGCCGCGAGGATCGTCGGCCACGTGATCTGGATGCCACCGCCACCGCTGCTCGGCGGCGCGGGCTCTTCGTCGTGAGTGGGCTCGCTCGGCGTGACGATGGGCGCGACCACCGGCGTGGTCACGGGCTCCGTTGCAACGACGGGCTCGGTCGGGGCGACGACGGGCTCGGTCGCGGTGATCGGCGCGGTCGCGACCGCTTCTGCGCGCGACAGACGAACCGCGACACGCGCATCGCTTCCACCCGCCACGTCGACCGTCTGCGTCTCGGTCCGGTAGCCGTCGAGCCGGATCTCGATGGTGTGCCGACCCTGCGTGACGCGAACGGGCTCCGTCACGGGGGCACGACGTTGATCGGTGCTGTCGATCGTGATCGTGGCGCCGTCTGGCGTGACCTGGAACGTGATCGTCCCGATGCGCTGGCGCAGCTCCCGGATCGTCGCTTCGATCTCACGACGCTGCGCAGCCGCCGGATGATCCGCCTCCGACAGGTAATGCTCGAAGTGGAAGAGCGCCTCCACCGGCCGGTTCAGCTGCTGGTAACAGTTCGCAATGTTGAGCCGAACGCTCGCGTGCGGAGCGAGGCGATACGCTTCCTGGAACGCATCCAGCGCGCGCTGATAGTCGCTGTTCTGGAAGAGCTCCACGCCATGCTGGAACTCCTCTCGCGCGCGGGTCGTGTCGTCCTGGGCGAGAGCCAACGAAGCGACGAGCTGGAGCGCGAGCAGAGTCGTGGCGAGCGTGAGCCCGCGCGCAAAGCGAGACATCGAGTCCTCCGGACAACGCGAAGAAGGGAGCGTCCGCTGGGAGCGTACGGAGTCCGCTCGCGCCCCGTCAAATGAGGACGTCAAACGCGGACGCGTCGTCGTCGCGAGATCAAGAGTGCGAAGATCATCGCGCCGAGCCACGGCGTCCGTGATCGCGAGCCCGCACGGCATGCGCAGCTCGCTCGAGCAGCGCCGCCGCCACCACCGTCCATGCCTGCGTCCGGCAACGCGCCATCGACGCACGAGCTCGCCGCGTCCGGATCCGGGGGAAGGGCATCGCCCGCAGTCGACAGGCCGAGATCGAACTCGACGTCGGGCCAGTACGCGGGGCACTCGTCGCCGACCTGCGTGCACAGAGCGCAACCGACGTCGTTGACCGAGTCCTGGAAGGTCCAGAGGGGATCGACCGTGACGCCGAGATCGGTCGATCGCCCGAGCGCGAACGGGCCCATGACGTCGTCCGTGCAGACCCAGAGCTCGCCAGGTCGGTACGAGAGGCAGCGGACGCGCAGCGTGGGATCGAGCGTCGTGAACGTGCGGCCGTTGTCGTCGGAGCGATAGAACCCGCCGTACCAGCTCCCCGCCCAGACGTGCATCCCGTCTTCGCTGACCGCGACGCCCGTGATCTCGGGCATCGAGACGACCGGAGTGAAGGTCTGTCCGCCGTCCTCCGATCGGAACAGCCGCTCGTCCATCATGTCCGTCGTGCGTCGGACCGTGTGCGCGAACACGACATCGGGGTTCGTCGGATCGACGGCGTCGACGTGCACGTTGCGCTCTCCGTAGTCGGTGCGATCGACGTCGATGAGCGTGATCTCCGTCCGATCGAACGTGCGCGCGCCATCCGACGATCGCCAGACGTAAGCGTGACGCGGCTCGGTCATCGTCGCGAGCGAGACGCCGCTCGTGTACACGCGCATGCGATCGCTGGGGGCCGGAAGCACGCGCTCGAGCAACACGCCGACGTCGAACGATCCACGCAGCTCGAACGTCGCCCCCTCGTCGGCGCTGTACAGAACGGTGTTGGCGCGATCGCCGGGCGACGTCGCGATCCATGCGGCGTGCGGATCGAACGGATCGTTCGCAACGTCGATCACGAGCAGGCGATCGAGCAGGGGGTCGGTGGCGAGCGTGTAGGAGCATCCCGTCGGATCGGAGCGCGAGAGCCCGCCGAACGTGCCGGCGAGCACGCGTCCCGATGCCATCACCGCGACGCGCGGATCTTCGATCGTGCGATCGAAGTCGACCGCGTGCGCGCACGTCCAGGTGTACGACACGCCGCGATCACGCGTCGTGAGGAAGGCCCAGGTGCCACGGATCACCAGGTGCGTGGGATCGGTCGGATCGAACGCGACCTGTCCGAGCGAAGGTTGTCGTCCATGTGCGTGAGCCGTGGCTGGGAAGATCATCGCCAGCGCGAGCAGGCTCAGCCACGCGCGCCTCACGGGAGCGGTGCTCCGGCGACAGCGACGAGATCGACGTACCAGTAGTCGTTCACTTGCGAGATCTCGAACGCGATCGGCGACTCGCCGTCGTCTCCGAAGAGCGATCCCTCGACCGTGACGTGCCCGTCGTCGTGGGTCTCGACGCTCGTCAGCATGGCGAACGTGTGATTGGCGAGCGCCGGCAGCGTCTCGACGTCGGTCTGGAGCTGCGCAGCGGTGTGCGACGACTGATAGTCGGCGCTCATGCGCGCAAGCGCCTCGGCGTAAGCGTCGTCGTGCACGTTCGAGAGAAAGCCCTCGGCAGCTTCGGTCGCGGGTGACATGCGGGCGAGCAACCACGGAATGGAGAGCCCTGCGATGCAGAGACCGCCGAAGAGGAGAAATCCGCAGCCGATTCCGAGGATGCGCGTCACGTCAGCGCGACCAAGGATCGATCACGTCGTCGTACCGACGACGACCGGTCGGCGATCCGCTGAAGGGATCGACGAGCTCTTGTACGAGCGCGAGCGAACGACGGCTGCGCGTGGCGGGCGCACCGGCGAACGGATCGAGGATCTCGTCACCGATCAGCGCGATCCACTCGCCCCGCCGCGCGGCCGGCGTGACCGGTCGCGACGGGCTCGGCCCCGGCTCGGTCTCGGCGACGATGGCGGTCGCGATGCGTGCGAGGCGGGCGACGCTCGAGGTGCGGAGCACGATCGTGCGCGTGGTGTGGACATCTCCGTGCACGAAATCGATGACCCAGTGATCGGGGGCATCGAACGCGATGGTCAGGCGGCCGGGAGCGGTGTCGGCACCGGGATCGGTGAGGCGCAGGACCGGGCGCTGGAGGCCCGCCGCGAGCGCGCGGCGCACGCGGTCACCACTGATGTGCGCGCCGCCTCCGTCGTAGACGAAGGTGAGGCAATTGTCTGGCGCGGCCGACGCATCCTGCGCGCTCGCGGAGCTCGCGAGCGTGATCAGCAAGAAGACGAGGGCCAGGCGACTCATCGAGCCAAGCGTACGAGACTGCGTCGGCACTGCCAAGCCGTGGCGCGTGGAGCCGGCCGTGGAACATGGACCCGAGCGGGATCGAACCGCTGACCTCCTCGATGCCATCGAGGCGCTCTCCCAACTGAGCTACGAGCCCTGAAAAGGGACGCGGCATTAGCAAGCGCCTCCGAGAGTGTCAACGGGTTCACAATCGCGGGGCGGACCGCCCCGATCTTCGCCCTCGCGTGAATCGGTGGGAAAACACCGCGTCGATGTGGGCGTAGGAGCTAGCGATGAGGACGCGAATCGCGGGTGCGTTGGCGGTGCTGCTCTCGGGCTGCGGCCACTACTATCACGGGTACTATCCGGGCGCGGTGGCGCTCGATGCGCCGACCGTCGTCGTCGGGAGCGACGACAGCTCGCAGTACGTCGTCGGCGCGATCGTGACCGGTAGCGCGAGCGGCGAGTGGACGAGCCAGAACGGCTGGAGTGGGAGCGCCGGCGGCGAAGCGAGCAGCGGCGTCAGCATCGCGGCCGACGCCACGTGCTCGGTGCCGCGCGTGGCAGCTTCGATCGCCGTCACCGGAAACGGCGCGGGGCTTCCCGGTCTCGTCGGGCCTGGCGTTCACGTCGCGTGCAACGCGTGCAGCGCTGCGAGCGCTTCGGGCGCGACGGCGAGCAGTGGCGCGACGGCGAGCGCCGGCGGCTCGGCGAGCGCTTCGGGCGTCGACACGATCGCAGCCCTCTCGCTGCTCGGATCCCTTTCGTCCCTCTCGCTCGGCGGTGACGCTGTCGTCGCGTCGCGTGACGGAGTGCAGCTGCAGGCCTCGCTCGCGCACGATGCGCTCCCCGCGGCAGGCGGTGACAGCGCGGTCGTCGTGCGTGCGCTCGGTGGCCCGCCCGGTTCGGTGCCCACGCCGGTACGCGTACATCTCGTGATCGACACGAGCGCGTCGATGGAAGCGCGCTGGGACGAGGTGCGTGATGCGGCGATCGAGCTCGTCGGTCACCTGCGCGCGCAGGACGAGCTCGAGATCGTGTCGTACTCGACCGGCGCCCAGATCGCGCTGCCGCCGACCGTGATCGGAGACGGCGAGCGCGCACGCGCCGTGATTCGCGGGCTGACTTGCTCGGGCCAGACCAACATCGAAGCAGGTTTGCGCGCCGCGTACGGAACGCTCGCGCCCAACGGTGGATCCGTCGTGCTCCTGCTCTCCGACGGCGTGCCGGAGGGCGGATACGCGACGCCTGCCGAGCTCGGCGCGCTCGCGGGCGAAGCGCGTGCGAGCTCCGGCGCGACGACGATCACCATCGGTCTCGGCGGCGAGTTCCACGCGGGCATCCTCCGCTCGATCGCGCGGCGCGGCGGCGGCGACTTCCGGATCGCGCCGACCGCGCACGAGCTCGGCTCGCTCCTCGAGGCCGAGATCACCGCTCACACGAACATCGCGGCACGCGACGTCTCGTTCGATCTCGATCTCGCGTCCGGCGTGCGCGTCGCGGCGAGCCTCGATCTCGCCTCGCTCGATGCGGCCGTCGTCGTGAACGGCACGCACGTGAGCATCCGCATCGGCACGATCTCGGCGAACGAGACGCGTACGATCGTCATCCCCGTGAGCATCGCGGCGCCCCCGGGCGCGGTCGCCTCGCTGACAGCCCACGCGACCGGAGCGAACGGTGCGATCGACGGTCAGCGTGCTCTCTCGGTCCGTCAGGGACAGCAGGCGATTCCGGCCGGCGGGCTCGCAGCCTCGCTCGATGCGGATCTCGCCAGCGCGCTGGCTCACGCGGCCACGTCGGTCGAGAACGGCGACGCCTCGGGCGCGGCTGCGGCGCTGCGCGCCCACGCCGACATGGCACGTCAGGTCGCGAGCGGGGATCCCGCCATCGTCGCGCGCGTCGATCACACCCTGGCCTTCGCGGCAGGCCTCGAGTCGTCGGTCCCGAGCGCGAGCTGGGGCGCCCGCCGCCAGGCCTCGTCCGCCATGCTCGAGTGGTCCGTCGGCCTCGGTCGGTAGATGACCGGAGTGCCCGGCGAGCCGGGCCTACGCAATTGCGTCGGGTCCGCTCTGCGGACCACTCCAGTCGAATCGTTGACGGGCGCCGCGATCGCCCCCAAGAAACCGCTCCCATGAGCGACAAGAAGATCCCCGTCACGGTGCTCACCGGCTTCCTCGGCGCCGGCAAGACCACGCTGCTCAACCGCATCCTCACCGAGCCGCACGGCAAGCGGATCGCCGTCATCGAGAACGAGTTCGGCGAGATCGGGATCGATCAAGGTCTCGTCGTCAAGAGCGACGAAGAGATCTTCGAGATGAACAACGGCTGCATATGCTGCACCGTGCGCGGCGATCTCATCCGCATCCTGGGCAACCTGATGAAGCGGCGCGACAAGTTCGACCACATCCTCGTCGAGACGACGGGCATGGCCGACCCGGGCCCGGTCGCACAGACGTTCTTCATGGACGACGAGACGAAGGACCAGTTTCGTCTCGACGGCATCGTGACCGTGGTCGACGCCAAGCACGTGAGCCTGCACATCGACGAATCGAGTGAGTGCCGCGAGCAGATCGCGTTCGCCGATCACGTCGTGTTGAACAAGACGGATCTCGTCGACGCCGCCGAGCTCGATCGCGTCGAAGCGCGCATCCGGACGATCAACGCGCTCGCGAAGATCACGCGCACGACGCGCTGCCAGATCCCGGTCGAGAAGGCGCTCGACGTCGGCGGCTTCGATCTCGAGCGCGCTCTCTCGATCCGTCCGACGTTCCTCGTCCCCGAGTATCCGTTCGAGTGGACGGGCATCTATGCGCTCGGCGACGGGAAGGTGGAGCTCGAGCTCGGCCACGAGCACGACGACCACGATCACCACGGCCACGATCACGATCACCACTCTCATCACGCGCACGACCACGGCGATCACGATCACCACGATCACGATCACCACATGGAGCTCGTGCTGCTCCCGATCGAGCGCGCCGACGACCCGACGCTGCGCACTTGCGCCGAGCAGGCCGTGCGCACGTTCGCAGACGAGCCCAAGCACGCATCGGCGAAGGCGCCGACGCCGCCCGGCGCGCACGTGTGTGCGGATCTCGTCGGCGATGCGATTCGTTATCCGCTCGCGATCCCGAGCAAGGGCCTCTACGCGCTCTTCCTGGAGCACGCGCCCGAAGAGCTCGGCGCGCGCTTGCTCGTCGATGGTCAGGAGCTTCGTCCTGCGCTCGAGCGGGGATGGGCCGAGGGACACGTGCACGAAGAGTCGGTGGGCTCGGTCGGTCTCTCGACCGATCGTCCGATCGACGGTCGCAAGTTCAACGAATGGCTCTCGGCGCTCTTGCAGGAGAAGGGCCCCGATCTCTACCGGACCAAGGGCATCCTCTCGCTCGCGGGCAACGACAAGCGCCACGTGTTCCAGGGCGTGCACATGCTGCTCGACTCGACGGCCGATCAGAATTGGAAAGCCGGCGAGAAGCGCGTGTCGCAGCTCGTGTTCATCGGCAAGGGCCTCGATCGCGCCGAGCTCGAGCGCGGCTTTCTGTCCTGCGTGAAGTGAACGTGGGGATCTTCGACAAGCTCATGGGCAAGACGACGGCACGCGGTCCCAGCTGGACGCGCACGATCGAAGATCATCCGGTCGGGCTCGCGTACGCGCTCGGCAGCAAGTCGCTCGTCGTGCTCACGGGAGGCGGCTCGCTCCTCGTGCTCGACGCCAAGAACGGCGAGACGCAGCGCACGATCGTCGTGCACGAAGCGGGCGCGCTGACGATGGCGTGCGACGGCGCGCGCGTCGTCACGGGCGGGATGGACGGCAAGGCGTGCGTCGTGGATCTCGCGAGCGGCACGATCACGCATCGGCTCGAGGCCGACGCGGAGTGGGTCGAGCACGTCGCGATCGGCAGCGATGGAAGCTTCGCGATCGCGGCGGGCAAGCTCGTGCGCTGGATCGGCGCCGACGGAACGCTGCTGGCCAAGCTCGGGCCGCACGCGAGCACGGTGAACGGCCTCTCGTTCAGCCCCGATGCCTCGAAGCTCGCCGCGGCGCGCTACGGCGGCGTCGATCTCTGGAAGCGGGACGGCCAGAAGGATCGCGAGCTCGCGTGGAAGAGCTCGCTCGTGTCCGTCGCGTGGCAGCCCAAGGATCGCTTCATCGCGGGCGGCTGTCAGGACAATGCGGTGCACTTCTGGCGTCTCGAGACGAACGACGACTCGATGATGGGCGGCTACGCGGCCAAGCCGAAAGCGATCGCATGGAGCTACGACGGCACTTCGCTCGCGACGGGCGGCGGCGAAGAGATCGTCGTGTGGAGCTTCCGCGGGCGCGGGCCCGAGGGCACGACTCCCATCCAGCTGCGCGGTCACACCAAGCTCGTCACGACGATCGTCGCGGCACCGAGCGATCACCGCTTCGCGAGCGGCGGTCGCGACGGCCTCTTCTGCGTCTGGCGTCCGCAGCGCAGCGAGACGCCGATCGCGCAGCACGCGATGAGCGCGCCCGTGGCGCACGTGGCGTTCGGCAGCGACGGAGCGTCCGCCGCGGCGGCCGACGAAAAGGGTCAGCTCGCCGTCCTCCCCCTCGCTTGAGGCGCGCGCCTCAGCGCGTCAGGAAGATCGGGTTCGACACCGCGAAGGGCTGCTGGCCGTACGCGATGTTCGGCGGCGTGTTGCCCGAGGCGTGCAGCACGACCCACGAGCCGGACGCGGCGACGTCGACCTCGACCACGTCGTCGAAGCGGATCGGCATCGTCGGATCGGTCTGCGCGGGGATCGGGATCGTCTCGGTCGTCGCACCGTCGACGATCACCTCGAGCGAATCGACGTCGAGGAACGACGCGGCCGTCACCGTCACGTGGATCTGCGCGCGCGCGCCGACACCGCTGGCCGTGCCGCCGGGCCGCGTGCTGTTCGGGCCCATGACGTCGAGGTAGATGCCGCCCATCACGAACGAGGCGCCCGATCGCGTCACGTCGCGCACGCGATCGCCCGTGACCGCGTGCAGATCGTCGGTGCCGACGTAGAGGCACGTGCGCGGATAGCCGACGGGATCGCCGTGCGTGTGATGGCTGTCGGACGAGCCGACCATCATCACGTGACGGCCCGCGTGGAGCAGCGAGTACCAGTCCTCGACGGTCCCGGTGCCGCCGTCGCCGCGGTTCTGATCGAAGCTCGTCGAGTTGATCACCTCGACGACGTCGAACTCCGTGTCCCAGTTCTCGGGATGCGCGGCCATGCCCGTCGTCGGGTCGTATCCCGTCTCGCGGAAGTAGCCCTGCCGGATCCCGTTCGCGCGCGGGTGGTTGATGATCAAGAGCGGCGACTCGGATCGACCGCGCACCTCCGTGAACACCGCGGGCGCGAAGCGATCGAACCACGTGACGGCGCCGCCGCTCGGGCGTGCATCGTCGACGACGAGCGGGAACACGCCGAAGTGGCCGTACGTGAACGTCGTCAGCTCTTCGCCCGCGAGCCCGAGGACGAAGTCGTCGAGACCGAGCCCGTGCACGACGGGCGCGAAGTCGTCGACCCACTCGTGATCGGATCGGATCGCGATCTCGAGCCCGTCGGCGGCGAGCGCCGAGACCTTGAGCGTCGCGGTGTCCTCGCTGTCGACCGAGCGGTGCGTGTGGATGTGATAGTCGGCGCACATGACGCCGGGCGAATCGAACGAGCGCACGAGCGCCGCAAGGGCCGGGTGGACGTCGCTCGCCGCGAGCGTGAACGTCGCGTCGTACACCTCCATCTCCCATCCGTGCGAGACGACGAGGCGGTACGTGCCGGGCGCGACACGCAGATCGACGTGCCCGCTCACCGGCGCGAACTCCATCCGTGAGCGACCGCTGCCCAGGACGCGCTCGCCGAACGCGTCGGGCGCGACGGCCGGTGCCGAGCCGACGGGGAAGAGCTGCACGCGCGCGGGCAGCGCAGAATGCGTGGCTGCGTCCGTCACGTCGACGGAGACCGTCGCGAGCGCGGCGAGCGGGATCGTCATCGGACCGGACGCCGGAATCGCGAACGGGCCCTCGACCGGCGCGCCCTCGCGATAGACCCAGACCGAAGCGGCGCTCGTCGGCACCACGAGATCGAACGCGCCTGTCGCGCCGACGGTCGCACGCGTCAGATGCGTGGTCCCGGCTGCGTCGGTCACGTGCACGTGAGCGCCGGCGATCGCCAGCGGATCGGCGCTCGTGAGCGTGCCGGTCAGCGTGCGCGTCGCATCGCCGAGCTCTCGCCAGAGCACGCGCTGCACGCCGTTCAAACCGTCGGTCTCGCCGACGACGAAGCGGCCGAGCACGAACGTGTGCTCGGTGCATCCTGCGAGGTTCATCGTGCCGGCCGACGTGTAGAAGTCGAAGCCGCCGGTCGAGTAGAACGGCGAGACCATCGCGGGCGTCGTGTCGGTCGCATGCGGCGCGGCCCACGCGTAGCTCGTCGCATCGGCGTCCTCGAACGCGACGAACCGAATCGCGTCCGTCGGCGGGACGAAGCCGCTCGTCTCGTTCCAGCTCGGCATCCGGAACGACTGGAAGAACGCGGCGGTCGCGAACGGGATGTTCAGCATCCGTGGCGCCGATGGCCGCCGCACGCTCAGGCGGATCTCGATTCCGTCGTCGTCGGGCGCGAGCACGTAGTCGAGCGCGGCCGGGAAATCCATGAGGTCGGCCGGGATCAGCGTGGCGAGCAGCGGCCCGAGCGCCTGGATGCCCGAGAGCGGCCCGCGCGCGCGGACGATCGCCGGCTGGCCATCGCTGCCGTCGTTCAGGACGGAGACGGAGTCGGTCGCGACGACGAAGCGGCTCACGCCGAGCATCGCGAGATTGAAGTCGGCCGGATGCACGAGCGCGCCGCTCGCGATGCGCGCGATGCCGCGTACGCGCCCGCCGTACGGGTCGTACACCTCTTGGTTTCCGGGCTGCGAGATCACGAACGCGAGGTGATCGTTGGCGAGCACGTAGTCGCCGTCCCGCCACGTCGCGAGGCCCGCGGGATCGACGGGCAGATCGGCGGCGTGGATGCGTCCGGCACGCACCTCGTGAGCGGCTGCCGCGAGCGGGCTCGCCTGTCCGTCGGCGGCGCCGATCGGATACGGCTGAGGTGCGGCGCACGTGGGCGCATCGACGGCTGCGGCATCGCTCGCGTCTGCCACATCGCCCGAGTCCACCGGCGCCGGCGTCGTCGTGCATCCGATCACCAGCCACGCGAGCAGCGCAACGCGTCGTGCGTTCGTCATCTTCGTCACCTCGTCGATACAGACGCTACAGGAGGATCGAGGTGCCGAGCACGCGCGTTGTGAGAAGAGATCTGCTCAGCGAAGCTTCGTCGTCCCATCGGCCGTCGCGAGCGCGCCGTAGAGCTCGGGGCGGCGATCGCGGAAGAAGCCCCAGCTCGCGCGGTACTCCGCGATGTGCGCGCGATCGAAGCTCGCGATCGCGACGCCCTCTTCGTCCTTGCCGAGCTCGGCCTTCTTGTCGCCGCGCATGTCGCAGCAGAACGAGCTGCCGTAGAATCTCTGCCAGTCTTCGGTGCCGATGCGGTTGGCAGCAATCACGGGCGTCGCGTTGCACACGGCGTGTCCGATCATCGCGCGTTGCCACGGGTCTTTCGTGTCGACGCCGTTGGGCTCCGCACCGATCGCGGTGGGATAGAGGAGCAGCTCCGCGCCGCCGAGCACCATCGCGCGCGCGCACTCGGGGTACCACTGGTCCCAGCAGATGCCGACGCCGATCGCGCCGAACTTCGTGCTCCACACGCGGAAGCCCGTGTCGCCCGGACGGAAGTAGTACTTCTCTTCGTAGCCGGGGCCGTCGGGGATGTGGCTCTTGCGATAGAGGCCGAGCACGTCGCCCGTCGAGTCGATCATCGCGAGCGAGTTGTAGTAGGCCTGGCCCGCCTTCTCGAAGAACGAGACGGGGATCACGACGTCGAGCTCCTTGGCGATCTTCGAAAAGCGCGCGACCGTCTCGTTGCCCTCGAACGGGCGCGCCCACGAGAAGAACGTCTCCTTCTCTTCGCGACAGAAGTACGGGCCCTCGAAGAGCTCGGACGGGAGGATGACGTTCGCGCCCTTCTTCGCCGCCTCGCGCACGTGCTTCTCGACGCGCGCGACGTTCTCTTCGCGGCTGCCGCCGAGCGGACACTGGATGGCGGCGACCGTGGTGATGCTCGTCATGACGAGAGGCTTAGCCGAAAAAATCTTCCCCGCGATCGTGACGCGTGACGATCACCTTCGCGCGTAACACTCGGCGTAACACCGATCGAAAAACGATCGAGACACGGAACTTCCCCGTGTTTCTGGGGTCGATCTCCATGGCACGCGCGCTGCTCTAGAGCGCCTCAGGAGGTCGCGAAGATGGACAACGATGTGAGCACGGGTTTCTCGGTCGAAGTGGTGCAGCTCTGGAAGGGCCAGGCGCTCGATGCAGAGCTGGTGAGCCTCGATCGCCCGCGCCGCATCGCGGTCGGTGAGGCGGGCCGCTTTCTTCTCTCGATCGGCGAGAGCTTCGATCTCGTCGTCGTCGACGAAGGCCGCGCGGTCGTGAGCGTTCCCGCGCGCGCGACGGCGATGGTGTTCGAGGGCGAGTCGTCGCGAGAGGTCGGTAGCGAGAGCGCCGACCGTTCGTTCGTGATCGGCGCGAGCACGACGCTCGAAGTGGCGCTCGGCGACATGACCTTCGTCGTGCGCCCGGTGCAGAAGGAGAAGGAGAAGTTCGCAGCGCCGCTGGTCGACGCGACGGGCTGGCGCTGGATGGCGGCGGCGTTCGCGTTCCATTTGGCGATCCTCGGCTTGTTCTTCTTCTGTCCGCCGGATGCG
>CAYSCF010000204.1:0-12104 GCA_964429305.1 uncultured Sandaracinaceae bacterium | reverse complement strand
GGATGACGCGGAAGAACGCGACGTCGGTGAAGTAGCCGGCGCGCACGAGGTTGTAAAAGCGATCGGCGCCGTTCGGCGACCACGCGCGCGTGACGTCGATCACGAAGTCGCCCGCGCTCGTATGCATCTGCACTGCGTACGTCGCCGGCGCTTGCTCGGTGAGCTGCTCGGGATGGAGCAGACGCGAGTGGGGATCGACGGGCCCGGTCGGTGGCGGGGGCGAGTGATGTCCGCCGTGCGGCGGCGGATGCGTTGCCTCCGGCGGCGGGCTGTTGCCCGAGCCTAGCCACGCGACGAGCGCCATGAGACCGATCACGGTCGCGCCGATCACGAGGACGTTCGAGTCGCTCTTGCGCGCAGGCGCAGGTGCCGGCGGCGAGACGTTCTTGTTCTTCTTTCCAGACTTCTTGGCCACGGGCCGACGATAGCAGTCCCTTTGAACGACGACGGTTCGTCGGCTAACAACGGGCCGTCGTGCGCCGCAGTGTCGTCATCCTCGCGATCGCTCTGACCGCCACCGGGGTCGCCGGCGGCATCGCAGCGCTGAGCGGCGCGAGCACGCCGCCTCCTTCGAGCGTGGTCGTCGACGAGGGCCCTGCGCCCCTGCCGGGCGAGACCGAGCAAGAGATGGAAGACCGTCTCGCGGCCGAGCACGATGCGATGCTCGATCGCGAGTGGCCGCGTCACGGCTTGCTCACAAAGACGCAGATCACGATCCGCGCAGCGGCCGATCCCGAGAGCACGATGCTCGGTTGGTTGCGCGTCGGCGCTCACGTGCGCCTGCGCGGCGAGCCGATCACGACCTCGAGCTGCGCGACGGGCTGGTACGAGATCTATCCGCGTGGCTACGCGTGCGCCGGACAGGGCATCGACGTCACCGATACCGCGCCGGCCGTCGAGAGCACGATCGCGCCCGATCTCGACAGCGCCCTTCCTTATTCCTACTGGTTCGTGAAGGAAGCGATCGTGCCGGAGTGGTTCCAGCTTCCTTCGCGCGACGATCAGCGCGCCGCCGACGTGTTCGTCGCGCGATTCCAAGAGCTGCGAAGAGACGATGCCGCGCGCGCGGTCCGCTTCCGCGCGGGGGAGCTCCCGAACGAGCCGCACGCGCCGCCCGAGGCCGCGCGCTTCCTCGACTATGCGAACTTCGTCGCGTCGAACGGCACCGAGGTCCGCAGCCGTCGTCGCTTCGTGCGTACGGTGCGCGGCACGTACGTGAAAGAAGCATCGCTCGAGCAGCGCACGGGCTCGAGCTTCCAGGGCGTCGAGCTCTCGGGCGATCAGAATCTGCCCGTCGCGTGGGCGATTCGTCCCGCGCAGCCGATGCAGCGCGTGGAGGCGGCCGGTGTGATGCGCGTGCTCGACGACGAGGCGCTCGAGCCGATCGAGCGTCTGAGCACGGTGCACTGGCTACGCCGCGAGCGCGTCGGCGATCAGAGCTATCACGTGATCGAGACCGACGCGGGCGAGCGCTACGTGCGCGACTGGCTGCTCGCGGTCGCCGAGACGCACGAGCGGCTGCCCGGTGTGGCCGACGACGAGCCGTGGGTGCACGTGGATCTCTCGTCGCAGACGCTCGTGCTCTATCGCGGCGGCACGCCCATCTACGCGACGCTCGTCTCGAGCGGGATGGAGGGCCACGAGACGCCGCAGGGCGAGTTCCGCATCCGTCGCAAGCTCGTCAGCGACACGATGGCCGATCCCGGCAGCGATCTCGGCGACGACGCCTACCGCATCGAGGACGTGCCGTGGACGCAGTACTTCGAAGGATCGGTCGCGCTGCACGCCGCGTTCTGGCACTCGCAGTTCGGCGTCGTGCACTCGCACGGCTGCGTGAATCTCGCGCCCAACGACGCGCACTTCGTCTTCCAGCACACGTGGCCCGACGTTCCCGAGGGCTGGCACGGCGTGTCGACCGAAGGCACGCACGTCGACGGCAGCCGCGTGCTCGTCACCGAGTAGCGTGAGCTCTCCGATCCATTCGTGGTTTCATCCGGAGCGAACGGAGATCCCGCCGCAGCGCGTGGCGCAGCTCGCGCGGCTCTCCGCGGCGGACGCGTGGCGTGCGCTCGTCGACGACGGCGAGCTCGATCCGAGCTGGATCGATGCACCGCATCGGCGCTTCGCGTGGCTGCCCGATCTCTCACCCGCGGACCGCGCGGAAGAGCTTCGACGCGCGCCACACGTTCCTCACGCCGCACATCCCGACGATGGGCGCGAGTGCGCGTGGATCGCATCGATGGCGCCCGCGATGGAGCGCGCCGAAGCTCATGCGCGCGCGTTCGTCGACGCGGCAGCGCGCTGGACACCGCGACCACACACGATCCTGTGGGTGCCGGCGAGCCCCGAGGGATACGCGCACATGTGTCACGACACCAAGCCGGGTGTGTGGGAGCCGGACGCGCTCGTGTGGCGCGTGTTTCCCGCGCTCGCGGTGGGCCCGCGTCTCGCCGAGGTGAGGACACGCCTCGGCGCAACGAGCGCTGCGAGCGCGCTCGCTCCCTGGGTGCTCGGCGAAGAGGCGTGGCACGACGCGAGCGCCCCGAGCCCTTTCACTCCGGCGCTCGCCGTGTTCCGCGCTGGCTTCGGAATCCTGCCGAGCTCGGATCGCGTGCTCGTGCTCGCGTTTCCGCGCGTCACGCCGTAGCGCGCGCGCGACGGTGGAGCACGGCGCCGATGCACGCGCCGAAGAAGAACACCTGCGCGGTGTAGTACACCCAGAGCATCGCCACGACGACGGCACCGACGCCTTCGTAGAGCTCGCTCGTGTGCTGTCGATGCACGTAGAGCGTCACGAGACCCGAGCCGAGCGCGAAGAGCAGCGTCGTGACGAGCGCGCTCACGAGGGCGTCGCGGTTCGTGACCTCCGTCTCCGGCACGAAGCGGAACAGCGCCGCGAAGAGGACGAACGCGAGGCCGATCGAGGCGATGCCGTCGAGCGCCCACACCACGC
This sequence comes from uncultured Sandaracinaceae bacterium, assembly GCA_964429305.1. Classification (GTDB taxonomy): domain Bacteria; phylum Myxococcota_A; class Polyangia; order Polyangiales; family Sandaracinaceae; genus JBBSAT01. Next base: position 9,151 of record CAYSCF010000204.1, on the reverse strand, counting down.
TCGTCACCGGCACGAGCGCGATGAGCGTCTTGATCGCGGCGAGCAGCGCGACGAGCGTGATCAACAGCGTGACGAGCGCGAGCGCACCGCCGTAGCGGACGCCGTACTTGTGCGCCTTCGTTCGCGTGCTCTCGACCTCTTCCAGATCGACGCCCCAGAGCTGGTTCAGCGCACGGCGCAGCGCACGGAACAAGCGCGTGCTGCCGTAGAGGATCACGACGATCGCGAAGGAGCTCTCGGCCCCTTGGACCTCGGCGAAGCGCTCCGTCAGCGTGCGCGCGGTCGAGAGACCTTCGGGCGCGATCCAGAAGCCGAGACCGTCCCAGAGCGCCCCCTCGGCGCGCTCGGTGCCGACGAGCGCACCGAGCACGCTCATGATCATCAAGCAGAGAGGTGCTGCAGCGAGCAACGTGTAGAACGCGACCGCGGCCGCGAGGAAGCGCGCGCCTCGCGCCGACCAGATCCGCATCGCCTCGCGGACGACGGCCGCGGCCGGGCCGATCATGCGAGCATCGCGAGCCAGCGCTCGGGAGCGCGGACTCCTTCGGCGCGTACGAGCGCGATCGCCGCGTCGCGACCGGTCGTGAGCGCGCGCGCCGCCGCCGCATGCAAGCGCATGTCGGCGCGATCGAATCCTCGCGCCGCCTCGTCGATCAGTGCGAAGCGCCGCTCTCCGCTCGCGAGCTTCGCGCGGCCGAGCGTCGCGAGCGCCGTCGCATAGCCGGGGCCCTCCTTCGCGAGCGCCCTGACGATCTTGTCCGCGCCGCGCACGTCGCCCACGTCGATGCGCAGCAGCATCTCCGTGGCGCTCAGGAACACGCGATAGAACTGCATCGCGAGGATGCGCGAGCGCTTCAGCTCGCCGCGCGCGCGCTCGAGACGCTCGATCCCGCCTCGTGCGTCGCCCACGTAGCGATCGAATTGCAGCTGACCGAAGAGCGCCCAGAAGTGCATCGCGTGGAAGCCGAGCCGCGACCAGCTCGCGAGCGCATCGTCGAGGCTCGCGCGGCCGCTCGGGACGTCGTCGTCCATCGCGAACGCGAACCAACCGTGCACGCGCGCGTACGTCGCCGCGAAGAGATCACCGACGTCCTCCGCCGCGCGGAGCTGCTTGGCCGTGAGCACGCGCAGCTGCGCGAGCCCGCCCGAGAAATAGAGCGCCGTACGCGCGAGCGACACCGAGACCGTGGACTCCCACGTCGCGGGCGTGCCGCTGCGACGCAGGCGGAGCGGCGCCGCGAGACCGAGCTCGTGCCCGATGCGCCAGCGACCGGTGCACACGGAGATCCCCGCCTCACACGCATCGGCGAGGCCGCGCAGATACTCGTCGTCGAAGCGCTCGGCGACGACGCGCGATGCGGCGAGGAAGCGCATCGCCTTGCCGTATCCCGGCTCACCGCCGCGACAGAGCGTGACCGCGTTGAACGAGAGGCCCACTGCGATGCGACGCGGCTCTCCCGCCTTCTTCGCATCGAGGAGAAAGCGCGCGAGGAACCCGTAGCCGCGGAGCGGATCGACGAGCATGAGACCGACACCGGCTGCGCGCGCCGCATCGACGCGTGCGAGCACCGCTGGCGGCAGCTCCTCTTCGCTTCGCTCGGTCCACGTGGGCTCGAGCATGCGCACGCGCACGATGCGGACGAGTGCGCGAGCGAGCGCCTCCGCCTGCGCGTCCGGATATCGCAGCCCCACGTCCGCGAGCACGTGGCGGAGCATCGCGATCCCCTCGTCGACGCGCCCGCTCTTGAGCCACTCTTCGGCCGCGCGACGCCAGAGGCGCGACGCTTCTTCCGTGCTCTTCGAGGCGCGTGCGCAATCGGCGAACATCGGGGCGGCCTCGCTCGCCCGGCCGGTCAGCACGAGCGCTTCGGCCAACGCCTCGCGCGCGCCTGCCGACGGATCGAGCGCGACCGCGCGGCGATGCAGCGTCACGGCGTGATCGAAGGCGAGCGTGGCCGACGCACGCTCGGCGGCGCGATGCAGGAACGTCAGCGCGCGCGGCGTGTCTCCGCCCGCGGCCAGGTGATGCGCGACGGCCTCGGGATCGGCCGACGGCTCGCTCGCCAGCGCGTCGCCGAGGCGCGCGTGGATCGACGCCGCGCGATCGCCGAGGCTCGCCGCGACGACCTCGCGGATCCGGTCGTGGTACGGCTCGATCTCGCGGCGGACGTTGGTGCGGACGAGGGAGCGCGCGCTCAGCCACCGCAGCGAGACCATCGGATCGCTGGTCAGCTGCGCCGCGCGCTCGAGCACACGGAGCGGGATCGGGATGCCTGCGAGCGCGGAGAGCTCGAGGATCGCGCGCGCCTGATCCGGGACGGCGGACGAGCGCGCGCGGACGACTTCGTCGATCGTCGTCGCGCCCGATCGATCGCTGCGCGCGAGCTCGAGCGCGAAGAACGGCGAGCCGCGGCTCTCTCGCGCGACGGCCTCCGCTCGCGCATCGCCGGCTCCGAGGACGGCCTGTGCGAGCGCAAGCGACGCGTCCGGCGAGAGCGGCTGCAGATCGATGGTCGTCACGCGCGACGCGTGGGATCGGATCGCGCGCACCACGTCGCTCTCGGCCGTCTCGCTCCGCACGCTCGCGACGAAGAGCAGGGGCGTCGTCGATCCCGGATCGATGATCTGCGCGAGCAACGTCGCGGAATCGAGGTCGCCCCACTGCAGATCGTCGATCGCGATGACGACGGGCTGCCGTGCCGCGAGTCGCGCGAAGAGCTCGCGTGCTGCCTCGGCTGCCTCGGCGCGGATCGCGGACGGATCGAGCGAGGCGTCGGGCGCGGGCATCGCGGCGATCGCATCGACCGCCTGCATCACGGGAAAGAGCGTCGCGAGCGCGCCACTTCCCTCCGGAACGAGCTCGAGAGCACGCGTCGAGGGCAGACGCGCCAGATGTGCGGCCAGCGCATCGACCACGCCGTCGAGCGCCTTGAACGGAACGTCTTCGCGCTCGTAGCAGCGGCCCACGAGCACGAGCGCCTCGCCGTGGGCCGCGAGCTCGCGCGTGAAGTGACGCACGAGCGCCGACTTGCCGATCCCGGACGGGCCACGCACGAGCGCGAACTGCGGCGCGCCGCTCGATGCGTCGGTGAACATCGCGCGCAGCGCATCGAGCTCGGCGTCGCGACCCATCAGCGGTGGCTCGGGTACCGCCGCAGCCTCGACCGATCCCGTCTCGCCGGCGAGGTACGCGCGAATCGCCGAGGCGCCGAAGCGACGCGCGGGATCGCGCTCGAGCAGGCCCGCGATCAGAACGTCGAGCGCCTCGGGCACGCCCTCGCCGTACGTGCTCACGCGCGGCGCATCCTCGAGCAGCTGGCGCGCGAGCACCTGCGCGAAGTGGCCCGTTCCGAAAGGCATCGTGCCCGCGACCGCTTCGAAGAGCATCACGCCGACGCCGTACCAGTCGGCAGCGGTGCTCGGCGGAGCGCTCGAGGCGAGCTCCGGCGCGAGATAGCCGGGCGTGCCCTCGAGCGCGTCGTGCTCGTCGGTCGTTCCGCGCGGACGCTCGCGCACGAGGCCGAAGTCGAGCACGACCACGCGGCCTTCGGGCGTGACGAGCACGTTCGACGGCTTGAGATCGCAGTGCAGCTTGCCGGCGTCGTGGAGCGCCGCGATCGCGTCCGTGAGCTTCTCCAGGGCGAGCGCGAGGCGGGAGAGATCGGCGACGGTTCGCGTGCGGGCGATCGACGTGTCGGCGCTCTCGACGTACGCCGCTCTTCGATCCGGTTGCACCAAGGTGACGTGCGAGCGCGACACGCGACGCGACGCGACGAGCTCGTCCCGATCGCCGACGACCGGCGTGCGCGCGCACCATGCGTCGAAGGGGACGCCGTCGATCGCCTCCATGGTGAAGAACCACTGCCCGCTCTCGGCGAAGAGCTCGTAGAGCTCGACGAGGCCCGGGTGCGAGACGTCCGCGAGCGCGCGGAACTCTCGCTTGAGGCGCGCGAGCTCGGTCGGGCTCGTGCTGCGCAGCGTCTTGAGCGCGACGCGCATGCGGCGCTCGCGATCCTCGGCGAGATAGACGACGCCCATTCCGCCCGCGCCCAGACAGCGCTCGATCGCGAAGCGCGTGGCGTTGCCGATCGAGATCGCCGCGGACATCGGGAGCATGTTCGTCGCCTGGTGCGCTCGTGTCGAGCGGGGATCGCGGTACGATCCGCGGATGCGATGGCAGCGGATCACCGTGGCCACTGTCGTCACGACGTTCGCCGCCTGGCCGGGAATCGCGACGGCGCCCATGGGCGCGCCACGACCATCGCGCCACACCGAAGCAGCCGTCGAGCTCGAAGCGATCACCGCTCCGCCACCGCGCGACGACGATGCGGACGGGTGCGCGGCCGATCCGGCGCCACCCGTGCGAGCCACGCTCGAAGGGATCGTCCGCCGGCGCCTGAACGAACTGCGGCAGCACCTCGGCCCGGCGCTGACCGAGAACCTCGGCGGGCGCGTGCGCGAGGCCGCAATCGCGCAGGGCATCGCGGCTCCTTCGTTCGGTTGGCCGACCATGCACGACCTGCGCTTCGGTGTCGCCGCGACGATGGCGATTCGCGCGCTCGAGGAAGAAGACTTCCGCGCGGCGGTCCCGTTGGCGACGGCGGCGATGCGGTATGCGCCCGCCGATCCCCTTGGCCCGATCGTCGGTGCGCTGGCGTCCGCGCGGCTCGCGGACTTCGACGCGCAGCGCGCGTTTCTCGAAGAGGCGCATGCACGGGCAGAAGACGAGCCCGCGATCACGCGTGCGCTCGCGATCGCGCTCGCGGACGGCCCGGATCTCGCCCGCGCGCTGAGGATCTGCGAGACCGCGCTCGCGGCCGCTCCCGACGATGCGCGCGTCGCACGACTTCGCGCACGGCTCGCGGAACGCGCACGGACGTTCGCCGGCGGCACGCGCACGACCGAAAGGACGATCACCGTGATCGGCACGAGCCCGACTGCTGCGCGCGCGCGCGATCTCGTCGAAGCGGCCGAAGCAGCCACGAGCGCGCTCGTCGGCGTGTCCCGAGGAGGCACGCTCGTGATCTACGTCTATCCCGATCGCGCGTCGTTCGATCGCGGCACGTGCGCGACGCACGAGCTCGATGCGACCTTCGACGGAACGATCGGTGTGCTCGCGACATCGCTCGAGACCGAGCGCGGCGCAGCCCGGCTGCGCCATCTCGCTGCGCACGCGGCGCTCCGCTCGATCGCGCCCGAGCTACCCGCGTGGATGAGCGAGGGGGTGGCGGAGATCGTCACGGAGACGGAGCCGCGGGCGGAGCGCGACGCCTCCGCGCGTCTGATTCGCGACCACACGTGGATCGCCTTCGGCACGCTGGGTGATCCGCTCGGGCCCGTGTCCGATCCGGTGGAGGTGGCCGCGGCGTACGCGCAATCGCGCGCGATGGTGGAGTGGGTGCTCACGCGCCCGGCCGGGCTCGCGGGCGCGATGGCGTGGCTCGCGCACCACCCAGCACGCGATCTGCTCGCGCACGCGCCGGGGCTGACGCTCGATGGAGAAGCGCTGCTCACCCATCTCGCCGATCGCGCGGGCACGGACGACGACGACGGCGACGTGCCGAGCGTCTTTCCCGACGTGGCTCCGGTCGGCGAGCCGGAGAGCATCGACGCCGCGCGGCAGGTGCGGTGGCTGATCGAGCGACTGAGCGAGCGACCCGAGCAGCGAGACCGCATGTACGCGGCGCTCGTGCTCGGGCGCCATCGCGAGAGCCGTGCGCCACTGGCGCCCCTGATGCGCGCGCTGGTGCACGACGAGAGCGCGCTCGTTCGTCGCTTGTGCGCCGAGTCCCTGCTTCTCCTCGGCGATCCGGACGCGGTGCGCGCGCTCGCGTGGGCCCGCGACAACGACGAGGACGAGGTCGTTCGCGACACCGCGCAACGCGCTCTCGTCGCGATCGCGGCTCCTCCTGGCTGAGCCGTGACGCTATCCTCTGCGTCGTGATCTCACGCAGCGATCGCATCCGCGGTGGAATGGTGGGCCTGCTCGTCGGCGACGCGCTGGGCGTGCCGTACGAGTTCCACGACGCAGAGGATCTGCCGAGGACGATCGAGATGGAGCCGCCCGAGTGGTTCCAGCGCGCGCATCCCTCGGTGAAGCCCGGCACGTGGTCGGACGACGGCGCACAAGCCGTCGCGCTGCTCGCGTCGCTGCTCGATCATCCGACGCTCGACGCCGACGACTTCGGCCGTCGCCTCGTGAGCTGGCTCGACGAAGGCTACGCGGCCGTGAACGGCTACGTATTCGATGTCGGGATCCAGACGCGCATCGCGATCGATCGACTGCGCGAAGGCGTGCCCGCGCTCGAGGCCGGCCCCAGCGAAGAGCGCCGCAACGGCAACGGCTCGCTCATGCGCGTCTTGCCCGTCGCATTCTTCGGCGAGAGCGACGCGGAGCTCGTGCGCATCGCCGACTACTCTTCGCGCGCCACGCACGGGCATGCGCGCTCGCGCGTGAGCTGCGCGCTCTACGTGCTCTGGGCGCGGCGCATCCTCGACGAGCACGACGATCCCTGGCACGACGCGGTGCGATCGCTACGCGCGATGATCGAGCCCGGAAGCGACGAGCACGACGCGCTCGAGAAGCACATCCGCCCCGACGAGCCGGCAGAGGGACGTGGCAGCGGCTACGTCATCGACACGTTGCGCAGCGCGCGCATGTGCCTCGAGCGTCATGCCGGCTACGAAGACGCCGTCCGCGCTGCCGTCGCGCTCGGCGACGACACGGACACGACCGCGGCCGTCGTGGGCGGAATCGCGGGCCTACGCGAGGGTGTCGCCGCGATCCCGACGCGCTGGCTCGAAGCGCTCCGCGGCAGCGAGCTCGTCGATCCGCTGCTCGAGCGGCTCCTCGTCCGATCCGCCGGCCCGTAGCGATGGAGCGTCGGTTGTAGGCGAGGAACGTCGGCTGCGACCGACAACCGATCGCCGCCCACGCTGCAGATCTCCTGCGAAAACCGAGGCTCGCCGCATGGCTTGGCCCGTGCACTCACGCGCGCGCCCAGAGGAGAGGCACGGAGCATGGGTTGTTGCGGGTGCCCGACGCGCGCTCGACCGGGTGACGCGGTCGACGTCGCGCCGATGGGGGCCACGTGATCGCGCGGACCACGTGTCGCGCGACGCTCGCGCTGGCGCTGCTCGCGAGCGTGCTCGTCTCCACCGCCGCCGCCGATGGCGTCGCCGACGAGGCGGACCTCCAGTTCCAGCTCGGCATCGCCGCGTACCGCGACGAGGACTATCTCGGCGCGCTCGAACATTTCCTCGCGAGCAACCGCCTCGTTCCCAACCACAACGTCGTCTACGACATCGCGAGGACCTACGAGCGGCTCGACCGTCCCGCGGACGCGTATCGCTACTACGAGGACGCGCTCGGCGGCGAGACCGACGACGCCACGCGAAGCGGGATCGAAGAGGCTCTGGCTCGCCTCGCACCATCGCTCGCGCTCGTGACGGTCGAGACGGACACGCCGGGCGCCTCGCTCTACGTCGATCGCCGCGACCTCGGATCGGTCGGCATTTCTCCGCGGTCTTTGGCCTTGAGCCCGGGCACGCACCGCATCCTCGCCGATCTGGAAGGTCGGGTTCCGACGAGCTCCGAGCCCTTCGAGGCGCGCGTCGGCCAGCGGGTCACCGTCCATCTCGATCTCGCGCGCGTCGAAGGCAGAGTCTCGGTCCTCGGCGATGGTGCCGAGGTCCGCGTGGACCGCGAGGAAGGCGAGCCGGCCTGCGTGAGCCCGTGCGAGCTCGCGCTGACCCCCGGCATCCACGTCCTCTACTTCACGCGCGCCGGCTACGCGACGCAGCCGCATCAGATCACGGTCGCGCGAGACCAGACGCAGACGGTGCTGGCGACGCTCACCGCGCTCACCGGCTCGCTGCTCGTCACGGCCGACGAGACGAACGCGCGCATCGAGATCGACGATCGCACGGCTGGCTTCACGCCCTCGGTCGTGCAGGGCCTGGCCGTGGGCAGCCATCACGTGCGAGTCAGCGCATCCGGCTACGTCACGGTCGACGCAGACGTGACGATCGAGGAGGGCAGGCAAGCGGAGCTACGCGACGTACACCTCGTCGCGCGCCACGAGATCGCCGCCGCCAGCCGCCGCGTGGAGAGCACCGACGACGCGCCGGCCTCGGTCTCCGTCATCTCGTCGCAAGAGCTCGAGGCCTTCGGCTATCCGACGATCTACGAGGCCCTGCGCGGGACCCGCGGCTTCGCGCTGACCACCGACAGCACGTACTCGAACGCGTCCGTGCGTGGGCTCGGACAGCCGAACGACTACTCCAACCGTCTGCTGGTTCTCTCCGACGGCGCGGTCCTCAACGAGGACATCCTCTACCAGTCGTTCATCGGCTTCGACGCGCGCGTCGATCTCGGCGACGTCGACCGGATCGAGATCGTGCGCGGCGCAGGCTCGGTGCTCTACGGCACCGGCGCGATGAGCGGCGTCGTGAACCTCGTCCCGCGAGGCCGCGACGAGCCGACGCATACCGACGTGCAGATCTCCGGCTTCGGGACGACGGGCCGCGCGCGTGGCGCGATCTCGCTGCGCCTCGGACCGGACACCGGCCTGCGCATGTCCATCTCCGGCGCGCACTCGGAGGGCCGCGACATCACGATGACGTTCGACAGCAACGGCGACGGCATCCCCGATCGCAACGTCGCGCATCAGGCCGACTACTTCGACGGTCTGACCACGGCGGGCCGCTTCTTCCACGAAGCGCTCACCGTGCAGTGGTTCTACACGCTGCGGCAGCAGCGCATCCCGACGGGCTCGTTCGCGACGATCTTCGATCGCGGCGACTACGATCACTACGACGATCAGCGCGGCCTGCTCGAGGTGCGCTTCGAGCCGCGGATCACGAACGAGGTGCAGCTCTTCTCGCGCGTGTACCTGAACTACACGTACTTCCACCTCGACTACCTGTACGCGACGACGCAGACGGATCCGCGGACGATGCGCTCGTACGAGCAGCCCTATCAGGAGACCTATCACGGCGTGTGGACGGGCGCGGAGCTGCGCGGCGTGTTCCAAGTCGCTCCGCAGCTGCGGCTCACCGGCGGGGGCGAGGCCGCCATCCATCCGCTCGTGCAGATGCAGAGCTCGCAGCAGAACCTCGACGACACGAGCGGCGCGATCTCGACCATGCC
>CAYSCF010000203.1:0-12105 GCA_964429305.1 uncultured Sandaracinaceae bacterium | reverse complement strand
GCCTGGACAGCGTGGCCTCGCCGAAGATCGTGGAAGCTGCGGCGTCATCGACGCGGCAGCGGCTGTTTGCCGTGGCTGAAGCTCAGCGAGACGAAGAAAGTCTGAAGCAAGAGCGTCGGACCACACCACCGACCGACGCGACATTGGTCTAGAGCAACGCGGGTGCCACCCCTGACGGGCCGCGGATCTCGCGAAAAAACGGGTGCGCAACACGGCGCTGCGCAACGCGGGCATGACATTGGTGTCGTGACCGGCGCCGAGCTCGGTGAAAGCGCTGCGCAAAAGAAAAACCCCGGTCCTTTCGGGCCGGGGTTTCGCTTTGGTGTGGGCGCCGTGGGCGCCCGATCTCAGAGGTACGAGTTGATGCCGAAGATGCGCTGCAGCTCGATGAGCGTGCCGAGGTACGACTCGTTGTGCTCGAGGTTCGCACGGCGGCGCGTGAGCTCCGCTTCCTGGGCCGGGGTCCGGGTGGCGAGCGCGCTGAGCGCACGGACCTGGTCCTGGTCCTGGTTCATACCGTAGAGGAAGTAGAAGCCGAGCTGCTCCTCTTCCAGGTTGTAGGTGTCGCGCGAGCGGATCTTGACCGCCACATACGTCTGCCGGAGGTTGTCCGACGTGAACGTGATGTAGTCCGCGTCCGTCACCGAGCAGCCACCAACGTGGCCAGGCGAAGTGAGCACGCTGGTGCCGTACGCACAGGTCGTGGTGCCGTCACGCTGGAGGTCGGGGATGGTCGCGCCATCGCCGTTGCCGAGCTGGTACACGTCGAGGCGGCGCTCCCACGAGTTGTCGTAGAAGACCGGGAACTCGGCGAGCGCGTATGCCGTCGCGTAGACGCGAAGGATGTCGTCGGACGAGCCCTGGATGACGGGATACGGGAACTCGACCGCGGTCGCCTGGCGGCACGGTCCGATGACACCCGTCGTCGGATTGCTGCAGCCCTGACCGTAGAGGTTCGGCGCGCGGTACCAGTTCACGTACTGGACGTGCGGGGTGCCCGCCGGTCCGCCATCGCCACCGTCCGTGCGGACGCGCGGGGCGAACCAGTCGTTGTCGTCCAGGATGAGACCACCGAAGAGCTCGGTCATCTCGACCGGGAAGAACGAGAAGAAGTTGATGTAGAAGGGGTTGTTGACCGTGTAGCTATAACCCCAGTCGCGGCGCGTGAGCGCATCGAGCACGTAGAGCTTGTCCCAGAACGTGCCGACTCGCTCGATCCGGAAGAAGTTGTTCTCCCCGGACTGGTAGCGCGACCAGTGATAGTAGCCCTGGCCGATGTCGAGCGAGAGGTCCGCGCCCGTCATGCCCGGGTCTTCGCCCATCTGGACGTACGCGCCGTGCGCGCCAATCGTCGGGTCGAGCCGGTACGAGCCGGGGTCGGGCGACGTGAGGAGCTCCGCGAACCAGTTCATCACGTCGATGGACGCCGCGTACTCGTCGTCGAGCCCGAGCGGTCCGGTGTTCGTGGTGAAGCCGGCCTCGTAGATGAGGCGGAAGATGAGGTGCTGGTAGATCTTCGCCGCGTACGGGACGTAGCGCGTCGTGCGCGGACCCGTGTAGAAGCCGCGGTGGAAGCGGCGGAAGTAGCTCGTGAGGTAGCGGCTCTGCCACTCCGCGCGCCAGTTCGCGATGACTTCCTGGAAGTTCTCGCCGGCGTCGAACGTGCTGCACCACGAGATGTCGTCGAGGCGCGGGTTCGAGCAGAAGAGATAGCGAACCGGCGAGAGCACCTGACCCGAACGGTTGTTGCGGTAGGCGTTGCCGTCGACGTAGTCGACGAAGTCCGAGTCGACCGTCGAGCAGATGCAGTGCGTCGCATCGACGCCGGGCGTCGTGCCGCAACCGAGCGGAATGGTCGAGTAGCGCGGGTTGGTGACGCAGCGCTGCGTCACGGTCTGCATCGCGCCTGCGCCGTTCGACGAGAACGGACACTCCGCGTCCGTCGAACAGTGATCGCCACCGCGGTACCACGGCACGAGCTCGCGCGTGAACTGATCCGAGCGCAGGATTCCGTCCACCGAGGTGTTCGGAAGGTTCGACGTCGGCGTCGTGCACTCGTTGCTCTCCAACGTGCCGTTGCCGTTGGTGTCCATGCAGTGGTTCTGGTACGCCTCGATCTCGTTGAAGTAGTTGAAGTACACCGCCGCGCGGTCGTACGTGCCGATGCCCATGATGTCCGAGAGGTCACCCGGGTAGTCCATCGTCGACGCGGTCATGTAGTTGCCCGCACCGGCCGCGTTGCGGCGATGGCGGATGTCCTGCATCGCCCGGAGCCAGCGCGTCTGCTCGTCGCCGGTGATCTGACCGTTCTGGTCGCCACCGTGATCCGCCCGGTCGAAGTCCTGCAGGCGCGGGAGCGCGAGGTCGGGCTGACCGTCGGGCCCACCCGTGCCGTCCGGACCGGTGCGGTCGGAGAGCGTGATGTTGTAGTAGCCGGGGAGGTAGTTGTCGCGATCGAGGGTCGCGGCGAAGTTGTGCTCGAGACCGAGGCCGTGGCCGAGCTCGTGCTGCATGACCGCGCGATGCCACGCCTGCGCCCAGCGAATGCGCGCGACCTCGTTCGGCACGCCTGCGAAGGCGTGGGCCCAGTACTCGCCGAACTGCGACGTGTACACGACGGCCGGACGCTCCATCATCATGCACGAGCCATGATTCATGGCCTCGTTCTGCTGACGCAGGTCGGCGCTCATGTTGTCGAAGAAGCCCGGCTGGAACGGCGACACCCGCGCGAGGGTCGCCGGATCGCTGAGGTTCATGGTCGAGTGGCCGCCGAGCGTGTCACGGCCGTCGAGCGCCGTGGCGGTCAGCATGTCCATCTCGGTCGCAACCGGGAAGCCCTCGTCCGACGCCGCGCGGGCGAAGCGCTGCTCGAGCTGCGTGCCCGCGCCGCGGTAGATACGGTCGCTGAACGTGAGCGAGCGACCGTCTTCGGCGCCCAGCGCCCGGGCGCCCGTGAGGTTCGCCGAGATCTGGTCCATGAAGAACGAGTGGAGGTCGGCCGGAAGCGCCGGACGGTCCGTGCTGCTCGGCGCGAACGTCGGGTCTGCGCCCGGCGCGATGCCGGTCGGACCGTGCACGGTGCCGAGGGCCGCGAAGTAGCGACGAACGTCGTCGCCGCTGATGATGTTGTCGGTCGGCTGCTCACCGCGGAGGATCGGCCACCACTCGAGCGGCTGGATGCCGAAGTTGTCGAGGCACTGGCCGCCCATGTTGATCGGCGACACGATCGCTTCGCCGTTCAGCGGGTCCTGCATCGGCTGCATGACGCCGCAGAAGCCGGACGCGGCCGCGCTGACGTAGTTGAACATGTTGTAGCGGATGTCGCCGAGCTGCTCGCACGGCAGGCCCGGGTCGTTCGTGCCGTTCATGCCGGCCGGGTGCACGTCGCAGCTGTTGACGTGCAGAACGAGCATGCACTCGCTCGGCATCGACGGATCCGAGGTGAAGTGCAGGCCGGTCCAGCTGCTGTCGTAGTCCTCGAACGAGTGCGGGGTCGCAACGTCCGTGGGGCCTTCGATCCAGCAGTTGTACGGGTCGGTGACGCCAGCCGCGAGCTGCTGCTGCATCGACGCGAACCAGTCGACGCGGTACGGGCAGGTCATCGTCGCCCGGTCGACCTCACCGGCGATCACGCCGTTGGATCCGCAGAAGCAGTAGTTCGTCGGGTTATCGCCCTGACAGGTGACTGCCGGGCCGGTCGGCGGCTGACGCATCGCGCCGCTCGTCGTGTTGTGCTGCAGCGAGCGGCTGCCGCGCATGAACACTTCGTTCCACTGCCCGACGAGCTCGAAAGCGCTGCGGAGCAGGTAACGCGGGTATCCCGGAGAGAGGTAGTACGGAACCTCGCGGATCGAGCGCTGCGAGAGCGGAAGCGTGCACACTTGCGCCGCCTGATCGCAGATCGAGCCGGGGACGCCGTCGAACGAGCCGTCGCCGTTGTCGTCGAAGCGACCCGAGCACTGCCAGTCCGAGACGCACGGGACCGTCGCGCCGGCCGGATCGTGGCGGAACGAGTTGCGGTAGAAATTGTGACGAAGGCGGTAGTACGTGAGGAAGTCGGTCTCGCCGAGCTCGTCGGTCAGACCACCCACGCAGATGTGCTGCGTCTCGTCGCAGTCGCCCGTCTCGCAATCCGTGTCCGTGCGGCAGTGCTCGGCCAACGTCGACCGATCGAGACCACCGCGAAGGTAGGTGCGCTGCTCGGTGCGGATGATGCCGAAGCGGTCGTACTCCGAGTTCGCCAGCGTCTCGACGGCGTACTCGTGATTCGGCGGAACGCGGAGGAAGGCTTCACGCGTGGTGATCGCGATGCTGGTCCCGCATGCCGTGCCGTAGCACTGCTCCGGAGTCCAGATCTCCTGCGTCACGAACGACATGTAGTGGACGGTGTCCTGCTGCGCCGTCGGCCACTCGTCGCGGAAACGGTAGTTGGCGTCGTCGGCCACGCGGACCAGCTGCGGGGCCCACTCTGCGGGAAGGTTCACCGTCCCGTTGTTCTGCATGCTGTTGCCGGTGTCGGTGATGCCGAGCGGCGCCGACTCACGGCGGAACGTGCCGAAGAGAGCATCGAGCTCGAGCGAGTCGCCGAACTCGCCGAACGAGACGAGGTTCTGTGACCAGTCGACGCGCACGAAGCGCCGGTCGTACCACTGGCGGTCGGTCGTGTTCTCGGAGACGACGTTGGTCGGCTCGCCGGTGCCCGGGTTGTACTCCTGGCGAACGTCGACGTGCGCGTTGATGCGGTAGACGGCGAGCGGCGAGCCGCGGAAGTCCGCCGAGTGTGCATCCGAGTTCGAGCCCGGGATGATCTCCGTGGCGCGGTATGCGTAGAGGAAGTTCTGGTCGATGACCCAGCGGATGCGCCCGATGACGCCGGACTGCGCCGCGATGTCGTAGTTGGCCATCGCGCCCGCCCACGGAGCGCTCGTGCCCGCCGCGCCGATCGCGTAGGCCGCGTCGTCGTCGAGCTGGATGACGGTACGCGTGTACCACCAGTCGCCCTCGAAGACGCTCTTGTCGATCAGGTTCGTCTGAACCCGGTCGACCTGGGGAAGCGTGGTGCAGCCTGCACCGCCGTACGCCAGCGCGGCGGCGGTCGAGAGCACCAGTGCGAGTCCGAGAGTCTGGTTCTTCATGGTCTTGGCAGTCCTGGAGACGCGATGATCGGTGACGCGATGATCGTTGTGCTGATTCGTCATGGTCGTCTCCTCAGAGCTCCGGACGCGTGTAGATGCCCGGGAACTGGATCCCGTACTGACGCTCGAGCTGGATGAGGTAGTTGAAGAACGACTCGAGGTCGTTGAGGCGGCCGTAGAGGCGGTCGATCTCGGAATCGACCTGCGCGTTCACCGTCGGAATCGTGTAACCGATTGCGGCGAGGTCCGCGGAGAACGTGCTGAACACGCCGGTGAAGTTCGCCGTGCTGTAGTGAGACGTGCCCGGGCCGATGTCGCCGCGGTAGACCTGCAGCGCGCGATAGATCAGATCGTCGTTCGCCGCCTCCGTCACCATGTTGAAGGAGATGGAGTTCTGCGTGATCTGGCTGTCCCGCGGCTCGACCTGCCACGCGAGGTAGCTCTGGCTCAGACGCGTGCTCGTGTAGCGCACGAAGTGCGAGCCGAGCGCCGCGACACAGTCTCCCTGACCTTCGATGCAGAGGAAGGTCTGATTCTGGAAGGTCGTGTCGTTGTACACGGGGAAGTTCGAGAGACCGAAGATGGCCGCGTAGCCCTGCAGCAAGACGCCTGCACCGCCATCGACGATGTAGAGGCCCGGGTGCGACGCGGGGTTGTACGTCTGCGTGATCGGGTCGGGGATGCAGCTCCCGGCCGGCGCGTTCAGACTGCAGTCGCCGCGATAGATGTTCATGTAGACCATCTGCGGATCGGCGCAGCGCGGGAACGCGGCCGACGTCGAGCACGTCACGCGCGGCATGTACTGTTCGGGCTGATCGCCGATCATGCCGCCGAAGAGCTGATTCATCTCGCTCGGGAAGAGGTCGTACATGTTCGTGTAGAACACGGCGTCAGGACCGTAGAAGGCCGACAGACCACGCGTCGTCATGAGCAACATCGCGTAGATCTTGTCGATGAACACACCGATACGCTCGATGCGGTTCACGCCCGTCAGACCGGACTGGTAGATGGAGTAGTAGAACCGGCCCAGACCGAGATCGACGTTCAGGTTGCCGTTCGTGTTCGGGTCGTTCGAGCAGTTGGCGCCTGGCGGACAACGCATGTAGCGCTCGTAGCCGGCGTTGTACGTGTACGTGCCGACGGCGGGCGACGAGAGCACGCGCGCGAAGTAGTTGAGCACGTCGGCGGTGGCGAGGAACTCGTCCTGGAAGCCCCATGCGCCCGTCTCGGCGCGGAACGCCGCGCCTTCCGTCTGATACCGATACACCAGGTTCTGCTGGATGTTCATCATCGGCCACCAGTAACGGAGCAGGTTGTTCACGTACGCGTTTTCGTCGAACGTGCGGCGATAGCGGCGGAACGCGGCGAAGATGTACGAGCGGTCGTACGCTTCCTGACCGTTGCGGACCATCTCGCGGAAGCTGTCGCCTTCGTCGAACTGGTTGCACCACGGCAGCGTGCGCGTGATCCAGCGGTAGTCCTCGCAGAACCGGTACGAGACCGGGATGTACTCGGACGCGTCGGTGACGTGCGTGGCCAGCGCGGCCTGGTCATCGTCGAAGTTCGAGCAGACGCGCTGCCCGGTGACGTTCGCGTTCGGGACACACGTCTGCGTGAGACCCGCGCCCATGTTGGCCGCCGTGAGGTCGGCTGCACGCTCGCCCGTGACGGAGTACGCGCAGTCGGCGTCCGTCGTGCACGAGCCGCCGCCCAGGTAGTACGTGACGTACTCACGCTCGACCGTGGACGGGTTCACCTGTGCCAGCGGCACGTGGTTGGTGTTGTGATAGATGTCGACCAGGCCGCCGTAGCCGAGGCCGATCGCCATCCAGTCGTGCGCGGCCGAGCCCGTGATGCGCTCGTACCAGGCGCCCGTGTAGTCCATCACGGACGAGCTCATCCAGGCGTCGATGCCGGCGAGCTCGCGGTTGTGACGCGCGGCCGCGTAGGCCGTCTCGTACGCCGTCTGCTCGGCGACGCTGAAGCCGACCACGTGGTCGACGTCGAACGACGCCGGGTTCGGAAGCGGGAACTGCGCCGTGATGCGGTAGTAGTCCGCCGGGTAGTTGTTCGTGTCCGCGCTGCCACCGAAGTCGTGGCGCAGGCCGTGACAGTGGCCCATCTCGTGGACCTCGGTCTGGCGGTAGAGGCGGCGGTCGATGTCGAACTCGACGTGCGCGCGCGTCCAGTGCGCGGTCTGCGCCTGGTTCACGTACCACATGACCGAATCGTCGATGAACGCGTTCGGCATGTGCAGGCCGTTGGCCGACTCACGCCCCGTGTACTCGAGCGCCGTCAGAGCACGCGCCTCGAGGTTGTTCGTCGGCGAAGCGCCGACGGGGAGATTCGCGAGAGTCGCGGAGTTGGCGGGGCTGTTGCGGAAGGGCGAGACCGAGTTGAGGAAGTCGGCGCCGAGCGAGCCGACCGTTCCGTCCGGGCGGATGTTGAGACCGGCGAGCACGAACGACTCGTCGGTGTCCAGCATCCGGCCCTCGATGTCCGTGCCGGCCAGAGCCGTCATGCGGTCCGGCGCCGCGTTGAGCGCGCCTTCGTGGCCCTGGAGCGTCTCGGCGCGCGCCATGAACGCGTCCATGCGCGACTGGAGCTCGGCGCTGATCATCTCACCGTTGACCGCGGGCAAGCCCTCCTGGCCGGCGACGCTGAAGTCGATGCGCGGCGGGGCCGGCAGATCGACGTGGTTCGCCGCCTCGAGGTACGCGCGAACGTCCTCACCGGTGAAGAACTCCTGGTCGGTGAGACGACCGTTGATGAGGTCGTACTGCTGCAGAGCACGCGTGCGGTACGAGTTGAGCGCCGGACCACCGATGTTGGCGTCCGCGCCGAACATCTCGCCCGTGACCGGGTCGGCACGGAACTGCGCGACGCCGAGGAACGGCGTGCCGGGCTGGTCGACGAAGCTCAGGAGGCTGAAGCGGATGTCGCCGCGCTCCTGACAGTCGAGACCGTCCGTGTTGCCACCGTTCGCCGCGACCGCGCCGAGGTTGCAGCCGTTCACGGTGAGGATGTCGGCGCACTCGGTGCCGACCATGTGCGCGCCGTACCAGGCATTGAACTGCTCGCGCGTCACGCCCGGGTTGTTCCAGTCCGGCTCCGGATCGTTCGTGGAGTCGCCGTCGCTCATCAGCTCGTAGAGCGAGTGCTCGGCGCCCGCGGGGCCGAAGGCCACCCAGCAGTCGTACGGGTTCGTGACCGCAGCGCCGCCCTCGGCGTTCGGCTGCGGCGTCGTCGGGCGATTGAACGGATCGTAGTGGCCCTGACAGGTCGGGTTGAGCGGCGGAAGCGGGCTCGTCGCCGTCGAGCGGGGATCCGCCTGACAGAAGCAGTAGCCTGCCGGATCCGTCGTCTGACAGTTCAGGCGCGGGAACGTCGGCAGAGCCTGGCCGCGGCGCTGACGCACGACGCCCATGAGCACGCCGTTCCACTCGTTGACCGACTGGAAGGCCGGCATCACGAGGTGGGCGGGAAGCTCACGGCTCGTGAACCAGTGGATCGGACGAACCGTGCGACTCGCGTACGGGATGGCGTTGCCAGCGGCGTCGCGCCACTGGTGCCAGATGTTGAAGCGGAACGCGCCGTAGTTGCTGAAGTCGGTATCGCCCCACGCGATGTCGCCCGCGTCCGTGTGGCCGTTCGGGCCCGCGACGGCGACAGCGTGATCGTACGTGTTGCGCTCGAGCCGGAAGTAGCCGGCGCGGTCGAACAGGTCGTTCGTGAACTGCATCGGGTCGTACTGACGCGTGTCGCTCACGCGCAGGAAGCTCGTCCGAACGGCGACGACGACGCTCGCGCACTCGGGAAGACCCTGGCTCGCCTCACCGCAGTACGGGAACGTGCCGTATCCGGGGTACGTGATCGAGCCCGGCGACAGCAGCTGCTGCGTCACGAAGCTCATGCTGTAGAGGTCGCCGAAGTTGTAGTCGGCGGCGTAGATCTGGTCGCCCATGCTGCAGTCGGTGGACG
This sequence comes from uncultured Sandaracinaceae bacterium, assembly GCA_964429305.1. Classification (GTDB taxonomy): domain Bacteria; phylum Myxococcota_A; class Polyangia; order Polyangiales; family Sandaracinaceae; genus JBBSAT01. The sequence continues at coordinate 2,989 of CAYSCF010000203.1, read as the reverse complement.
TCGTCGTGTGACAGCCCATGTGCAGGAACTGCGGGCGCCACTCGGGCGGGAAGTTCGAGTCCGTCTGGACCATGATGTCGGCGGGCTCGCGGACGACGTAGCCGAAGAGCTCCTGCATGTCGTTCGACGTGCCGTACCAAGCCGCGATCATGTTGCGCGAGAAGTCGACGCGCATGAACCGGCGCTCCCACCAGCGCTGATCCGTCGTGTTCTCGACGATCGTGTTCTGCTCTTCGCCCGTCAGCGTGTTGTAGTTGCGACGGATGTCGAAGTGGCTCGAGATGCGGTACGCCGCGATGGGCTGACCGAGGAACGACGTCCAGCCCTGTTGCGCGGCGGGCGCGCCCGTCGGGTCCTGCGCGTCTTCGGTCGTCAGGTAGTCGCGATAGGCATAGAGCATCTGCTCGTCGATGACCCAGCGGATGCGGGCCATGCCGCCACCGGTGCCGTCCTGCGAGACTTCACCGACGAACCCGAGACCGGCGGCCTCGTAGTCGAAGTCGATGGTCTGCTCGGTCATGTACCAAGAGCCGCCGAGCGCGGTCTTCTCGAGCACGTTCGTACCGACCTGGTTGATGGCCGGCTGCGGATCGCCGCAACCACCGAAGGATGCGCCGGCACCCAACACGGCGAGCAGCGAGATCAGGAATCCCGGGTGCTTGAGAAGAGAGCGCCTTGCCATCGTCTGGGCCTCCACACGACCGTCGTCGGTTGCGTTGTTCATCATCGTCGTCGTCGTCCGCAGCTGGTTCTTGGTGGTGAGGGTCACAGCGAGCCTCCGCTCGAGGACCGCGAAGCGAGACCCTGGCGGCGCCGCTGGCGCTGCTCGGGCGTGAGGCCATCGTCTTCATCGGCGGCCGCGAACGATTCGTAGAGCGAATCGAGCTGGATGGTCGTTCCGATGGCGACCTGCATGTCGTACAGGTTGACCGGCGAGCGTGCGCTGCCGTCGGGGTTGAACACGGCGGCGAGCTGGGTCGAGTTCGAGAAGCCGATCCAGCCCTGGAGCCACGGCACGAAGTCGTACTGGAAGTAGATCGAGTACGAGTCGTACGCGCGCCAGTGGCTCGAGTTGTCCGGCAGCGTGATCGGCGTGCCACCCACGTTGAGCGTCGAGGGCGCGACGTTGTAGCCGTTCGCCCAGTAGTAGAAGATCTGCAGCGTGATCGTGAAAGGCGCGCCGTCGAAAGGCTGCCAGTTCGCGATCAAGCCCGCGGTGATGCGGTCCACTTCGTTCGTGGTGCCGTTTGCTTGGTTCGACACGTCCTGTGGGCCGCCCGTGGCTCCACCCGAGGACGCGCCCGCCGCGGCGCTGCCGCCGAGACCCTGGCCCGAGCATCCGTCGCCCGTGCACGCCGGATAGGGCGAGCTCGTGGCCGGCACGTTGCTGCCGCCGAGCCAGCGATAGTAGCTGCCGAGGATCGAGAGGTTGAAGCCAGCGACGCCCGGAACCCAGGTCGCACTGACACCGCCGCCCACGCGGAGGTAGCGCTGAGCGGCCTGGCTCGACTTCGAGAACGGCATCCAGAAGCCTGCAGCCGGCAGGATCATGAAGTTGTCGCCGAGCGCGAAGCGATGCGTGAGCGAGATGCGCCCATCGAACATCTGGAACTCGTTCTGGTACGTCGCACCGTCGTCCTGCGTCCACTCCTGCAGGGCGTAGATCGAGAACGAGAAGAAGGTGTCGTTGTCGACGTACCAGCGCGGAGCCAGCGAGATGAACTGGTAGACGGTCGGGTTGTAGCTCAGCTGGCAGTCGCGCGAGAACGAGCAGAACGACGCGTTCACCGAGTAGTTGAAGAAGCTGTTGCGCCATGCGAGCGGCTCGCGCGCGGACTGCACCTCTTCGGCGGCCTCGTCGGCGTTACCGGTGGCCGCTACCGTCGTCTCGTCGGTCTGCGTCGTGCCGTCGGGAGACGTCGTCGTCGTCGTGACCGTCGTGCCGTCAGCGAGTGCCGCCGCGTCCGACGTGGGCGTCGTCGTGGTCGTCGTCTGGGTCGTGCCGTCGGCGTAGGTGTCGCTCGTCTGGGACGTCGTCGCCGGAGGCTCGCTCGGGGGCGTCGTTGCGGGCGGCTCGCTCGGGGCGGTGCTGCTGCTCTCGCTGGGGACGCCGGCGTCCGCGTCGCTCTGCGCAGCCGCCAATCCCGGGAACGTCAGCCCGGGGACACCGAGCAGGACAGCGAGGACCAGGATCCTCTGTGCGTTCTTCGAATCGTTCACCGGGGCTTCTCCATCGCGAGCATCTGCAGTCGATCCGCGAGTCCGTGGAATGCGAGCGTCTATCGAACCGTTCGAACCTGCGAGAGACGAGAGCGCCGACTTCGTCGCGCAGACGAAGACGGAGCACGGGCCAGGGAGCCCGAGGGCGCGCGAGTAGGACCCACCCGCGCATACCTGTCAACCAGGTTTCGTTACCAAATCGTGTCGTCGTGCGTGTCGCCGCCTCTGCCAGAGCCTCGCGCCTCCTGCCTCGCGTCGATCGACGCGAGGACGAGGACGGAGAGGGGCCCTGGGACGGCGACCCTTCGCAACCGATGTGCCACCTGCGAGATCCGCGTCTCGCGCGGCAATTCCCGCATCACCCGCTCGGAGTGCGGTTTCTCAGCGAACGCGACGCGCTGTCACGGCCCGATCGGGTGCGATACGTCGATCACTCTCGGAAATGGAGTGATCCGCGAGATCCCTCGCCGCGACAACGAGTCGTCGCCGTCAGAACGATAACGGCGTCAGACGCGATCGAACGGAACGACGCGGACGTCGTCGACGAGCGATCGAACCGAGCCGATCACGTCGCGCGCGGTCGCGACGATCGCGATCGTGAGATCGGCGGAGGCGAGTCGGCGATGGATCGCGGCGCGCGCCGCATCGAGCTCGACCGCCGAGACGCGCTCGACGAACTTCTCGTGGAACGATCGCGGCAGACCCTGGACCTCGGCCTCGACGCGCGGTTCCAGCCTTTTCTGCGGGGTGTCCAGGTCGAACGCATGGC
>CAYSCF010000202.1:0-12139 GCA_964429305.1 uncultured Sandaracinaceae bacterium | reverse complement strand
TCAAGGAGCGCTTCGCCGAGCTGCGCCGCATGGGCATCAAGACGATCATGATCACGGGTGACAACCCGCTGACCGCCGCGGCGATCGCGGCGGAGGCCGGCGTCGACGACTTCCTCGCCGAGGCGACGCCCGAGCAGAAGCTCGCGATGATTCGCGAGTACCAGGCCAAGGGCCACCTCGTGGCGATGACCGGCGACGGCACCAACGACGCGCCCGCGCTCGCGCAGGCCGACGTCGCCGTCGCGATGAACACGGGCACGCAGGCGGCCAAAGAGGCCGGCAACATGGTCGATCTCGACTCGAACCCGACCAAGCTCATCCAGGTCGTCGAGATCGGCAAGCAGATGCTGATGACGCGCGGCTCGCTCACGACGTTCTCGATCGCGAACGACGTCTCCAAGTACTTCGCGATCATTCCGGCCGCGTTCGTCACGACGTATCCGGCGCTCGGGGCGCTCAACGTGATGGGATTGCACTCGCCGACGAGCGCCGTGCTGAGCGCTGTCATCTTCAATGCCCTTATCATCATCGGGCTGATTCCCATCGCGCTGCGCGGCGTCGCCTATCGCGCGTTGCCGGCCGCCACGCTGCTGCGCCGCAACCTGCTCGTCTACGGCCTCGGCGGCGTCCTCTTGCCGTTCCCGTGCATCAAGGCGATCGACATGTTCCTCGTCGCCACCCATCTCGTGTGAGGTCTTCGATGTCCCAGATTCGTCCTGCCGTGACCCTGTTGGTCTTCTTCACGCTGCTGACCGGCATCGCGTACCCCGCGCTCGTCACCGGTATCGCGCAGGCCGTCATGCCCTGGCAGGCGAACGGCAGTCTCATCGTGGGGGGCGACGGACAGGTGATCGGCTCCGAGCTCGTCGGACAGCCGTTCGACGAGCCCGGCTACTTCTGGAGCCGGCCCTCTGCGACGTCGGCGTTCCCGTACGACGCGGCCGCGTCCAGCGGCTCGAACCTCGGGCCGACGAGCGCAGCGCTCGCGGACGCCATCCACGCTCGGGTGGAGGCGCTGCACGCCTCCGATCCGAGGAACGACGCGCCCATCCCGGTCGATCTGGTCACGGCGTCGGCGAGCGGCCTCGACCCCGACATCACGCCGGCGACCGCGTTCTACCAGGTCGCCCGCGTGGCACGCGTGCGCGGTCTGAGCGAGGCGCAGGTGCACGACCTCGTCGCATCCCACGTACAGGCCCGGGTCCTGGGCGTGCTCGGAGAGCCCCACGTCGACGTGCTGCGGCTGAACCTGGCGCTCGACCGCCTGACGCCCTTATCGCCTTCTTGACCCCCGCCGGCCCGACCTCAACGACACGTTGATCGGTCGGGTGCCATCGTCAGCGGCGGAGGTTGTCGACATGTTCAGTCTCTCCGTTCCTGGTAGCTCGATGCCCGGCCGCGAACGCCCGGACGCCATCGTGGTGGGCGCGCGTCTCGACATCGTGGATGCGCTTCTCTCGGCCGGCATGAGCAACGTCGTGCTCGCGTGCTCGTGTGATGCGCTCCGGCACGCGCTCGCGTCGGCCAGCGATCGTGACCTCGTCGTCATCTTCGATCCCAGCCCGCACGGGCCGACGTTGGCTGCGCTCGGCCAGTCGGCCTCGCTGCTCTCGCGCTGCACCGTGCTGGTGCGCGGCACGCACGTCGATCCCGCCGACCGCGCCATCCTCGCGCGCGCCGCCTCGACGATCTGGTGCGACGATCACTTGTCGGCCGTCGCGCTCGCGCGCACGGCGCTGCACCGCATGGCCGCCTAACGCGTCGGCGTCCCGTCGTGCAATCGGTAGCCGACCCCCGGCTCGTTCAAGAGCATCTTCGGACGGGCCGGGTCGAGCTCGAGCTTCTTGCGCAGATGGGTCATGTAGACGCGCAGGTAGTGAGTCTGCGATCCCGCGTTCGGGCCCCAGACCTCTTTGAGGATCTGACGATGCGTGAGCATCCGGCCCGCGTGCTTGGCGAGCTCCAGCAGCAGGCGGAACTCGATCGGCGTCAGGTGCACCGTCGTTCCGCGCACGGTCACCACGTGCCGCGGGACGTCGATGACGAGCTCACCGATCTCGAGGACGCCGGTCGTGCTCTCCGTTCCCGCCATGCGGCGCTGCACCACGCGCAGACGCGCGAGCAGCTCGTTCACGCCGAAGGGCTTGGTGAGGTAGTCGTCCGCGCCCGCATCGAGCGCTTCGACCTTGTCGTCCTCGCGCCCACGCGCCGAGATCACGATGATCGGCACCTTCGACCAGCCGCGCAGCTCGCGCGTGACGTCGAGCCCGTCGGCATCGGGCAGGCCGAGATCGAGCAGCACCACGTCGGGCGTGTGCTGCGTGGCCATCGCGATGCCTTCGCGCGCCGTCTCCGCGAGCAGCACGTCGTAGCCGTGACTGTCGAGCGTCGCGCGGAGGAACTTGCGCATCGGCGCCTCGTCCTCGATCACCAAGACGCGTGTGCGGGCCTCCGTCACGAACCCTCACTCTACGCACCTCGCGACGCGTTGCCCGATAATTCCACATCAATGCGGGCCCGACGCCGGCTCAGAGATCGATCTGCGCGCCGAGCTCCACCACGCGCTCGGGCGGGACACCGAAGTAGATCGGGGCGCTGTACGCGTTGCGAGAGAGGAACGCGAAGATGCGCTCGCTGAACGCGCCCATCCGGCCGCCGGATCCTGCGACGAACGTCTCGCGCCCCAGGTAGTAAGTCACGTCGTCGAGCGAGATCGGCAGTCCCCGTTTCTCGATCGCTTCGCGCAGCAGCGCAGGAACGTTGGGCGTCTCCATGAACCCCGCGTGAGCGACGAGTCGATGGATTCCGTGTCCGAGATCTTCGACGGTGAGACGGCTTTCGGGACGCACGAAGGGCACGCGGTCGGTCGTGACGGTGAGCAGCACGATGCGCTCGGGCAGCACGTGCAGGCGCCTCAGATGGCGGAACACGACGGCAGGCACGCCGTCGGCGGACGACGCGAGGAAGACACCCGTGCCGGGCGTGCGAAGGAGCAAGGTGCCGTCGCCCGTGCGGTAGGGAGCGTTCGGAGCGAGGTGGGCGACCGTCTCCATGAACGACGCGAGGCTCGGGGTCGTGTCGGCGAAGTGTGCGGCTAGATACGTTCGGCCGATCCGCCAGGTGATCATCATGGCGAGGAACGCCGAGCCGACGAGCACGGGCAGATAGCCGCCGTCCCAGAACTTCAGCAGGTTCGCGCCGACGAACGGCAGGTCGAACGAGAGAAAGAAGATCAGCACGGCGAGCGAACGGCCGAGCGACCACTTCCAGGTGCGGCGCACGACGACGAAGTAGACGAAGCTCGTGATCGCCATCGTCCCGCTCACGGCCAAGCCGAACGCCGCCGCGAGCCGCGCGCTGTGTTGGAACGCGAGCACGATCGCGATGCACGCGACCGCGAGGCCCCAGTTGATCGCGGGCACGTAGATCTGACCTTCGGCCTCGTCCGAGGTGTGTTGCACCTCGACGCGCGGGAAGTACCCGAGCCGCACGGCTTGGTGCGTGAGCGAGAAGACACCCGAGATGAGCGCTTGCGATGCGATGACCGTCGCGGGCGCCGCGATGGCGACGAGCGCGTAAGTGAGCGCGCCGACGGGGACCATCCCGAAGAACGGCGCCGTGGTGTGGCTCGGGTCGCGCATGATCAGTGCGCCCTGTCCGAGGTAGCAGAGCACCAGCGCGGGCCCGACGAGCGCGAGCCATGCGACGCGGATGGGGCGCGCGCCGAAGTGGCCCATGTCGGCGTACAGAGCCTCGCCGCCCGTGACCGCGAGCACCACCGAGCCGAGCATCGTGAAGCCGCGCCAGCCGTGCGCTGCGAAGAACCGCGCGCCGTACGTCGGCGAGAGCGCCCAGAGGACGTCGGGATCGCGCACGATCTGGATCGTGCCGAGCACGCCGATGGTCAGGAACCACAGGACCATGACCGGCCCGAAGAGCGCGCCGATCTTGCCGGTACCGCGGCGCTGCGCAGCGAAGAGCGCGATGAGGATCACGACCGTGACCGGGACGACGTATGGGGCGAATGCAGGCGTCGCCACCTCGAGACCTTCGATCGCGCTGAGCACCGAGATCGCGGGCGTGATGATGCCGTCGCCGAAGAGCAGCGCCGCGCCGACCAGCACTGCGAGCGTGACGAGCGGGATGTGCGCGCGCCCCTTCGCATTCATCGCCGGCGCGGGCGGGACCAGCGCGAGCAGCGCGAAGATGCCGCCTTCGCCCTGGTTGTGGGCGCGCATGACGAAGCCGAGGTACTTCACCGTGACGACGAGCGTGATGCTCCACACGATGAGCGAGAGGATCCCGAGCACGTTGTCCTGCGTCGCAGGAACGCCGTGCGGTCCCGAGAGACACTCTTGGAACGTGTAGAGCGGGCTCGTACCGATGTCGCCGAACACGATCCCGATGGCGCCGAGCGTCAGACGACGCAGACCGGCGTCGTGGCCTGTTCGTGCCGTGTCCACGCGCGCCATCGTCGTCCGCCGATCGGAGTGAGCAGCGCTAAGACGGCGCTAAAACGGCCACTACTTCTTCGGCGCGGTCTCGGGGCGGGCGTCGAGCAGCGAGAGCAATCGATTCGCTCGCTCGCTGTTCGGGTCGAGCGTCTTGGCCTGCTCGAGCGCCTGACGCATGCCCTCGACGTTGCGGCGCTCGAAGAGCCCGCTCGCCAGCGCGAAGAGCGTCTCGAGCGCGCGCTCGGTGCGACCGCTCTCCGACCAGAACTCGCCGATGCGGCGCAGGAGCAAGAGATCCTGCGGGTAGCTGCGACGCAAGCCCTCGAGCTCGCGCGCGGCCTGCGCCTCGTGGCCGTAGCGCAGCAGCACCGCCATGTCGGTGAGCTTGCGATCGAGCTCGCCGCTCGGGATGAGACCGTCTTCGCTCGCTTCGCGCGCGGGCTTCGGCTTCGGCTTCTGCGATGCGAAGTCGGGAACGAGCTTCTTGGCCTCGCGTCGCTGCGTCGCCTCCGACGGAGGCGGGACCACGCTCGACCACTCGGGCGAGCTGCGGTCCGCTTTCTTCGGCTTGGACGACGGCTCGGCGGCGAGCGCGCCCTCGGGGCGCGACGCGATCACCGCCGCACGCAGCTCTTCGGAGTTGGCGACGGCCGTGCGCCCTTCACCCGAGTCGTGCCCGTCGAGATCGGGCTCGGCGTCTCCCTCCGGAGCGGGATAGCCGGGCGGAAGGGTCTTCTTCCGCGTGAGCAGGACGACCCGGAGCGTGCCTTCGCTCTCGCGCGCCTTCGCCTCGCCACCTTCTTCGTCGGGGACGCTCTCGACGTCGCGCGCCGTCGGCGCTGGAGGCGGCTCGGTGTCGCGCTCGTCGGTCGGCGTCTCCGGCTCCTTCGGCAGCAGCTCTTCGACCGACTTCTCCCACTCGGATGTGGAGCGCGCGCCGCGGGGGCGTCCTTCTTTGCGAGCATAGGCACGCTGCAGAAAGCTCGCGAAGACGTCCTCCGCCGGCTGTTCCGGCTCTTCGGTCAGCGGCCGTGCGTTGGTCACGGTCACGGACTCATCGGGAGGACCCCTGCGGCGCATCGAGAGGGATCGTGACGCGTCGATGCCCCGATCCGCAAGCGCACTGAGGCACGCGGGCTGTGGCGGACGTGTTTGCGCTCGTCGTATCATCGCGCGTCTCGAAGGGGAGGTCCCGGTGGCGCGTTCTTTCTTGGCTCCATGTGCGGTCGTGCTCGTTTCGTTCTTCGTGCTCCCATCCGCCTCGCTGGCGCAGACGAGCGATGACGCCCAGGCACACGCTCACTTCGAGGTCGCGGCGTCGTACTACGAGCAAGCGAACTACGAGTCCGCGCTGCGCGAATTCCTCGAGGCATACCGGCTCAGCCAGCGACCGCAGCTCTTCTACAATCTCTCGCTCTGCTACCAGCAGCTCGGCGATCTCCAGAACGCCGTCGACTACCTCACGCGGTATCTGAGCGACGTCCCGGAGATCGCGAACCGCGCGAGCCTTCAGACGCGGCTCGACAACCTCCGTACGCGTTTGGCCGCGCACGAGACGGCGCCGCCGGTCGAAGACCACGCCACGCCGGCGACCACGACCACGGAGCCCGAGACGACGACGACCGTGACGACGACGACCGAGCCTGCGCCCCCGCCTCCGAGCAGCGGCGGAGACTCGCTCAACATCGGCGCCATCGCTTCCTTCTCGGTCGCGGGCGTGGGCCTGATCCTCGGCGCGGTGTTCACTGGGCTCGCCGCCAGCGAAGACAGCCGCGTGTCGGGCCTTCCTTGCGCGGCGAGCCGAACCTGCAGCGACGCCGACGTCTCGGGCATGCGCACCGACGCGCTCGTCGCGGACGTGGCGTGGGCCGTCTCGCTCGCGGGCGCGGCGGTCGGCCTGATCTTGCTCCTCGTGAATCCCGGCGGTGGGTCTGCCGATGCGCACGCCCGCCTGCGCTTCGATCCCTCACGTCTCTCGCTCCAGGGGAGTTTCTGAGATGCGCACGAAGCTCTACCTCGTCCTCGCGCTCGCTTCGGTCACGGGCTGCTCTCTCGTCTACGACGGGTCGCGCTACCAGCACGGCAGCGCCGACGACACGGGCACGCCCGATGCGGCCTCGATCATCGACGCGGGTGTGGACGCGGCATCGCCTTCGCTCGACACCGGCGTCGACGCCCCGGATGTGGGGCCCATCTCCTGCTCCGACGGCGCGATGTGCCCGACGGACTCGTATTGCTCCGGTGCGCCGACCGGCCATTGCGCTCCCTGCGACGCGGACGGCGACGGCTACTACGCCGCGGACGCGAACCTGGCTCGCTGCTCGCGCGCGACCCACGTGGACGGCGGCGACTGCGACGACAACAACGCGATGGTGCATCCCTTCAATCGCGCGGACTGCACCACGACCCTCCAAGAGTCGTGTCCACTTCCGATCACGATCTCCGCGCCGGACCTCAACATCACGGAGATCGGCGTCACGCCCGCGTACACGATCCTCGCCGACGGTGGCGGTATCCGCCTCGCGAGCGGCCACCTCGGTCTCGTCGTCGGCGACGACATCCCGACCCTCCCGTCCGGCGCCGGAAACGGAATCGTCGGCTTCATCGGAAACACGGGGACACGGAAGTACTACGGCCTTCCGCTCGCCTTCGGCGGGACGCCACCGACGCCCGAGACGCTCTTCGGAGGCTTCGAAGTAGCCGACGGGGCGCTCGGTCTCAACAACGGCGACGGGCACGACTACCTCGCGTTCTCGGCGGTGAGTGGGCCGGGCGGCACGGCCTACGGCGGAACGGTGCGCGGTCGTCCCGCGGTGCCGTGGGTCGACCCGATGATGAGCACCATCCCCGCCCCTGGAACCAGCGCCGAGCCCGTCACGGCGATCGGCGAGTGGGTCAGTCACCCCTCGGGCGCGACGTTCATGCGCGACACCACGCACAACCACGCGCTCATCAACATCAACCCGGGCATCGGACACACCACGGGCGACGCGCTCGTGCTCTCGGGCACCTGGCTCGCCGGTGCCGGCTCCGCGTACATGTGGCTCGCGAGCAGCACCCAGGTCGGCATCTGGAACGGGGCGGAAGCCACCACCGTGCCGCCCGTCGTCGATCTCACCGCGTACACGGGCACGACAGGAATGCTCAGCCCGAGCTTCCGCGGCTCGGTCGCGATGACGGCCGCGACCAGCGCCGGCGCCTTGACCGAGTCGTTCATCGCCGTCGTGCCGGTCGGCCCGATAGGCGCGGCGACGACGGGACGAATCGTGATCTTGCGCTGGAGCACACCGCGGCCAACGTCCTCGACCGATCCGACAGGCACTTACGTGCCGAGCATGGTCCACATCAGCGAGCTGATGCTCGCGGGTCGACTGAACCCCAACGCGGGCGTGGCGGTGTCGGTCTTCGATCGAACCACGGCCATGATCACGTACCAAGAGGACAGCTCGGTGGTGCTGCGTCCGGTGCCGCTGACGTGGCCGGGGACGATGACGGAGAATCCTCCCGGGATGACGATGTTCGCGCTCGGTGCGACGGAGAGCGCGTTCGGCCTCGCCAGCGGCAACGGGTTGTCCATGACCGACCCGAGGTACCCCGGCGGCGCGATCGGCCGCGCCGTGGTCGCCGCCGCGATCCAGGGCGGCGGCGGCGGACCAGGCTCGATCCGCGTGCGCGCGATCGAAGCCTGCGTTCATCCCTGAGCGCGCGCTACTTCACGACGAGCGTCAGGATTCGCCCCGCGACGTACTGACGCTTGACGAGCTCCTTGCCCTCGGTGTGCTTGACGACGTTCTCGTCGGCCATCGCGAGCGCGACGACTGCGTCCTCGGGCGCGTCCTTGGCGACCTTCACGCGGCCACGGACCTTGCCGTTGACCTGCACGGGGATCTCGACCTCGTCGTCGACGCAGAGCCGCGGATCGTACGTCGGCCACGGCGCGCGCTGGACCGACGTCGCGAACCCGAGCTGCTCCCAGATCTCTTCGCCCAGATGCGGCGCGAGCGGGTGCAGCAGGAGCGCGAGCGTCTCGATCGCGAAGCGCGACGGCTTCTCGATCGGATAGAGGTCGTTCACCAGCTGCATCAGCGTGCTGATCGCGGTGTTGAAGCGCAGCCCCTGGATGTCCTCGCCGACCTTCTTGATCGCCTTGTGCAGCGTGCGCAGCAGAGCGTCGTCGGTCGGCCCATCGACGAGCTCGCGGAACGAGACCGTGTGCGCGCGATCGAGGAAGCGTCGCACGCCCGGGATGCTCGCCGTGCTCCACGGCTTGGTCGCCTCGAGCGGCCCCATGAACATCTCGTAGAGCCGCAGCGCGTCCGCACCGTACTGTTTGATGATGTCGTCGGGGTTGACGACGTTGCCGCGCGCCTTGCTCATCTTGTGCGCGCGCGAGTCGACGACGATGGATTCTTCCGCCGCCAGGACGAACTCGCCGCCCTTCTTCGTGAGCTGGCCGGCCGCGACCTTGGTCGTCGTGACCCACGCGCCGCTGCGCTTGTCGTAGGGCCGTTCTTCGCCGGCCTCGTCGATCTTGTCGTCGACGAACTGACGCGAGACGTGGCTGCCGTCGCCTGCGACGTACGTCGTGTGCTCGACCTCTCCGAGGATCATCCCTTGGTTGACGAGCTTCTTGAACGGCTCGGGCGTGCCGACGAGCCCGGCGTCGTAGAGGACCTTGTGCCAGAAGCGCGCGTACAGAAGGTGCAGCACCGCGTGCTCCGCGCCGCCGACGTAGCAGTCGACCGGCAGCCAGCGATCGGCGAGCGCGCGATCGCAGAGCGCCTTGCCGTTCTTCGGATCGATGAAGCGCAGGTAGTACCAGCACGAGCCGGCCCACTGCGGCATCGTGTTCGTCTCGCGCGCGAACCACGCGCCGTCCTTCTGGAAGAAGCGCCAGTCGACGGCGCGCGCGAGCGGGCCCGACGGATCGTCGCCCGGCTTGTAGTCGTCGAGCTCGGGCAGGCGCAGCGGTAGCTCGCTGTCCGGCACGGCGATGGGCTGGTCGTAGCGGATCGTGTGGGCGTCGCCATTGCGCGGATCGCCCTTCGTCTCCACGGGGAAATAGATCGGGATCGGCTCGCCCCAGTAGCGCTGCCGCGAGAAGATCCAGTCGCGCAGCTTGTACTCGATGCGCTTCTTCGCGACGCCACGCGCCTCGAGGTCCGCGGTGATGCGCGTCTTGAACTCCGCGCTCGCGAGACCGTCGTACGCGCCGCTGTTGACCGCGACGCCTTCGTCGACGAAGGGGCCGTCGAGCGCGACGTTCGCATCGGCGAGCGTCTTGGCGACGACGCGACGGATCGGAAGGCTGAGCGCGCGCGCGAACTCGTAGTCGCGATCGTCGTGGCCGGGCACCGCCATGATCGCGCCGGTGCCGTAGCCCCAGAGCACGTAGTCCGCGACGAAGACGGGGATCTTCGCGCCGTTGACCGGATTGATCGCGTAGCCGCCGGTCTCGACGCCCGTTTTCTCTTTCGTGCTGCGGCGATCGAGCTCGCTCTTGTTCTTGGCCTTCGTGACGTACGCATCGACGGCGGCGCGATGATCCGCGGTGGTGATCTTGGCGACGATGGGATGCTCGGGCGCGACGACCATGAACGTCGCACCGAAGAGCGTGTCGGGCCGCGTCGTGAACACGACGAGCTGATCCGCCTGGCCTTCGACGGCGAACGTCACCTCGGCGCCTTCGCTGCGGCCGATCCAGTCGACCTGCATCGCGCGCACGCCCTCGGGCCAGTCGAGCAGCGAGAGATCCGAGAGCAGCCGATCGGCGTACGCCGTGATCTTCAGCGTCCACTGACGCAGCGGCTGGCGATAGACGGGGAAACCTCCGCGCTCGCTCTTGCCGTCCTTGACCTCTTCGTTCGCGAGCACGGTGCCCAGCGCCGGGCACCAGTTGACCGGGATCTCCGACTGCGACGCGAGCCCGCGCTGGTAGAGCAGCAGGAAGATCCACTGCGTCCAGCGCACGTAGTCCGGATCGGTCGTGTCGATCTCGCGGTCCCAGTCGTAGCTGAGCCCGAGCATCTTGATCTGCCGCTTGAACGTCGCGATGTTGTTCGCGGTGTTCTTGCGCGGGTGCTCGCCCGTCTTGATCGCGTGCTGCTCGGCCGGCAGGCCGAACGCGTCCCAGCCCATCGGATGCAGGACCGCGTGCCCCGTGCTGCGCAGGTAGCGGCTGAGGATGTCGGTCGCCGTGTACCCCTCGGGATGCCCGACGTGCAGGCCCGCGCCCGACGGATACGGGAACATGTCGAGGACGTAGACCTTCTTCTTGGATGCGTCGGTGCTGGTCGCGAACGTGCGATCGCGATCCCAGAACGCCTGCCACTTGGGCTCGATCTCGGCGGGGACGTAAGGCTTTTCGGAGCGAGACATGAGGCGCCTCGCTTACCACACGCACCGCCGGAATTCAGGACAAGCGGGAGGCGAGGAGGACGAGGAGGCGAGGAAGAAGCGAGATCTCCTCGCCTCCTTCTTTCCTCGCCTCCTCGATTGTCCTGAAATTCGGCGAAGACTACGGAAGGACGTGCGCGCTCGTGATGTGCGTGAGCATCGGGAACGTCGTGTCGAGGTAGCTGTTCCCCGTCTCTTGGATGTTCCGCTGCATCGGCATGTCCATGTAGCCGGCGTAGAAGTGATCGACGACGTCCATGCCGGACGTGACCTCGGCGAACGGCGCGAAGCCCATCGCATCGAGGCCGCCCGAGTTGTCCGCGAGGTTCACGAAGATCTGCGTGGTGCGCGAGCCGCGGTCGCTGCCCGCCATCGCGTACGAGAGCGTGCCGCGCGTGTTGTGACCGACGACGGCATCGGCCGGGATGGTCGAGTGCGTGTACATCGCGGTGACGCTCGGATCGCCGTTGAGCCCGAACTGCGCGACGAAGCCCGTGAGCACGCGGAAGATCCGCGTGTCGTCGTAGTAGTGGCTCGTGACGAGCTGGTAGAAACGATCGACGCCGTTCGGCGCCCAGTCGCGATGCGCGGTGACGACGAACGCGCCCGCCGTCGTCTCGAACTGGACCTGGAACGTCGTGGGCGCGGGCGGGATGCCGCTGTCGGTCGTCGAGCCGGGCCCGGAGTCCGCATTGTCAGAGGTGCCGCCGCATCCGACGAACGCGAGCACGACGAAGAGGACGGCTGCGGTGGCGACGTTGCGCATGCGCGACCATAGCCGACACACTCGCGATGGGCTCGGCGACGCGCGGACCGAACTGCTCCGCCCACGGGCTCACGCTCTCGCTACCTCCCACGTCGCACGCAGCGGAACGTCGCGTGCGTGAATCGGTGGTCGTGCGCGACGCCGCGCCGCGCTTCGATGCACGGCGGGGCGCGCGGGGCATCGCCGCGGGCGCAGCATCGGCTCGGGTCACATCCGTGGCCGCCGGGGTAGGGCGCGAACCGGTCGCGGGTGTACTCGGAGGCGCCGAGGCCTTCGAGCACGCCGAGGCGCGCGGCGTGCTGCCACTCGGCCTCGGAGGGGAGCGTCCAGCCATGGTGAGCTGCGAACGCGCTCGCTTCCTCCGGCGAGACGCCGACGACGAGGTCGTCGCTCGAGATCCCATCGCGCGCGGGCGGCGCCGCTCCGGTCGCCGCCATGAACGCGCGCCACATCGCGTTCGTCACGGGCCGGCGCGAGATCTCGAACGCGGAGAGCGAGACCTCCGCGTGTCCGAGCGAGGGCG
>CAYSCF010000201.1:0-12179 GCA_964429305.1 uncultured Sandaracinaceae bacterium | reverse complement strand
GGGACGCGCAACGTCGCGGCGCTCTTCTCGGCGCTCGCGGACGAGCGCGTGTCGGTCGACATGATCATCCAGAACCCGTCGGTCGACGGCGCCACGGATCTCACGTTCACCGTGCCCAAGGGCGAGCTCGAGCGCGCGCAGAGCGTCGCGAGGTCGCACGCGGGATCGGGCGAGGTCACGACGCGTCAGGACGTCGTGAAGGTCTCGATCGTCGGCCTCGGCATGCGCTCGCACGCGGGCGTCGCCGCGCGCATGTTCCGCCTGCTCGCCGACGAAGGGATCTCGATCGATGCGATCAGCACGAGCGAGATCAAGGTCAGCTGCCTCATCGCGAGCAAGTACGGCGAGCTCGCCGTCCGCGTGCTGCACGACGGCTTCGGCCTCGGGGAGTGACCCACGTCATACGCCGGATCGAGCACTCGGGCGTATGACGCTCACATCTCCGGTGTCATCGGGCCGACGCCGCCGTACTGCATGCGCTGCGCCTGCGTGATCGTGCGCGACGCGGCGATGTCGCCGAACACGGTGCCGCCTTCGGTGATCGTGCGCGGGTAGCCCGTCATCGTGCGGTCGACCCGGTAGAGGCCGAAGTGCGGCGTGTACCCGCTGGCCCACTCGAAGTTGTCCATCAACGACCAGTGGTAGTAGCCGCGCACGTCGGCGCCGTCACCGATGGCGCGCTCGATCTGCTCAAGCGTGCGCACGACGTTCTCCGCGCGGCGCGCACCGACCTGCGTCGCGATGCCCGACTCGGTGATCACGAGTGGCAGCGAGCCGTTCGCGAACCCGGTGCCCGTCTGGTAGCGGCCGTGGAAGGCCATGATCACGTCGTAGAGGCCTTCGGCGTACCACTCGTAGCCCATCACGGGCACGTTCCAGGTCGCATCGCCCGCGGGCAAGCACGCGCCGGCGTTGATGCCGCTCGTGCAGGGCGTCGCGTGGATCAGCGGAAGCAGGCCGCCGTTGCGTCCGGTCACGCCCGCACGGAAGTAGTACTGAAGGCCGAGCCAGTCGATCGACGGATGCCCCGCGCTCGTGAGCCACTCCGGGTGCGTCTCGTCGCTCGTGCCGTCGAGGTTCGCGTCGAACGTGCCGTCGCGCAGCGAGTCGACGAGGAGGTAGTGATAGACGTACGCCATCGCGTTCGCGGCCGCGATGTCCTCGGGATCGGTGCTCGGCGCGTTGTTGCGTGCGGGCACCCAGTCGGCGACCGAGAGCGGGATGCCGACCGACGCGGCGACGCCGTCGCCATCCGCATCGACGGTGTCGCAGCGGTGCAGCGCCTCGTACATCGCGACGTGCGCTTCGATGAAGCTGCGCACGACCGCGATGAACGTGTCGGTGTGCGCGAGGAAGTAGGCGCGGCCAGGCGGGAAGTAGCCGATGCCGTAGGCCGCGAACAGGTAGTTGACCGGCTCGTTGATCGTGCCCCATTCGTCGACGCGATCGCCGAAGTGCGTGCCCATGAAGCACGCGTGCTCGCGGAGCTGTTCGACGATCGCGCTCGCGTGCGCCGAGCTCCACCCGCAGAGCTGGGTCGCGTCGGCGCTCGACGCATCGCACGTGGCCGGATCGTTTCGCGGATCGTCGACCCAGAGCGGGTTCGAGAAGTGGAAGAGCGTGACGTGCGGCCGGATGTTCGCGGTCACGAGCGCGTTCACGAGCGCGTCGTAGTGCGCGACCGCGGCGGCATCCTGCGTGTCGCGCGTCGGCTCCAGGCGCGCCCACTCCATGCTGAAGCGATACGAGTCGACGTGGAGCGCGCTCAGCAGCGCGATGTCGTCGAGAGCGTGCGTATAGCCCTGCACGGCGTCGTCGACGTACGTGTCGTGCCCGAGCCCGCCCATCGCGGTCGGCGCGGACCACACCGACCAATCGGTGTGCGTGTCCATGTCCTCGATCTGCGTGGCGGCGGTCGCGGCGCCCATGCGGAAATGGCCCGCGCCCGACGGTGCCGAGAGGGATCCCATCGCGGGCAGAGTGATCGGATCGGTGGGGCCGCCGTCGCGCATGACGTGATAGGCGTCGTGGCCGGCGTCGAACGGAGCATCGCTGCCGCCGTCGCTGCCCGCATCGTCGACCGGCGGAGGTGGCGTCGTCCCGCACGCGACGAGCAGACACGCGAACAGCGCGCGCCTCAAAGCGTGCCTCGCAACGTCGAGAGCTCCGAGAGCGCGTGATCGTCGCCCGCCGATCGAGCGCGCTCGATCCCCGCGTCGGCGAACTTGCGTGCGTCGTCGTGGCGGCCGAGCTCCTGCGCGAGCTGCGCGGCCATCAGGTAGGTCGGGACGTACGTCGGGAAGTCGACGCTCACCTTCGCGAGCGCATCGAGAGCCTCCTCGCGCCGCCCGTCCGAGCGCAGCTCCATGCCGCGCGCGTAGAAGTGGAATGGATCGCGCGATCCCTTGGCGATGATCGCCTCGATCACGGCGAGACGCTTGCTCATGAAAGCAAGCCTACAGGCAATTTCATGACGGCAGGCCTTCGGGCGATTCCATCAGTCCTGCTCGAGGACGCCGACGTACGGCAGGTTCCGGTACTTCTCGCCGAAGTCGAGCCCGTAGCCCACGACGAACACGTCCTCGATCGTGAAGCCGAGGTGATCGATCGGGACCTCGACGCGTGTGCGCGCCGGCTTGTGCAGCAGCGAGCAGAGCTCGACCGAGCGTGGCTTCCGCGTCGCGAGGTTCTTGAGCAGGTACGACATCGTCAGCCCGGTATCCACGATGTCCTCGACGACGATCACGTCCTTGCCCTCGATGGGCTTGGTCAGATCGTAGGTGATCTGCACGACGCCGCTCGACTCCGTGCCGTCGCCGTAGCTGCGGCAGCCGAGGAAGTCGATCGAGAGCGGCAGATCGATCGCGCGCACGAGATCCGCGCCGAAGATCAGGCTGCCTTTCAGGACCGGGACGATCACGAGCTCGCGGCCTTGATGCGCCTTCGTGATGGCGGCGCCGAGCTCCTTCACGCGCTTCTGGAGAGTGGGCTCGTCGATCAACGTGCGAATGTTCACGAGTACCTCGGTGCAGATCAGGGCAAGAGACCGGCGCGACGACGGATGTCGAGCGCGAGGTCGGACGTCCAGAAGCGGAGCAGATCGGAGACGAGCGGCGCGCCGGCGGCGAGCTCGAGCACGCTGGAGCTTCCGTAGTCGCGCTCGGTGCGGCGCAGCGCTTCGACGCTGGCCGGCAGATCGTCGGCGAGCAGCGCCGCCGTGCGCGCCGCGCCGAACGAGACACTGCGCGCGAGGTTCGGCAGGTCCGAGGTGCCGAGCGCGACGTAGCGCGGCGCGACCTCGTCGAGGATGCGGCGTGCCTTGCGCGAGAGAGCGCGCTGGATGCGCTTGGCTTGATCCTCGAGCACGTCTTCGCTCGTGAGCCCCTGACCGAAAGTCGGAGACACGACGCGCGCGGCAGCCGCGAGCAAGACCTCGAGCTCGCGCGGGGTGAGCTTGTCGAACACGGACAAGCCGAGCGTCGCGTTGGCGAGCGCCCGCGCGAGCAAGAAGATCTGCGAGGCCTCGGGCAGCTCGGCGAGCACGACGGGCACGAGGATCGAGACCGGATCCGAGAGCTCGATCGCGACGCCACGGCCGCGGACGCGATGCGTGTAGACCTCGACGTCGCCCGTCGAGAGGATCGTCGAGAGCCGATCGACGAGCGCGCGGATCGGATGGCCCGAGCGCGGCGCGAGCCGATCGCCGCGTCCGACGCCGAGCCCGTCGAGATCCGCCGGGTAGAGCTTCACGATCGCTTCGGGCAGGGCCGCGAGCATCGCGAACGCAGGCGAGCCGAAGTCGATGCGATAGAGCATCGCGAGCGTCTCGCTCCCGAAGCTGCCCTGCAGCACGCGCGGGAGCGGGGCAGGGCGCCCCTTCACACGCTGCTCTTCCTCGGGCGTCGCGACGCCCAGCAGGATCAGCGGGCCCACGCCGACGGCGCGCGTGTCGGGCGCGATCGCCGCGAGCAGTGCGCCGAGCTCTCGCTGCAGATCCGGGCTGGCCGGTTGCAGCTCCGACAAGCGTCGCAGCGTCTCGACGCCCTCGATCGGTCGGCCTGCGCGCAGCGTCTGGCGCGAGAAGCGACGCGCGATCTCGGGATTGTCGGAGTGAGCGCGCATCGCCTCGCGCAGCACTTCCAGCCCGGCCTCGTGTCGGCCCAGCGTATCGGACAGAACGTCGGCGAGATCGATGTAGACGGTCGCGGGCGCCGGATGCTTCGGATCCGCCTTGCTGCGACGGAGATGATCGTAGAGCGCCTGCGCGTAACGCGACCACGCGTTGTTGTCGCCCGCCGCGATCGAGCTGCGAAACACCTGGCCGGCGTGGCCGTAGGGGCCCTCGATCGCGACCGCCTCGGCGAGCGCGTCGAGCGCGCGCACTTCGTCGGAACGATCCCGCTCGATCTTCGAGATCTCGACGAACGCGTTGGCTTGATCGGCACGGCCCGGCGATGCGGCCGCCAGGCGCTTGAGCGCTTCGGTCGCCCGATCGGGACGGCCCGCTTTGCGCTCGATGCGCGCGAGGATCGCGAGCGCGGCCGGGCTCTCGGGCTCCATCGCGAGCACCGCGTCCACGCTGTTCCGCGCGCGCACGACGTCGCCGACGCGATCGATCTCGAGCGCTCCGAGATCGAGGTGCGTGTCGCGCAGGACGTCCTTGGCTGGCCCGAGCGCGACGATGGCGCGGAGCTTGTCGGCGGCCTCGGTCCATTGTCCGGCGGCGCCGTAGAGACGCGCGACGGCGCGCAGCAGCGTGATGTCGGTCGGTGAGGTCTTGAGCGCGCGTACGAGCGTCGCGACGCCGCCGGCGGTGTCTCCGAGCACGTCGGACTGCAGGCGCGCCACCTCGAGCGAGAGCGCCGACACACGCTCGGGAGCCTTGGCCGCCAACGCGGCACGACCGAGACGATCGGCGGCTCGACCGGCCTCGTTCTGCGTGAGCAGGATGTCGAGCACGCGGGAGGGCGCATCGACGTTCTCGGGATCGAGCTCGAGCGCGCGCTCGAAGTCGCTGTACGCGGCCGCGCTGTCGACCAACGTGTCGTGCGTGATCGTGCCGGCGCGCACCAGCAGACCGGCGGCGCGCCGCGGGCTCTCGACCAGGCGCGCCTCGCGACGGAGCGCGTCGGCCATCGACTTCGCATCGCCGATCGCCTCGGCTGCGCGACCGAGACCGCGCACGGCGGCGAGGCTGTCGGGATCGGCGACGACGGCGGCCGCGAACGCTTCCATCGCCCGCGCATCGCCCGACTCGAGCAGTGCTTCTGCGTAGCGGACGCGATGAGCGGCTGCGATGGACGGATCGGCGGCCGCATCGGCGAGCTTCGCGTCGATGGTCGCGAGCAACGCGCGGTCGCTGGTCTCGAGGGCGATCCGCTCGAGGCTGGAGAGCGCGAGCATGTCGCCGGGCGCGAGCGCGAGGATCGCCTCGTACGTCGCGCGCAGCTCGGCGGGCTTGGCGTGCAGCTTCGTCTCTTCGATGCGGGCCAGCTCGCGCAGCGCGGCGACGCGCGCGTCGGGCTCGACGTGAACGCGGGCGAGGGCGCCGAGCACCTTCGCGAGCGGCTCGAACGCGCCTTGGCGTCGCATCAGCGGCTCGGCCATCAGCAGCGCCGCGAGGTTGCCCGGATCGCGTGCGAGCGCTTCCTCGAGGAACGCGAGCGCACGCTTGGGATCGCTGACGTGGTCGCTCGCGACCTCGCTCGCGCGGAGCAACGCGCTCACGGCCGCATCGTCGTCCTCGCTCGCGGCATGCGCATCGCGCTCGAGCTCGTCGAGCAGCTTGCGGTACGAACCGTCGGCAGCGCGCAGACGCGCGATGGCCTCCGACGCGGGGCGATACGACGGGTCGGCCTCCCGTGCGACCTCGTAGAGCGCGAGCGCCTTGCCGGCCTCGTTGAGGCGCTCCTCGCGCACCTCCGCGGCGCGATGCGCGACGCGCGCGCGTGCGATCGGGTTGGCCGTCGCGGGATCGATCTTGGCACCCTTGGCGGGCTCGAACGTCGCGAGCTCGCGGTCGAGCGTACGCGCGAGGTCTTCCCATGCGTTGCGATCGCGCAGCTTGCGCGCGAGCATCCGGAGCGCGCGCACGTTCTTCGGATCGGCATCGGCTGCGGCGCGGTAGTGGACGAGCGCCTCGTCGTCGCGGCCGGTCCGCTCTTCGCAGATCTCCGCCATCTTCAGGCGCAGACCGACGATCGCGTCCGGATCACGCGCCAGCTCGAGCTCGCGCTTGTAGAGATCGAGCAGCTCTTCCCAGCGACCGGCGCGCGAGAGCAGGCGACCGAGGCTGGTGAGCGCGGGCGCGTACGTGGGATCGATCGCGAGCACGCGTCGATAGCGTGCGATGGCGCCTTCGCGATCGTTCGCCATCTCGTCGAGCACCTCGCCCGCGCGATGAACGATACCGAGCGTCGCCTTCGGGTCTTTGATCAGCGCCGCCTCGCGCTCGAGCGCGTCGACGAGCTCGAGGGGACGCTTCGCCCGCTCGGCCGCGCGCTGCATCGCGTGGATCGCGCCCAGATGCTTGCCATCGATCGCGACGATGCGTTGGTAAGCCGCCAGGGCCTGCGCCGGCTCGTCGAGCGCATCCTCGTACACGCCGCCGAGCTTCATCAGGTACGTGATGGCGGACTCGCCACTCGCACCGTCCGCAGCGCGCGCGTAGAGCAGCGTGAGCTCGCGCCATTTGTGCGCCGTCGCGTAGAGCCGGGTGAGCGCCTTGAACGAAGGCGCGTAGCTGGGCACGAGCGTGAGCGCGCGAGCGTGGTGCTCGATCGCCGCATCGGGCGCGCGCTGCGCCTCGAAGATGTCGGCCATGCGCGCGTGCGAGGCGGCGCGGCGCCGCGGCTCGGTGCTCGCCTCCGCTTCCGCACCGAGGATGCGCAGCAACGACGCATGATCGCCGTCGGCCTCGTAGAGGCGCGTGAGCGCCTGCAGCGTGGGCAGATGCAGCGGATCATCGGTGAGCACTCGCTCGTACGCCGCGATCGCGCCCTCGCGATCGTCGAGCTTGTCCTCGCGGAGCGTCCCGATGCGGTGCAGCAACGCGACGCGATCGAAGCGGGTCGCCGACGGCAGGCCCGCGAGCGTGTCGAGCACGCGGGCGAGCGGCTCCGCACGACCGGCTGCGTCGTAGAGGCGCGCGAGATCTTCGAGCACCGCCGGCTCGTGCGGGGCTTCCACGACCGCACGCTCGAGCGCGACGATCGCGTCGTCTCGGTTTCCCAGGCGCTCGGCCGAGAGATGGGCCATCCGATGCAGCGCCATCGCGCGAGCGGCGCCGCCGGACGCGCGCGTGACCTTACGATCGAGGAGCGTCGCGAGATCGCGCCAGCGACGCTGCGCATGGAGAAGTCGCTCGAGCGCCTCCAGCGCGAACGCCGCGTCCGGGTCGAGCCGCAGCGCGGTCTGGTAGAGCTCGATCGCTCCGTCGACGTCCTTCTGCCGCACCTCCGCGATCCGCGCGCGCATCGTGACGAGCGCCGCGCGATGCCGTGGATCACCCGACGCTGCGTTCGCAGCCTTCTCGTACGTGCGTGCGAGCTCGGCCCACGACGCGGCGTCGATGTCGGACTGCTCGATCGCGCGCAGCGCCGAGCGATCGCTGCGATCGAGATCGAGCGCGATCGCGTACTGCGCGCGCGCCTCGATCTTCTGACCGAGCTGATCTTCGAGCACGCGGCCCTTCGCCACGTGGAGCGCAGCGCGGCGCTTGGGATCGCGCGTGATGCGTGCCTCCGCATCGAAGAGCGGCAGCGCCTCTTTGTAGGACTTCTGCGCGAGCAGCGAGCGCCGCGCGCCCTGCAGGCTCGGCACGTGCTCGGGCATCTTCGCGAGGGCCTCGAGGTAGTGCTGGCTCGCCTTGCGGAAGTCCGCGGTACCGAGCTCGTGCTGACGCGCGATCTCGAAATGCAGGCGCGCGCGACGCAGCGGATCGGTGAGCTCGAGCAGCTCGCGCTCCCACGCATCGACGCCGACGACCTCGACGGGCCTGGGCGCAACGTGCGGAGGCGGCGCGTGCGGAGGCGCGTGCGGCGGAGGCGCGTGCGGAGGCAGTGGCTGAGGCGCGGCCGCCGAAACCGCAACGGGCGGCTTGGCCGGCGCGGGCGCGCGTGGACGGGACGTTCCGCTCGGAGGCGGCGCGGGCGCACGCGGCGGTGGCGCGGCCCGAGGTGGCGTTCCTCCGATCACCGGCGCCGTCGGCTTGGGCGGACGCACGCTCTTGCCGGGCATCGGTGGCGGCACCGACCGACGCTCGCCGCTGCTCGAAGTCCCCGGAGACGACGCGCCGGACGACGATGCGGTCGGAGAAGGGGGTGGCATGCGAACCGAGGGATCGCGCCGCGGCGCCGCCGGTGCGGGCCGCACGTCGACCTCGAGATCCTGGAGCATCAGCTCGAGGCTCTCGCCAGCGGGAACGCGCGGCGCGGGCGCGCGGGTCTCGACGACCTCGTCGAGAGCGACCTCCATCGTCGAGTCGGCGCGCGCCGGCTCGGCAGGGGCGATTTTGGATTTGTCGGTGGGCTCGGCCATGGCAGTCAGCGGATGCGAACGATGGGACGAACGGGAACGACGACGACGGTCGTCGGTGCAGCGGCCGGTGCGGGCTTGGCCGGTGCGATCTTCGACGGTGCCCATTGCTGGTGCACGCTCGTCGGGCCTTCGAGCACGTAGTCGCCACCTTCGCGCGGCTCCGGTGGCTCGGTGTCGCGCGGCTCGTCGTCGTGGTCGTGCACGCGCGTCTGTCCCGCCGTCGCGACGAGCATGCGAATCTCCGCGAGGCGGCCCGCGAAGTGCGGTCGCGCCGGATAGCGTGCGACGAGCATCTCGTAGATCGGGATCGCGCGCTCGGGGTGACCCGCCTTCACGTGCAGCTCGGCTTCTTCGTCGGGGCGAATCACCGACGTCGAGCCTTCTTCTTCGTCGCTCCAGCTCGACGACGAGCCGGTGATGCGGCCCGCAGGCTTCTGCGCGACCGCCCAGCCCTCGACGCTCGCGCGCGGCCCGCGCTTGTTGAGCCAGTCGGGCGCTGGGGTCTTGGCGAGCTCGAGCGGCTCGTTCTCTTCTTGCGGCGCGCCATCGAGCGCCCGACGAAGCACGAGAACGTCGGAGAGGCGATCGCGCGCGATGTGATCTGCGGGCGAGCCGACGACGACCTTGCGCAGCAAGCGCTCCGCGTCCTGGAAGTTCCCCATGCGCAGCTGCAGCAGCGCCAGGCCCGCACCCTCGAGCGGGACCGTGCTCGCACCACGCGACGGATCTTCTTCGTTCATCGCGCGCTCGGCTGCCGAGAGCAGGCGTGCGAGCGCCATCGCGACGGGCAGCGCGGCCTGCGACGTCTCGGCCGCGCCGCGGAGCAGCGTCAGCGCTGCAGGGAGATCTCGCTCGGCGATCTTGGCGGACACCTGCGCGCGTAGCGCGGGCTCGAGGCCGCCGGTCGATCCGTGCTCGTTCGCTGCAGCAGACCAGAAGCCCTTGAGCAGACGCCACGCGACGCGCATCCGCTCGAGGAGCGCAGGCGGCACCGGATGTCCCGCGATCACGTCGCGCTCGATCGCGCCGATGTCGGCGGTGCTGCCCGAGACCACGATGCGCGTCCAGCGCGTGAGCCACGGCTCGTCGAGCCCGCCGGGCTCCATCACGAGCGAGAGAGCCTGCGCGATCTCGACGCCGGCGACGCTGTGTCCGACGCGCGCTCCACGCGTCACGGCCCACGCCTCGATCAAGCGACCGTTCGCGGCCAGCGCCTCGACCAGCCCGGCATCGAGCGCGAGCGGCGGCCCGCTCACGCGATCGTTCGGTCGCGCACGGACGGCTTGGAGCAGCGCCTCGCAGCGCGGCTTTTCTTCGCCGCCGCGCGCGACGACTGCTTCCATCAGGTCCACCGCTGCGTCTCGCGCGCCGTGCACCAAGAGGGCACGGGCGACTTGATCGAGCGACGGGAGGGGCCGTCTCACGTCGGCATCATACAGGTCGAGCGTGCGCGCGCGTGACCAAAACTCGGCCCGCGCGATTCGGGCTCAATCGCGCGATGCGGCGGTGTCGGAAAGAGACGACACCGGGCGGAACCAGCGGACGATCAGCAGTACGTCCACGAGGACGAAGAGCACCGCGAGGAGCGCCAGGCCCACGGCCCACCAGCACGAGCCCGGCGTCTCGTCGACGAGCAGCACGTACGAGTCGGGCGTGACGGGCATGTCCTCGGTGCTCGCGAGGTACTCGCGTACCGCGGAGAGACGACCGCCGAGATCTGCGAAGCGGACGAGACGACCGCTGTACACGGTGCGCGGTGAGCGCGCGGCCTCTTCGCCCAGGTGCACGAAAACGGTCCGCTGTCCCGCGAGCGGGAACACGACGTAGGACTCGCCGGTGATCACGCGCCGATAGCGCACCGCGCCGGCGCTCAGCGGCGTGCCTTCGACGGTCACGAGTGTGTTCGGGGTCAGCGACGCGGCCGTGACGGTCGTGACGTCGCCGAGATCGGTGGTCCCACCGCGCACGAAGAAGAACGCGAGATCGCTCCGCAGCGTCGAGACGAGCGCCAGCGCGACGACGACCACGAGCGCCATGAGCGCCATGGTCGCGAAGCGACGGCCGGGCGGAGGAGCCGGAAGGGCCAGCAGCTCCGGATCGACTTCGTCGCGGTTCAGGACGCTGCGGGACTGGGTGTTCGAGCCTGCCACGAGCTTCTAGACAACGAGGTAACGGAAAGGTTCGCGCGACACAAGCGCTCGGCGACGAAGCGGGTGATTTCGCTGTGGTTCCGGCCGGCTACTCGAGCGTGATCGGATAGCGGACGACCATCTCCGGCCCGTCGAAGGTCGGAAACTGCATGCTGCGTGCGGCCGTGCGCAGGCAGTCGCCGCAGTCCCCGGTGGTGAGGACCGCGGGGCCCGACAGGTTCGCGACCGCGACGTGACCATCGCCGCCGATCCGTAGTCCGAACGTGAGCGTCCCGGTGATCTCGCGATCGCTCGCCGCGAGGATGAAGCAGCGACGCACCCGCGGCATGACGCCGTCGAACGTGTGATCGATCTCGGCGCCGGTGAGCTGCTCTTCGCCGCCGGCTCCTGCGCCATCGATCATGCGCATCTCGCCTTCGCCGAGGTCGTCACCGGTGATCGCGTCGCCGCTCGGGCTGCGCGCCCCGCTCGGATCCGACGGGGTCCCGCCTCCGCCTCCACCGCGTCGCCGTCGCGGGCGTCGCGCGGGCGCATCGGCTTCGGTCGGCGCATCGGCCGCTGCGATCGCGACGTCCTCGACCTCGGTCTCGTCGGGCGCCGGAGCGTAGCCTTCCTCGATCACGAGGTAAGCGCCCAGACCGCCCCACACCAGCGAAGCGAGCGCAAAGCCCGCGAGGAACCGCGTCACGGCGGCGTTTATAACATGGCTCCCGCGCTTGACCGGTCGTCGCGGCTCTTCTACGTTCGGCGGCCGTGTTTCGCCACGTTCTGAGCATCTTCGCCGCCTGCGCGCTCGCCGCGCCCGCGCTCTTCACGACGACCGCGCTCGCCCAGACGGGCGACTCCGAGTCGGCGGGCCACTCGCGCGGCGGCTACGCCTGGGGAGAGGAGCATCGCGACGAGACGGCCGCCCCGGCAGTGCACCGGTACGGGCACGGCTGGTTGAGCCTCGGCGCCGGCGGCACGATCCGCATCATCCAGTACGAGACGCTCGCGGGCACGAGTCGCTTCGCGCCTTCGTACTTGCAGCTGCGCGGCGGCTACTTCTTCGAAGGCGACGGGATGTTCCAGCACGGCGTCGTGCTCGGGCTCGCGGCGCCGCTCAGCGGCGACGGCACGTTCAGCAACGGCGTGAGCGCGTTCGGCCAGGTCTCGATCGCGCCTTCGTACATGGTGCGCGTCATCCCCGACGGCGACTTGGGCGACTGGTTCAGCGCGACTGGCCGCATCGGCATTCCGCTCTCGGTGGGCGAGCAGTTCAGCTGGGGCTGGGAGGCAGGCCTCGGCGCGATGCTGAAGCCGCTCGCCGGCTTCGCGATCTACGGCGAGATCGACTTCTCCATGTACTTCGCGACGGATTACCACCCGCTCTTGAGCTTCGAGATCGGTATCGCGATGGACTACGAGGTGCTGCCGTGACCCCGCGCAAGATGATGCTGCGCCTCGGCGCGCTGGACGTGATGACGCTCCCCATCGTCGGGCCGACGCCGG
>CAYSCF010000200.1:0-12365 GCA_964429305.1 uncultured Sandaracinaceae bacterium | reverse complement strand
CGCTCGGCGAGGCACGACACGCCGCGCGCGGGATCTTCGTTCGACACGGTGCCGCTGCCGACGATCGTGCCGGCGCCGAACTTCCGCGTCTTGGCGATGTGCGCGATCAGCTCGTGGAAAGAGAAGTGCATCTCGGGGCCCGCGTCGGGATCGCCGGCGAGCGTCTCCTCGCCTCCGGCGCGCGTGAGCCACGTGCGCAGCGGAAGATGCAGCCGTCCGTCTCTCCACGAAGCGCCGAGCTCGTCGGGCGTGATCGCGAACGGAGCGAACGCGGTCGCGGGCTTGCTCTGGAAGAAGCCGAAGCTCTTCTCGAGCTCGGCCGGGACGAGATTGCGCAGCGTGACGTCGTTCACGATCGTCACGAGACGGATGTACTTCGCTGCCTCTTCCTTCGTGGTGCCCTGCGGCGTGTCGCCGAGGATGACGGCGATCTCCGACTCGAAGTCGCAGCCCCAGCTCGCATCGGCGAGCGGGATCGGCTGACGCGCGCCGAGCATGTCGGACGATCCGCCCTGATAGACGAGCGGATCGGTGCGCAGCGTCTTGGGCGGCTCGGCGCCGCGCGCCTTCCGCACGAGCACGATGTGGTTGATGTACGCGGAGCCATCGACCCACTCGTACGCGCGTGGCAGCGGCGCCGCGAGCGTGTGCAGGTCGAGCTTCTCTCCGAGCGAGGCATCTTTCGCCAGCTGATCCGAGAGCGCGCGCAGTGCCGGCTCGCAACGATCCCAGTCGTCGAGCGCCGATTGCATCGTCGTCGCGATGCCCTCGGTGCGCACGAAGCGCGCGCCATCGGACGACACGACGACGAGGCGTCCGTCGCGACCACTCTGCAGACTGGCGAGCTTCATGGGGTTGGGGAGTCTATGCGAGCGCCCGGGGAAAGCGTCAGGTCGTTCCGCCGGGCCTCTTGAGAAATGTCACTCGGCGCGCGTGCCCCTCCGCCCGCAGGCGCGTGTCCGCACCCACGCCACACGGTGTGCGGAGGCAGCCCGACGACGGCCGATCCCGAGCGCTCCCAGCGCGGCGCGGTCCTTGCGGTGGGAGCTTCTCATCATGGAAATCATCGCATTCGGAGCCGCGGTCGCCTGCTCGCTGTTCATGGGAACGGTCGTCCTCTTCTCGGACGGCGAGCGCTGATCTCGGCGGTTCGTCCTTCAGCTCGTCGCCGCTTCGGCCGATGCCGGGGTGACCAGTTCTTTGACCGCGGATCGTCCGACCGGTTATCCGCGAGATGGAGGCTCCACGGTGCACCACGACAAGCTCCTCACCGCGCTCGCGCTCGTTCTCGTCGTTCCCGCTGCGGGCTGCTCGAGCACGCACGAGACACTCTCGGCGACGACCGGCGTCTACGATCTCACGATCGCGAGCGAGAGCGATCCGTGCAGCCCGATGCGCCTGACCGGCCCGGTCGGCACCGCGGGCGTGACGCTCTCCGGCGCGCTGCTGACGCTCTCGGCGCCGGACCCGACGACGAACGCGCCGATGCTCGTCGCGCTGAACAGCAACTCTGGCTACTCGCAGACCCAGACGTTGCCGCTCGAGGCATGCACCGCTGCCACGCTCGAGCGCGCGTACACGGTCGTCGGCACGAACGAGAGCGGCTTCGACGTCGCCTATCGCGAGTCGTGGTCCGGCCTCTCGACGTGCGGCGCGGCGATGCGCTCGATCATGCCGGCCGCGCCGAGCGCCGACTGCAGCGCCGATCTCGTGCTGCACTATCGTCTCGATGCCGCGTGCGCGTCGCCGTGTCAGATCCGCGTGTCCGCGGACGGCGCAGCGGCCTGTCACTGCTGACTACGCCTCGATCACGGCGCTGGCCCTCGTGCTCCGTCGCGGTTAGTCTCGCGCCTCTTTTGCGCGGGGGTCCTCGATGATGCAGCCGGGTGGTGGTGGGATGCCGGGCGCGCCGTACGGCGCACCGCAGGGCGTGACCAAGATCGGAAACCTGACCTACAACACGGCCGCGCTGCTCTGTTACGTGCCCTTCATGGGCGTGAACTTCATCAGCTCGCTCGTCTTCTTGTTCACCGAGCCACGTGAGAGTCGATTCGTCCGATTCCACGCGATCCAGTCGCTCTCGCTCATGGCGGCGACGATCCTCGGCGTGTTCTGCATCGCCTGCTGCAGCGGTGTGATCTTTCCGTTGATCGGCTCTGCCGGCAACGATGCCGCGCCGATCGTGGGCATCGTGATGCTCCTGCTCGGCCTGGTGCAGATCGGCATGCTCGTCTTGTTCCTCGGCCTCCACGTGTGGCTGATGGTCAAGGCGTACGGCAACGAGATGTGGAAGATCCCGGTCGTCGGGAACATCGCGCAGTCTCAGACGCAGGGCTGAGCCTGCGCCCGCGTCTTCGCGCGGCCGGTGACACGCACGAAATCGTGTACACTGTGGATCCGTAGTGACACAGACGATCTCCGGGAACACCACAGGCCTCGCTCCCTCCGACGTTCACGCGCTCGAGCGCCTCTCCCGACGACGCGTTCCCTTCGACCGACTGCTCACGCCCGAGCTCGCACGCTCGATGGGCGAGATCAGCGCGGCGACGGGGCGTCAGGTCGGCGTGCTCGTGGGCCGCAACGGCGAGATCGAGCACGTCATCGTCGGCGATGCGACCAAGCTCATGCTGCCGGACCTCGGACGCATGCGCGCTGCGCACGGACGCTTCCGCGGCTTGCGCCTGGTGCACACGCACCTCTCGCAGGAAGGCCTGACGCGCGACGATCTCGTCGACCTCACGCGCCTGCGGCTCGATCTCGTCGTCGCGATCTGTCTCTCGCCCGATGGGCAGCCGACGACGGTTCACTACGGGCACAACGTCCCGTCGATCGATCCGCGAACGCCGCCGTACCAGGCCGTCGGGCCGATCCCGTACGGCAAGGCGATCTCCGAGGAGGAGGGCACTTCGCCCGCCGAGATCCTCAGCGAGCTCGAGGACGCGTTCGCGCGCGCCGCACGCACGCAGGTCGTCAGCGGCAAGGACGGTCGCGCGATCCTGCTCCACGTCACCGATCGATCGCGCGCGCAGCACTCCGAGGACTCGCTGCGCGAGCTGGAAGATCTCGCGCGCACGGCGGGCGTGGCCGTCGTCGATCGCATCCTGCAGGTGCGCGACGCGATCGATCCGAAGTACGTGATGGGTCGCGGCAAGCTCGACGAGGTCGTGCTCCGCTCGATGGCGCTCGATGCGACCGTCCTCATCTTCGATCGCAATCTCTCGCCGTCGCAGGCGGCTGCGGTCGCCGCCATCACCGACATGAAGGTGATCGATCGGACGCAGCTCATCCTCGACATCTTCGCGCAGCGCGCCGAGAGCCGAGACGGCAAGCTCCAGGTCGAGCTCGCGCAGATGAAGTACCTGCTTCCGCGCATCGGACAGAAGGACGACTCGCTCTCTCGTCTCACGGGCGGCATCGGTGGGCGCGGGCCCGGCGAGACCGTGCTCGAGATCGGAAAGCGTCGCGCGAGAGAGAAGATCTCGCGGCTCGAGAACGAGCTGCGTCACCTCGCCGTGCAGCGCAAGCAGCGCCGTCAGCGGCGGCGCCGTCAGGACATCCCGATCGTCTCGATCGTCGGCTACACGAATGCGGGCAAGAGCACGCTCCTGAATGCGCTGACGGAGTCGGACACGCTCGCGAAGGACGTGCTCTTCGCCACGCTCGACACGCGCTCGCGGCGTCTGCGCTTCCCTCACGAGCGGGAGGTCGTGATCACCGACACCGTCGGGTTCATCCGCGATCTGCCGAAGGATCTCTTCGCGGCGTTCCGCGCGACCTTCGAGGAAGCCGAGGACGCCGATCTGCTCCTGCACGTCGTCGACGCGTCGGACCCGGCGATGACCGATCACATCAAGACGACCGAGCAGCTGCTCGGCGAGCTCGGCCTGGCCCACAAGCCCATGCTGCTCGTCCTGAACAAGTGTGACCGGCTCGAGCCCACGGAGGCGGCCCGCCTGGCGTGGGAACGCGATGGTGTGTCGGTCTCCGCGATCGATCGCGGGAGTTTGCGCACGCTTTTGGAGCGTATGGCGGAGCAGCTCTTCGACGGAAGACGTGACGCGCTGCTCACGCACACGCAAGATGTCGTCGCGCCGGCCCTCGAGGGCACCGAAGCAGAGTCGGCCGCCGCGTCCTGAACCGGAAATCCAAAAGGGGTAATCGAATGCGACAGGGACTCTTGGGCGCGCTGGTCCTGACACCGCTCGCGCTCGGCGCGGTGGGCTGCAACAACGGGCCCGAGCCGATCGATTTCGGTGATCTGACCACGCGCATCGGTGGCGCCTACTGCGACTACGCGACCCGCTGCGGAACGCAGGCCGCCTTCGTGGGCGCGGTCCTGCACACGTCGGTCAACGATTGCTCCTCGCAGACGGCGACGTACTTCGCGAACACGCAGTTCGCGCGCTACCAGGAAGCGATCGACCAAGGCACGCTCGCGTACGACGGCAATCAGGCGGCGACGTGCTTGGCATCGTTCCAGTCGCTCTCGTGCGATGCGAGCGCGCTGAGCGGTCCGCCGCCCGGCTGCGACACCACGTTCACCGGGATGGTCGCCGATGGCGCCGCGTGCTCGCTCGACGAAGAGTGTCACTCGGGCAGCACGTGCGTGGGCGCGGGATCTTCGTGCGGCGTCTGCACGCACACGCCGACGATCGGACAGCCCTGCACGAGCTCGTGCGTTCGTGGCGCGTACTGCAACGGCGGGACGTGCGCGGCGCAGATCGCCGCCGGTGGAGCGTGTACGGCGGCCGGCTCGTGCGTGACCGGCACGAGCTGCACGAGCGGAACGTGTCAGGCGCCCACGCTCGGTGCCGCGGGTCAGCCGTGCGGGACGGGCGGATGCCAGACGGGTCTGGTGTGCTCTCTCAGCGGCGCGACGACGATGTGTCGCGCTCCTCGCACCGACGGATCGTGTCAGGGCCTCCTCACCGGCACTGACTGTCCGGCCGACCAGATCTGTAGCGCGGGTGTCGGCACGGACGGGACGTGCGGTCCTTATCCCTTGCTAGGCGATCCGTGCACCACGGCCTGTAGCTTTCCCGCGCGCTGCATCGCGCACGTGTGCCACGAGTCGGTCCAGCTCGGTGAGACGTGCGCCAGCAACGAGGACTGCATCAGCGGCGTCTGCGACACGACGTGTCAGCCGCCGCCCTTGTGTACTCCGTGACCGACGGCGTTTCGGCGTGCGTTGCTCGCGGGAGAAACGCGCGCTCGACGCGGTAAGATGACTTCGTGGCGGAGCCGAGCGAGCAGAACGGGCGCGGTCTGTCGGAGATCGCGCTCGCACCCGACGAAGAGCGTGCGATCGATCGCGCCGCACGTTGGATGGGCATGCTCGGCCGCTTCCAGGTGCTCGCCGGCGGCGTCCTCTCGCTGATCGTGGGCATCGGCGGGATCGTGTGGGCCGTGAACAACGCGAGCCCCGTCGAGGTCGAGTCGAGCACGACGCCGCCGCTCGTGCGGCTCGGAGAGGTCTCGACGCAGAGCGCAGCGATCGCCGGCGCCATCGTGCTCGCGTTCGGTCTCCTGTTCTTGCGCGGCGGCGTGATGCTCACCGACGCCGCCGAGGACATCGAGCGACACACGACGGGACGCTCGTTCGAGGCCGGGCTGCGGCACCTCGCGGGGTACTACGTCACCGAGATCTTGCTGATCGCGATCGTGATGGGCCTCGCGATCGCGCTCGGAACGATGCGTTAGCGCCATGTCCACCAAACGCGACGAGGAGACGAGCCCGTTTCCTCTCGAGCGCGGCAAGAGCGAGGCGCCCCCGCCGCCGTTGCAGCTCGAAGCGGAGACGACCGGCGAGCGCACGGGGCCCTTCCTGCTCGAGCGCGAGAAGTCGACGCCGGGCGAGATCGAAGCGCCCTCGTCCGAGAGCGAGAGCTTGCCGCCGCTCCCGAAGGTCGGACTCCACCAGAGCGCGCGGCGCGCGCGACGCCGCATCGCGATCACGTTGCTGGTGCACACGCTCCTGCTCTCGGCGATGGCGACGCTCTCGATCGTGCGCTGGAGCAAGGGCATCGCGACGCCGCCCGAGCTCGCGCTGGCCGTGCTCGCGCTCGGCATCGCGCTCGTGCACCTGCGCGCGGGCGTGCGCTTCTGGCGCCTCGGTCGCAAGAGCACGCACGATGCGCACCTCCTCGTCGGTGCGTTCTCCGATCTGCGCACCGTGATCGTGCTGAAAGCGGTCTCGCTCTTCCTCGCGCTCACGCTGCTCTGTTTCTCCCTCTCGATGGTGATCTCGCTCGTCGCGTCCTTCTGAGCGCCGCGTCAGCGACCGAAGACCCACGCCGCGAGCGGGTAGTCGCGTCGCTGTCCGGGCGGACCGCACACGCGGCCGCCGCCGGCGCTGTTGCCGACCGCACGACAGCTCGCGCCGTCGGCGCCGACTCCTGCCCAGAATCCGGGAGACGTGCAGCCCGATGTGTCGTCACCGACGTAGCCGATGCGCACGCGGATCATGGGCGCGGTGGCTGGGAGCTCGGCGGGGACGGCGGACACTTCACAGACAGCCGTGCCGGGCGGCGTGCCCCCGACGAGGCGCTGCCAGTCCGTCTCGGTCGCCGTGAGCGCCTGGGCGGGACCCGCTGTCATCGCCGTGTGGAGTGTCATCGGCGGGACCGTCATGAACGCCGTCACCAAGGACGTGCTGACCGTCGGCGTCGCGACGGGCGCCATCACGATGCGCAGCTCGTGCACGGGCAGCAGCCAGTAGCTCGGGTAGAGCGCGTCCCCGACGCTGAGGTCGGCCGTGCTGGTCCCCGTGCTCGAGGCCGCCGTCCACCATCCGCTGCTGAACGAGAGCGTCGTCGTTCGTGGATCGACCTTGGCGATCAACGTCCAGCCTCCGCCATCGGCGCTCGTCTCGCAGTAGTCGAGGAACGCGGGCTCGCTGCCTGCGCCGTCTGGATCGATCGTGTACGCGCCGGATGCCGCGCCGGACGGGAGGTCGGCGCACGAGCGTGGGCTCGAGGCCGCGTCGGCAGCGGAATCGCTTCCCCCGTCGGTGCCGCCATCGTCGCCACCGTCGACGCGCAATCCCACGTCGCTCGATGCATCGAGGCCCGCGTCGATTCCTGCGTCGCTCGTCGTGCTCGCATCGAAACGCAGCTCGGTGCCTGGCACGACGTCGACCAGGTGCGTCGGATCGATCGCGACGCTGGCACACGCGCCCGCGATGCACGTGCTGCCGCTCGCGCACGCCGCTGCATCGAGGCACGCGCGGTCGAGCTCGACCTGCAGGAGCAACGTGCGTCCGGCGATGAACGACGAGCTCACCTCGCGTACGACCCGGTCGCTGCCCGCGGCGTCGCGGCCACGCAAGACGAGCGCGAGCGGCCCCGCATCACCCTGTGGGGTGACGGTGAACGAGAACGGAAGGGTGATGGCGTCCGGCCCCGTGAGCGCGAAGTCGTGTACGCAAGTGGAGTCGCCACACCCCGCTCCACCGACCTCGACGTGAACGACGGCGAGCTCGCCCGGCACCGCGAGATTGCTGTCGACTGCCACGACGATGGCCGTCGCGGGATGCGAGCAGCTCGCCATCAGCAGCGCGAACAGCGCGAGGCAGGAATCGAACGAGGGCGAGCGTACGGTCACGTCGCCGAGTCTAGTCGGGGGAACCCCCCATGGACGAGGTGCTCGAGAGCGAATATCTTCGAAGACATCGTGACGCCCATTCCGGCTCCGCCGGCACGACTCTTCGATCGCGCAGTGCGCGAAGCGCTCGACGGTGCCATGCCGCCCGATCGCGCTGCAGCGGTGTTGTCGATGTCGCTCATGCGGGCGTCGCTTCGCGAGATCCCCGAGGAGCTCGCCGAGCTCAACGCGTTCGTGCAGGGGCCACTGCGCAGCGTGCTCGAGAGCTTCGCGGGGCGCGAGGTGACGGAGGGTTGTCTCTCGCGGCTGAGTCACGTGCTCTGGATGGCGTCGAGCACGGTGCGCGCACACGTGGGCAGCCCGGAAGAGCTCGCGGCCGCGTTCGACGGCGGAGAGCGGGAGGAACCGTCGGGCCTTCGACCGGTCGATCCTTCGATCAGCCCACCGAAGCCGGCGACGGAATCGGGCCCACGCCGCTCGCCGACGCTCGGTCGTCTCGCGATGGCGCAGGTGAAGAAGACGGGCGGCGTGCGCGAAGTGAGCGCGACGAACGTCCCCGCACGGGCGCCCGTGCTCGTGATCTCGCTCGACGGATCGCTCGTCAAGCAGGTGGAGCGCGATCTCGCAGGTGCGCGGCGTGTCGTGCACGTGGTGTCGCAGGCCGAGCTTCTGCGAGCGATGACGGCGGCGCGCAGCCAAGGCTTCTCGGTGCTCGTCGACTCCGCGCTGCCTTCGGTCGAGCTCCGCGTGTTCGCGAGCTACGCGCCGATGATGCCGGCCGGCACACGCGTCGTGCTGTGGGGAACGGACGCGCGTCAGATGAAGCGCCTGCGCGCGGTCTTCCCGCAAGCGAGCGAGTGGATCGCGAGCGGTGAAGCGACGTCGACGGCCGAGCTCCTCGCCGAGAGCGACTGAGCGAGCCCAGAGCTCAGGGCATCCGGAGGACGACCCCGCTGGAGCCCTCGTACGGCGCGGTCGTTCCGCTCGTCGCGACACCGACTCCGATGCCGACGCCCACGCCGATCGCGACCACGATCGCGCCGCTCACGATCCAGAAGATCGGATCGTCGAGCAAGCTCGTGTCGCGCGCCGCCGGCGTCGTCGTGGGGTCGCTCGCCGCGATCGTGAGCGCGAGATCGATGCGCTCGTGACGATGCTCGGCCGAGAGCAGCGACACCTCGCGCTGCACTTCGTCGTGGCCGGGGCTCGTGGCCAAGAGCAGATGTCTTCCGGGATCGAGGGAGAGCGTTCGCGTCGGCCCGACCGCGGTGTCGAGCGCTCCATCCACGCGCAGCGTGGCATCGCTCGGATCGACGTCCACCGTCAGCTCGGCGAGGTTCGCGATCGCCTGCCCGCGTCGCGTCACGGCTTCGGCGCGCAGCTCGCTCGTCTCGCCCTGGCTCGCCGCGAGATAGCGATCGAAGGTCGTGATCGCCTCGCGGAATCGCCCGAGACGAAAGAGCGCGAAGCCGACGTTGAATTCGGTGCTGGGCCGCGGCACGAGCGCGAGCGAGCGACGAAAGAGCTCGAGGGCTTCGGCCCATCGATCTTGGTCGCCGAGCTCGACCGCGTGACGAAACAGGGCCTGCGCCTCGGCGAGCGTGACGTCGCTCGGCGTGGTGGTCTCCTGCGCGCGCGCGATCGGAGCCGCGAGCACGCTCGTGAACAACAGCAGCGCGACGACGAGAGCGCGCATCACCACTCCGAGGCGAGACCCGAGTGCGAGCGCGAAGGAACCGGCGCGGGCGTGGACGGAGCCGCGGGGTCGGCAGCGGCGTGCGCCTCCGTGCGCGGGTGACGCGGTGCCCGGCGCGGGGTGGGATCGATCGGCGGCGCGACGATCGGAGCGGCCACGGTCTGCGGCGCTTCGATCTCGTGAACGGGCGAGACCGTCGGCGCAGGCGCTGTCGCGACGGGCGCGGGAGCCGGCGCAGCCGGAGGCGCGACGTGCTCGGGCTCGGCGCTCGTGGGCCGGGCCGCGAAGAAAGCGATCGCGAGAAGCGTCACCGTGGCGACGACCCCGAGCGCGACGTACGCGCGGCGCGACGTCGACGGCACGGGCGCGGCGATCGCTGCTTCGATGGCCTCCTTCGGCGGCGACTCACCCGCGAGGGCGCGATCGAGCCCGGCGAGCATCTCCGTCATGTCGCGATATCGCACGCTGCGATCGAGAGTGAGCGCACGCTCGACCCACGCCGCGATGGGCGCGGGGAGCTCGGGCCGTCGGGTGCCGAGCGGCACGTGATCGCCGCGCGCGATCGCGAGCAAGAGCGCCGAGGGCGCGCTCGCGAAGAACGGCAGCTCTCCGGAGAGGCAGCGATACAAGGTGACGCCCATGCCCCAGACGTCGCTCGCCGCGTCGATGTCCGACGCGCCTTCCGCTTGCTCGGGCGACATGTAGAAGGGCGTTCCGACGAGGATGCCCGACTGCGTCATGTGTCCCCACGCGACCTCGGTCGTCTTCGCCATGCCGAAGTCGAGCAGGATGGCGCGCGTCTGTCCGTCGCCCCGATCGCCGACCACGATGTTGTCGGGCTTGAGATCGCGATGAACGATGCCGCGCGTGTGCGCGAGCGCGAGCGCTTCCATCACGGGCCGCAAGAGCGCGAGCGTGCGCTCGGGCGAGAGCGGTCCTTCGCGGTTCACGAGCACCGAGAGCGGCTCGCCGGCGAGCAGCTCCATGGCGAGGTACGTGTCTCCGTCCTCGGTGCCCATGTCGAGCATCGCGACGACGTTCGGATGCACGAGCGTGGACGCGACGCGGGCCTCGCGGAGGAATCGACCGACGAGCTCGCGGTTGCTGCTGTGCTCGGGCTTGAGGATCTTCAGCGCGATCGGACGGCGCGTGAACGTGTGCCGCGCCGCATACACCACGCTCGTGCCGCCCGTGCCGAGGATCGACTCGAGGCTGTAGCGACCGCCGAGAACGGTCCCGAGTCGCTCCTCCGCCGTCGGAATCGGCACAGCAGCGAGCCTAGCATGCGGTCCGACGTCGGGATCCGGCCTCGCACCTCCTCTCTCGTCGTGGGCTATCCTCGCGGCGTCCATGGCGAACGAACGACGGCCTCGTGTGCACCGGATGGTGATGTTCAAGCACGGGGTCGCATACCTCGAGCGCAGCGGGCCGGCCGACGGCAACTTCGAGCTCTCGTTCGACAAGAACGAGATGAACGATGTCCTGAAGTCGCTCGCGGCGTGGGTGGAGCGCGGCGAAGCGCGCGTCACGTCGATCGCCTTCGAGAAGCCGGAAGATCCCGAAGCGGTTCTCGCGCGGCGAAAGCTGGTGCTCGAGCCGACGCACGCGCTGCTCGGTTTGTTCGCGGCGTTCCGTGGTCGCCGCGTGCGTGTGGAGCTCGCCGCGGAAGCGATCGAAGGCGAAGTGATCGGCTTCGAGGACGTGCCAGTGAGCGAGGCCTCGTGGGATCGTCGCGTGCTGCTTCGCGTCGCGAGCGATCGCATCGGTCTCTATCCGCTTCGCGAGGTGCGTGGCGTCTCGCTGCTGGAGGCGCACTCGCGGGCCGATCTCGAGCTGCTCGTCGATCGCACGCGCGCCGCGACGGCCGGCGACAATCGCATCGTCGAGATCGGGCTGGAAGGGAAGGCCGAGGATCTGCGCGTCGCGTACGTCGTGCCGGCACCGATGTGGCGCGTCACCTACCGACTCGCGCGTGGCAAGAACGAGAAGGGCGAGGCGACCACGACGCTGATCGCGTGGGGGATCGTGCACAATCCCGCCGACGAAGATCTCGACGACGTCGAGCTCACGCTGACGACCGGGCAGCCGGTGTCGTTCGTGATCGATCTCTATCATCCGAAGAACGTGCGACGCGTGGAGGTCGAAGAGTCGACACGCGCGCTCTCGGCGCCGCCGACCACGTACGGCGTGGCGATGGGAGGCGCGGCGCCCGCAGCGCCGCAAGGCTTCGGCCCGCCGGCGCCGGCCGCGCCGATGATGCGCGCCAAAGGAATGGTGGCGGCGATGGACGTCGATCGTGGTGGTCCGCCGCCGGCCGAGCTCGTGGAGCGCGGCGAGCTCTTCGAGTACCGCGTCGCTTCG
Organism: uncultured Sandaracinaceae bacterium; assembly: GCA_964429305.1. Lineage (GTDB taxonomy): Bacteria > Myxococcota_A > Polyangia > Polyangiales > Sandaracinaceae > JBBSAT01. Next base: position 706 of record CAYSCF010000200.1, on the reverse strand, counting down.
CGCGTCTCGATCAAGCGCGGCGGCTCGGCGATGGTCCCGCTGCTCACCGCGCCGCTCGAGGCGAAGAAGGAGCGCATCTGGCGTCAGGGAGGCCCGGCCGCGCCGGATCTCGTCCTCACGTTCGCGAACGACACGGGCGCGGTCCTCGAGGAAGGCGCCGCGGTCGTGTACGATGACGACGTCTACGCGGGCGAGGCGATGGTGCCGTATCGCGTGCGCGGCGCCGAGGTGAAGCTCGCGTTCGCGAAGGATCTCGCGGTGCGCTGCAAGCGCCAGAGCACGCAGTCGCGCGTCGTGTCGCGCATGTCGCTCGGAAAGTACGGGCTCGTGGAAGAGGTGCGCTGGGAAGAGCGCATCGAGCTCGAGGCCGAGAGCGATCACCCGAGCGAGATCGACGTCGTCTTCGAGATCCCGAAGATCCACGGCCGCTCGTTCGACGAGAAGTCGCCGCAGCCGTTCGAAGCGACCAGCGCGCATCACCGGTTCCGAACCGTCGTCGCGCCACGATCGCGCGCCACGCTGCGCCTGGTCGAGCACTGGCTCGAGCAGCGGCGCATCGAGTACGAGACGGTGCAGCAGGGCAACCTCGACTCGTGGCTGCGTGATCGACTGCTCGACGCGGCGAGCTGCGCCGAGCTCGCTCCGATCGTCGCGCTCTGGGCGCGTGCCGCCGAGATCGATCAGCGCATCGCGGTCGTCGAGCGCG
>CAYSCF010000199.1:0-12529 GCA_964429305.1 uncultured Sandaracinaceae bacterium | reverse complement strand
GCATCACCGATGGGCGCGACACGCAGGTCGTCACCGGGGATCTCGTAGAAGGTGCGGTCGTCGTCCTCGACGACGGCGTGGGAACGGGCGCTGGTGCCGCAGCGAGCACGAAGCGCGGACCGCGGATGTTCTGAGCATGAGCTCCGAATCGGATGTGCCGATCATCGACGTCGCGCACGTCGAGAAGCTGTACGTGAGCGGAGAGGTCTCGTTCCACGCGCTGCGCGACGTCTCGCTGCAGATCCGGCGCGGAGAGCTCGTCGCCATCGTCGGCGCGTCCGGATCGGGCAAGAGCACGCTCATGAACGTGCTCGGGTGTCTCGATCGCGCGACGTCCGGCACCTATCGGCTCGCGGGTCGTGACGTGGGCGCGCTCGACGAGGAGGCGCTGGCGCTCGTTCGCAACCGCCTGCTGGGCTTCGTCTTCCAAGGGTTCAATCTGCTGCCGCGTACGAGCGCGCTCGAGAACGTCGAGCTGCCACTGATCTATCGAGGCCTGTCGACCGACGAGCGTCGGCGTCGCGCCGCGAGCGCGCTCTCGACGGTGGCGCTAGGCGATCGACTCTCGAGCGCGCCGGCCCAGCTCTCGGGCGGACAGCAGCAGCGGGTCGCCATCGCGCGCGCGCTGGCGGGCGATCCGGTCGTGCTCTTGGCCGACGAGCCGACGGGCAACCTCGACTCGAAGACGACGCTCGAAGTGCTCGGCATGCTGCAGCGTCTCAACCGCGAGCGGAATCTGACGATCGTCCTGGTCACGCACGATCGTGAGGTCGCTGCGCACGCGTCCCGTGTCATCACGGTGAAGGACGGAGCCATCGCGTCGGACGAGCCCAACGTGCATCCCACGCAGGCCGATTCACCGCCGCTTCCCGCGATCGCAGCCGTCGCGCCGCGGACCGAGCGAACGAGCCGCGCGCGCACCTCGCTCGCGATGTCGTGGATGGCGATCGGCCTCGCGCTACGCGCGCTCTCGCGCAACAAGCTGCGCGGCGGGCTGACGGTGCTGGGGATCCTCATCGGTGTCGCTGCGGTCGTCGCGATGACGACGATCGGTGCGGGCGCCGAGCAGAGGATGTCCGATCAGATGGCCTCGCTCGGCGTGAACATGCTCGTCGTCTTGCCTGGGCCCACCGTCACGAGCGGCGCGCGGAGCGGAACCGGAAACGCCGCCACCCTCACGCTCGAGGACGCGACCGAGATCGAGACGCAGGTGCCGTCCGTCGTCTCCGTCGCGCCCTCGATCACGTATCCCACGCAGGTCGTCGCGGGCTCGGCGAACTGGTCGACACACGTCGTGGGCACGACGCCTTCCTACTTCGACGTCCGTGCGTGGCCGGTCGCGCGCGGGGCGCTCTTCGACGAAGGCGATCTCGCGCGCCGATCGAAGGTGTGCGTGATCGGGCAGACCGTCGCGGAGTCGCTCTTCGCAGGGCGGGATCCGGTCGGCGAGTCGATCCGCGTCGCCTCGATGCCTTGCACCGTCATCGGCGTGCTCTCGAGGAAGGGCCAGTCGTCGTTCGGCTCGGATCAGGACGACACGGTGGTCGTTCCGATCTCGACGCTGCGCGCGAACATCGGTCACGGCGAGGGCGAGAGCGTGCAGCAGATCGCGGTGTCGGCCGCGAGCCGCACGCTGACCGATCACGCCTCGGCGCAGATCTCCGCGCTGCTCCGGCAGCGGCACCACATCGGTCCGCGCGACGACGACGACTTCCAGGTGCGCAACCTCGAAGAGCTCGCGCGCACCTACGACGCGCAGGCGCAGACGATCGCGACGCTCTTGCTCGTCGTCGCATCGATCGCGCTCTTGGTCGGCGGCATCGGCGTGATGAACATCATGCTCGTGTCGGTTACCGAGCGGACGCGCGAGATCGGCATCCGGCTCGCCATCGGCGCGCGCCGCGCCGACGTCCTCTCGCAGTTTCTCGTCGAGGCCATCGTGCTCTCCGCGATCGGCGGCCTCGCAGGGCTCGTGGTCGGCGCGCTGGCGAGCGCGCTGCTCGGCGCGTTCACGGACTTCCGCGTCGTGTTCCAGCCGACGAGCGCGCTCGTGGCCGTCGGCGTGTCGGCGCTGATCGGCGTGGTGTTCGGCTACTTCCCCGCGCGCAGCGCGGCGTGCCTCGATCCCATCACGGCGTTGAGACACGAGTGACGGCTCCGATCGCATCGAGCACGATCGTCGTCACGCGCTCGTTCCGTCGCGCAACACGAGGACGGGCACGGGCGACGTCCGCACGACGCGATCGGTGACGCTGCCGAGCAGCCACGACGCGAGGCGGTGCTGACCGGTCGGCGCGATCGCGATCAGATCGGCATGCGTCTCCTCGACGAGCGAGAGAATCACGTCGGTCGGCGCTCCCTCGCGGGCGTGGTGGTGAGCGCGCGCCACGGGCGTCGCCGGGTGCGTGCGCACGACGTGCGAGAGCGCTGCACCGCGGATGTCCTCGGCGATCCCCTCGCTCTTGCGGCCGATCGCTGGGAGCTCCCACGCGTGCACGATCTCGAGGCTCGCGTCGATCTCCGAGGCGAACGTGGTCGCTCGCTCGATCGCGTGGCGCGCTGCGTCCGAGAAATCGGTCGGGACCACGATGACGCGCGGGATCGTCGAGCCGTGGGCTTCTTCCGGGACGACCAGCACCGACGTCGACGCCGTGCGCAGCACGCGATCCGCGACGCTTCCGAGGAGCGTCCGCTCGATCCTGCCGAGCCCGCGCGCGCCGATGACGATCAGATCGGCGTGCATCTCTCGCGCGTGCTCGGCGATCGCCGCATGCGGCTTGCCTCGGAGCAGGACGCCGGTCGCGCTCGAGAGCTTGGCGCGGGCACGGGAGACCTCACGCTCGAGATGCTCTCCGAGGAGGCGCCCATGCTCCGCCTCGTCGTCGCCGCTCAGCCACGGCGTGCCGCTCGGGACGGCGCGCACCGGATGATCGAAGACGTGGACGATCTCGAGCGGCGCCCCCTGACGCGCCGCCCAGTCGACGGCCATCGTCACGGCGCGCTCTGCCGCGGGCGAGAAGTCGGTGGCAGCGAGGATCGATCGAAACATGGCGACGGAGATGCAGCGAGCGGGCCACGCGACGAGCACGCGCCGGTGGCGTGTGGAACGCGCGCGCCACGCAAATCACGCGCGCACGACGCAGAGGCTGCGCGTGCTTCGACGGTGCGATCACGGTGCGCGAGGCTCGTCGAATCCGTCGCCGAGCAAGAGACGCATGCTCTGCCGCGTCGCCGCGACCAGCGCGCTCAGATCGCGCTCGCGGAACACGCGCTCCGTTCGATCTTCGAACGGCAGGATCCCGTCCGCCCAAGCCCCGGGTCGCCACTCGATGTCCACCAGCGAGCGGATGGACACGTCGTCGACGTGATCCGGCACGGGGCGCTCGTGCGCGATCGCACCGGGACACACGTCCGCGATCGACGACGGCAGATCCTCGTCGAAGGCGTCGGCCACGAGCCACGGCCACGTCTCGCGTCGCTCGTCCGGCAGCGCGCGATGCGTGACGAGCAGGACGTCGGGCACGCGTCGTGTCGAGGTCCACCATCGCCCATCGAGCGCCGCCATCACCGCGCGGCTGCGCTCCACGGGCTGTGCGCCGAGCCGATCGAGCACGCGCGGCAGCGCGATCCCCATCGCGGCTTCGTAGTCGGACACCGTGGCGACGTCGCGCCGCTCCGCGAGCTCGCCACCGATGCGACCGCCGAGCGCATCCGAGTAGAGATCTTCGATCGAGAACGCCGAGAGACGCTCCGAGAAGCCGGGCACGCTCTCGTAGCCGTACCAGGTCGTCGCCTCGTGCCAGATCGCGATCCGGAACGCGATCCATCGCGCGAGGATGGTGGCGACGCGCGTGGGCCCGAGTCGATCGAGGACTTCCTGGGCGACCGGGTGCAGCACGAGCGTCGTCGCGGTGTCGCGCGCGGGCAGCTCCATCGTCGCTCCCGTCGCGAGCCGGGGCACGAGGCTGCGCGCGAGGAAGAAGACGAGGTCCGAGGTCTCGCGCACGTGCGCCGTATCGATCCATCCACCGCGACACGTGTAGACGAGCCCGTTGGGCTCGTTGACCGGCGTGTCCTCACGCAGGTCGTAGATGTGAGGCAGGAGACTCGATGCATCGACGATGTTGCCGATCTCGAAGAGAGGTACGTCGACGCCGACGAGCTGCGCTCGGAGATCCATCCCGAAGGCGCAGCACGTTCGGTTCTGCAGAGGCGCCGGAGGAATCGGCGCGATGCCGGAGTCGGTCGTGTCGTGAGGACCGTCGCTCGACGGGGACACGCTGCAGGCAGCGAGCGCGCACGTCGCGGCCCATGCGCACAGACGGGTCCGAGAGCGATCGAGAGCGGGCACGCAGCCTCAGCTACGCACGCTCGACGTTCGGTCCAGTCTCTGCCGACGGTTGCGCGCGCTCGAGAGGGGGTCGGCTCACCCGACGTGTAGGACGGCCGCGCCCACCACGCGCCCGGCACGCAGATCGCCGAGCGCTTCGTTCGCTCTCGCGAGTGGATAAGGCGTGACGCGAACGTCGAGCGGCACGCGCGTAGCGATGTGAAAGAGCTCGTCGCCGTCGGCCCGCGTGAGATTCGCGATCGATCGAATCGAACGCTCTCCCCAGAGCAGCTCGTAGGGAAACGACGGAATGTCGCTCATGTGGATTCCGGCGCACACGACGGTGCCGCCGCGCTCGACCGCGCGCAGGCCGGCGACGACCAGCTCACCTGCTGGCGCGAACAGGATCGCGGCATCGAGCGGCGCAGGCGGTGCTTCGGTGGAAGCGCCGGTCCAGCAGGCGCCGAGCTCGCGCGCGAGCGACTGCGCGGCGACGTCGCCGGCCCGCGTGAACGCGAAGACCTCGCGCCCTTCCGACAGCGCGATCTGCGTGACGAGATGAGCGGCGGCGCCGAACCCGTAGAGCCCGACGCGACGCGCATCGCCAGTTGCACGGAGCGCACGCAGACCGATCAGGCCCGCGCAGAGGAGCGGCGCCGCGCGCGCGTCGTCGACGTTCGACGGCAGAGCGAAGCAGTAGCGCTCGTCCGCCGTCGTCACCTCCGCGTACCCGCCATCGCGGTCGTATCCGGTGAAGCGCGCGCGCGGGCACAGGTTCTCCCGTCCCGAGACGCACGCAGGACAAACGCCGCACGTCCATGCGAGCCACGGGACACCCACGCGATCTCCGATGCGGAAGCGCGTGGCACCGCGGCCGAGCGCGGCGACGCGCCCGACGATCTCGTGTCCGAGCACGAGAGGAAGGTGCGGTCGGTCGAGCTCACCGTCGGCGACGTGGAGATCCGTCCGACACACGCCGCAGTGCGACACGCGGATCGCGATCTCGCCCTCTGCAGGTGCGGGCTCGGGCCGGACGACCTCGCGCAGTGGCGCGTGGGCGGCGGAGAGGATCATGGCGCGCATCGTGTCTTTCCGTTCTACGTGTCTCGGCCCACGGCGAACCTAACCACGTCCGCGCGCTGCGCCGAGTGAGCCGCGTCAGAGGCCCGCGAGGATGCTGGTCGCGAGCATGACTTCGTCGATGTCGCGATGCGCCGAGGCGGCGATCGTCGTCCGACGCGCGGGCGAGAGCCAGAACCGCTCGATCGCGCCAGCGAGAGGCCGATGGCGTCCGAGCGCGTCCATCACGCGTCGTGCGCGCTCCGCCGGGCCTGCAGGTCGTCGAATGGCTCGCGATCGGTAGAGGCCGATCGCGAGGCCGAGCTCGCGGAACGCCAAGCGCTGCCCTGCCGGAGCCAGCAGCGCGTCACTCGCCGCGTACGTGGCGAGCCCGTCGACCGCCGCCTCGAGGAGGTCGAGGACCGTGACGGGCGAGCGCACCGGACGCAGCGGCATCGCGACGAGCTCGGCGGCGTCGCCCAGCAGCGCGCCGATCGCCAGCGGATCGTCGCTGGAGAGCATCCGAAGATCGATCATCGATCCGAAGTCGGCGATCGCAATGCCGAGCGATGGTGCCGTCGGGGCGCGGTCTTGCTCGAGCATCGAGAACGTGACGAAGCCGTCGAGCGCGTCGTGCTGGCCCATCGATCGAACGAGCGGACGACTCAGATCGATGCTCGTCTTCCAGACCATCGCGCGCCGGCCGGCGGGGCCGTACGTGAACGCGCGATGTTGCACTTCGGCGAGCTCGCAGGCCCACGGGAGCAGCTCGGTGCGCCCCGTCGCGCGTGCCGCTCGCGCGAGCGCGCGCATCCATCGCGTCGCGTAGTGGAAGTACTGTCCGTCGCGCTCCCACTCGAGGTCGGGGTCGAACGGTTCGTCGACGCGGCGCTCCGGCAGCTTCTTTCCGATGCGCAGACCACCGCGGGTGGGATGTCCCGGACTGCCGAGCGGGCCCTCGCGACCATCATCGCCGCGATGATGTCCCAGCACTTGATGAACCTGATCGACGAGCGCCAGCGCACGATCGAGGAAGCGCCGATTCCCGGTGTGCCCCGCCAACGCGAGATCGTTCTCGACGGCGTACGCATCCGTCCACAGGTACCGCTGCGGCGGCGCGCTCGACGTGACGCCCGTGCGGTCTGCGAAGCCCTCCATCAGAGACGCGGCGATCTCCAGACGATGCGATGAATCGCTCGTGGCGTGCTCTTGCATCACAGACCGAAGGGGTACGTGTCCGGGAGCTCGACGCTCGCGCGTCGAGGTGGCGCGAGCGGCGTCACCGCGCGCGTCTCGTCGAACCACACGTACTCGTCGAACTGTTCGGGCAGCTTCGCGCGGAAGTAGTGGCTCTGACGCTCGGTGTCGGGTCGGTACACGACGCCGATGGCGCGCTCGAGGCGCGGCTCGTTCAGCTCGGCGCGGATCGCGACGCGTCGCGGCTCGCGCAAGTGGAGCAGGAACGCGGGCATCTCGCACTCGTGGAAGAGACGCTCGTAGCTGCCCGCACAGCCGGGGCGGACGCTCTTGCGCTCCATCGGCTCGTCCCAGTCGGACGCGGCGGCGACGGTGCCGTGATCGGTTCCGAAGCCGACGAGATAGGCCGACCGCGCGTGCTTCTGTCGAACGAGCTGTCCGACGTTGTGCTCGCCGCGCGCGCTCATCTCGGTCGCGCGTGCGTCGCCGAGGTGCGAGTTGTGCTCCCACACGATCCCGCGCGCGTTCGGGCCGTAGTACGCGAGCAGCGACTCCAGCGTGTCGAACATGTGCGAGTCGCGCAGGTTCCACGAGGTCGCTGCGCCGTAGTACATCGCGCGGTAGTAGCGCTCGGCGTCCGCGACCAATCGCGCGTTCTGCGCCGCGTCGAAGAAGCGATCTCCGTCGCGCTGCGCGTACTCGAGGCGATGCGCGAGCATCTCCTGCAGCATCGCGACCACCGCGCGCTCCGAGCTCTCGTAGCGCCCGGCGAGCACCGCGCGCCCGTACGCAGCCGGATCCTGCTGCCACGGCGTGAGCGTCCCGTAGCGTGCGCGCGCGCTGCGGGCGGCGCCGGGGTCCACCTCGTCGAGATACGCGAGCACCGCCGCGATCGACGTGAACATGCTGTAGAGGTCGAGCCCGTGGAAGCCGACGCGGCGCTCCCCGTCCGTTCGGTGGAGGTTGTGCTCGCGCATCCACGCGACCAGCTCGTTCGTCTCCTCGTTGCGCCACATCCAGGTCGGAAAGCGCGTGAACGGCGTGAAGTCGAGCTTGTTCCGTGGCCGACCGACGACGTGATCGTCGATGCGTCGCGCGTCCGGCCAGTCGGCCTCTACCGCGACGAAGTCGAACTGGCGCTTCTCGATGAGCTCCTTCGTGATGCGTGTGCGCATCCGATAGAACTCGCTCGTGCCGTGTGTCGCTTCGCCGAGCAGCACGAGCCGCGCATCGCCGATGCGATCGAGCAGGCCGTCGAGCGACACGCCATCGATGCTCGTGATCGGCTCCGCAGCCTCGCGGACGAGCGCGTGCACGGCCGAGTCACCGTGCATGCTGCGCGCGGGCCGGACGACACGCGCGGTTCCTTCGGGCCAACCCTGCTCACCGACGAGCGGGACGAAGCGCACGTCGCCGAGCGACTCGGTGCGCATCTCGTCGCCGGTCCGCGTCACGCGCACGAGGTGTTGCTCTTCGAGCGTCGGTCCGATCGGCATGACCAGCCGTCCGCCGGGAGCGAGCTGGGCGAGGAGCGCTTCGGGCACGCGTGGCCCGCCGGCGGCGACCACGACGGCGTCGAAGGGGGCGTGATCGGGCGCGCCCAGCGTTCCGTCGCCGAGCAGCACGGTGACGTGCGTCTCACCGAGGCGTGCGAGCCGGGCACGGGCCTCGTCGGCGAGCGCCGCATGCCGCTCGATCGTGACGACTTCGCCTGCGACGTGCGCCAGGATCGCCGCCGCGTAGCCCGAGCCCGTTCCGACCTCGAGAACGCGCTCGCCACCGCGCACCGAGAGCGCATCGATCATCGCCGCGACGATGTACGGCTGAGAGATCGTCTGCCCTTCGGCGATCGGAAGTGGTGAGTCCTCGTACGCGAACTCCGCGAGCGCGCGCGGGACGTACTCTTCGCGTGGCACGTCGCGAAAGGCCTGGAGCAGGCGCGCATCGGTGATGCCACGCCGCGCGAGATGCAGGTCCACCATCTCGGCGCGTCGACGTTCCTGGCTCATGAGGTCCTCGGGTCAGGCGAGACGAAGTTGTTCCTCGAGCGATCCGTCGCCCGGTCCCAAGAGGTGCTTGGGGATCTCACGCGACACGAGCTTCTGCGTCGCCGGGTCGAGTGCCTCGCGAATCAGGCCGAGGAACTTCGGCTCTGCGGCGAGAATCAGACGATCGTAGCGCCCGGCGACGCGCGCGAGACGCAGCGTCTCGGCGAGCTGTCGCGCGAAGTCGCGGGCCTCGTGCTCGTGCGGCATCTCGCGCCGCTCGAGCGCGTGGCGCGAGTCGTTGCCCGTCGAGAAGGAGCGACCCTGCGCGGAGGTCTTCAGATCGCGGTCGTGCATCGCTCCTGCGGGATGCGCCAGCTCGGAGATCAGCTCGAGCGGCGTCTTCGGCCCGCCGACGGAGACGATCTTCGCGCTCGCGCGATCGGCTACCAGCGCCCATGTCACGGCTCGCGTCATCTTCATCCCTCGATCGATAGCTAGACACCATCCCGGTGAGATCCACCGGACGGCATGGTCACACTCGCGGGCGATCAGCGGTGCACGCCGAACTTGTTCCGATGCGCGAGCTGCACCACGTCGCGACGTACGCGCGGGTGTGCATCACCACCGATCGGATACCCGAGGCGAACGGCGAATGCGATGCGCAGTGGATCGGGGATCGCGAGAAGCTCGCGCACGGCCGCGTCCACTCGGGGCGCTCCGAACGTGCTCTGCACCTGGAAGCCGATCCCCAGCGCTTCGGCCATCAGCCACATGCTCTGCATCACGCATCCGAGGCTCATCGTGCCGAGCAGGTCTCCCTCCGACGCGGGCGCGCGTTTGGACGCGTCGCGCGCGACGACGAGCAACGTCCCGCAATTCGAGATCGGCGCGCCGAGCACCGAGTGCGCATGCTCTTCGTCGAGCACGGGCTTGGCCTTCGGATCGCGCCACGAAGGCGGGAACGCCGTCCCGAGCAGCCCGACCTTCTTGGTCTCGAGCTCTTGCTCCGAGAACGAGAGCAGCGCGTAGTTCTCGTCCACGAAGGCCTGCGTCACTTCGTTCGGGATCGCGGCGAGCTTCTGCAGCAGCGCGCGATCGTCGACGACCACGATCTCGAAGTTCTGCATGTTGTGCGCCGTCGGCGCCCAGCGCGCGGCTTCGAGTATCTGCCCGAGCGCCAGCGCGGAGACCGGGCGGCCCGGATCGAAGGGCACGCGCGAAGAGTGTCGCCGGTGAACGAGACGAAGCAGCGCATCATCGAGGGTCATCGCTCGCGGCTCCTGACGAGATCGTGATCTACGCACCGCGGAAGAGACGACCAGCACCGGGGCTCGTGGCTCTCGCGCTTCGAGCGCGAGATCTTCCGCGGGTGGGGAGAAACTCGCGGCGGCCATTCGATGATCGTCCGCGAATCACGCTGATCGAGCCCGGCACGGCCGCTGCTCCGCATCGTCGACATGGACATGTCGTTCTCACCCGCGGTCGTCAGCGATCAGCTCAGTGAGCCATTTCACCTCGAGAGCGAGCCATGCGCGCCGCGCGAGGAGCGGCCGGGCATGCTCTCTCGCGAGCGCGAGGTCGAGCTCATCGAGGTCTACGCGCGCCACGCCGATCCCGTTGCGCTCGCCGAGCTCGTCCGCGCGCATCTGCCGCTGGTCCGCAGCATCGCGCGTCGGTACCGGCTGAGCTGGCTGCGCGACGACGATCTCGTCGCCGAAGGATCGCTCGGTCTCCTCGAAGCCGCTCGGCGCTTCGATCCAGCGTTCGGCGTGCGCTTCGCGACGTACGCGGCGCACTGGGTCCGTTCCAAGATCCAAGAGCACGTCTTCCGCTTCCGGCGCATCGTCACGCCGCCCGACACCCGCGCGGGACGTCGCATCCTCGGGCGTCGCACGCGCGCCGAGAGCGAGCTGACTCGGCAGCTCGGCCGCGCACCGACTGCCGACGAGCTCGCTCGCGCCATCGGGGTCTCGCCCGGAGAGTATCGAGAGGTCCGCGCCTGCTTCGAGACGCGCGACGTCTCGTTCGCGACCGACGGCGAGGACTGGCAGATCGCCTCGCAAGATGCCGAGCCGTCCCCCGAGGAGATCGTCGCCGCCCGCGAACTGGACGATCGTCGGCATGCGGCGCTCTTGCGCGCGGTCGAGTCGCTTCCGGCGCGCGAGCGGATGATCATCGAACGACGGAAGCTCTGCGTCGATCCGGCGCCGCTCCACCAGCTCGCGCGCGAGATGTTTCTCTCGCGGGAGCGCGTGCGGCAGCTCGAGGTGCGCGGCGTGTCGATGCTCGAGCGAGCGCTCGCGGCCGGGGCCTGACGCGTTGTCACGCGCGCGCCCGTGCGTAGGTAGCGCATCGGAGTCACCGTGAGCGCGTTCGTCACCGAAGACCGATCTTCCTCCCCAGAACCGCTCGTCGTGGTCGTCGACGACGACGACTCCTCGCGCGAGGTCGTGCGCTTCCTGCTCGAAGAAGAGGGCTATCGCGTCGCGTCGTTCGCTTCTCCAGCAGCGGCCCTGGCATCGCTCACGGGCGCGGGTGACGAGATCGCCGTGCTGCTGACGGACGTGCATCTTCCCGGCATGTCGGGCCCAGAGCTCGCATCGCGCATCTTGGCCCACCATCCCGACGTTCGAATCGCGTTCGTGACCGGTGATCTCGCGCCGCCGGAAGGGATCGCCGGATAGTTCATCCAGAAGCCGGTCGATCTCGACGAGATCACCGGCTTCGTCGCTCGCTCGCTCGGTCGCGTCTGACTACCCGCGCGGGGGGACGAGCGCCGCGAGCGCCGCCTCGACCTCTTCGAGCCGCACCGGCTTGGTGAGATAGGCGGCGAAGCCGGCGGCGAGACCGCGGTCTCGATCGGCGGGCGATGCCGCGGCCGAGAGCGCGATGACCGGGATCGACCGCGTCGCCTCGATGCTCCGGAGCGTCGCCAGCGCGTCGAACCCGTCGCGCCCCGGCAGGTTGACGTCCATGAGGATCACATCCGGCTTTCGCTGCTCCGCCAACGCGAGCCCGGTCTCCGCGGAAGATGCGGTGAAGATCTCGACCTCCTGCGTCGAGAGCGCCGAGCGTACGAGATCCAGGCTCGCCTCGTGATCGTCGACGTAGAGCACGCGGAGCCCACGGAGGGATCGCGCGAGGCCCTCGCGTGCGATCTCTTGCGACGAGGTCGTCCGTCGCGCGACGCGCTCGACGTGCGCGGGCATCTCGATCCAGAAGTCCGATCCTCCTTCGGGGCGCGGGCGATAGCCCACGGTGCCGCCCATCATCTCGGCCAGGCGCCGCGAGATCGTGAGGCCGATGCCCGTGCCGGGGATCGATCCCGTCTCCTGACCTGCGCGATGAAAGGGTCGGAAGAGATTGGGCCGCTCGCTCTCGGAGATCCCGAGACCCGTGTCGGACACGATCACGCGCACCATCGATCCCTCGCGCATGGCGTCGATCGTCACGCGCCCGCCCACGTGGTTGTACTTGATCGCGTTGGTGCCGAGGTTCGTGAGGATCTGCACGAAGCGCAGCCGATCGGCCCGGAGCGTGAGCTCGGACTGCGCCGAGACGAGCGTGCGAAGCGTGATGCTCGACCCTCGTGCCAGCGGCGCGAGCGTCTCGAGCGCGCTCCGGACGAGCTCCGCGACCGCGACGGGCTGGACGTCGATGACGACGCCGCGCGCCTCGATCCGCGCGAGATCGAGGACGTCGTCGACGAGGCGCAGCAAGTGCTCGCCACCGCGCAGGATGCGCTCGACCATCTCTCGGTGACGCGGCGTGAGCGGCGTGCGCGCATCGCGTTGGAGCAGCTGCGCGAATCCGAGCACCGCGTTGAGCGGCGTGCGGAGCTCGTGGCTCATCGACGCGAGGAACTCGGTCTTGGCGCGGTTCGCCGCTTCGGCGCCGCGGCGCGCCTCCTCGAGCTCGCGCTCGCGGTGGAGATCCTGTGTGAGGTCGAAGCCGA
>CAYSCF010000198.1:0-12619 GCA_964429305.1 uncultured Sandaracinaceae bacterium | reverse complement strand
CCTCAACAACAACCTCAACAACTGCGGAACCTGCGGCAACAGCTGCGGCACGACCGGCACGTGCGCGGGCGGCCACTGCACGTGCGGGGGGACCGACACGCTCTGCGGCAACGGCTGCTTCGACCTGACGCGCTCCCACGACCATTGCGCGTCGTGCAGTCACGCGTGCGCGACGGGCACCGAGTCGTGCGTCGGTAGCGCGTGCGTTCCGTATGTCCCGTACCACGGCTGGACCTCGCCGATCGCGGGCTGTGACAGCACGAGCTGGAACACCACCGAGGTGACGCCGATGGGCGGCACCTATGGGTACAACCTCGGCGACTCCACGGCGTGTCGCGCGTGGAAGCTCGCGGCGACCGTCTGCAACGTCGCGCCGACTGAATACGACGCCACCACGGACAATTGGATGTGTGACAACGCGGGCGGCTTCACGGACTCGACGTTCGGTACGTTCTGCGCCGTCGCCGGGACTCAGTACTCGTGCTCGACCTGCCCGGGTGCGTGCAACGCCGGTACCTGCTTCTACGGCCCCATCTCGCTCCGCAACTGCTCTGGGCTCGAGACTGCCGTCCCGTAGTCAGAGGTCGGTGCCTTCGAGGATGTCGGGAACGGTCGTGAGAACGCGGCCGTTCTCCATCCTTTCGACGCGGAAGAGCGAGCCTTCGGGACGAACCACCCAGCTGACCTCGCGTCGGTACGGGTGGTTCATGAACTCGTAGGACGCGATGCCGTGCAGGTAGAGGCCGCCGCGGTCGTCGAGGTTCTCGGCGCCCTGGAAGTCGACCTGCATCGGCGCGCTCGAGAGCCGCTCCCACACTTCGCGCGCCATCACGCGGTCCTGGTGCTCGACGTCTTCGTCGGCGCGCTGCTTGGTGAGCGCGCGCTCCCGCGCCTCGCCGATCGAGATCGAGGCCGCCTGATCCCACGCGCGACGTCGCCACGCGTCGAGATACGACTCCGCGACACGTTCGGGCGTGCGGTCGTCGATCACGAGCGCCGCGTACTCCTGGCGCTGCTCTTCGTCCTCGGCGAGCTCGGCCGGCACGTCGATCGCGTAGGCCGCGATGATGCCGACGGTGACCATCGCGCTGGAAGCGGCGAGCACGACCGGCGTGGAGAGCTTGCGATCCTTCTTCTTCGCCATCAGTGCCGAGCCTCGAGAACGTGTGCGACCAGCTCGGCGAAGCCTCGCCCGCGATCGGCCGGCGTGACGAAGCGCGGCGGAACGGAGAGCTTGCCGAGGTGCGGCGCGACGTTCGCCACGCCGACCGTGTGCTCGAAGAACGCGAACGCGGCGGCATCGTTGCCCGAGTCGCCGACGAAGAGCAGCTTCGTGCGCGCGCGCTCGTGCACGATGCCGAGCGCCTCGGCCGCACGCACCGCGCCCTTCGCCTTGTCCCACGCGCCCGTGATCGCGTGCGCATGCACGGTCGAGACGAGCGCCCGCGCGCCGTGGGCCTCGATGATCGCGACGATGCGCGCGATGTCCTCCGGCGAGCGATGGACCGACTCGCCGACGTCGAACGCGAGATCGGCACGCCGCGCGAGCTGATCGCGTGCGAGCGTGATGTCCGGAATCGCAGCGCGCACCGCGATCAGGATCTGCTCCAGCAGATCGCGATTCGGTACCTCGAAGCTCTCCGTCTGGATCGTCACGCCGCGCCGCAATGCCCATCCCGCACCGTTCTCGCCGACCGCGGCCGACACGGGCCACGTCCCGGCGATCGCGTCGCTCCAGCCGAGCGGACGGCCCGTCGCCGCGATCGCGATCATCCCACGCTCGCGGAGCGCCCAGAGCGCGTCGAACGCCTCGCGCTCGACGACGCCTTCGCGCGTGATCGTGTCGTCGACGTCGAACACGATTCCTTCGATGCCCCGCGCATCGAGCTCGGCGAGCGGTCTCACGGCGTCACCCGGAACAAGCAGGCCTTCAGGTAGCGCCCCTCCGGAAACGCCGCGGGCGAAGGATGATCCACGCCTTGCTCTCCCGTCTTGAGCAAGACGAGATCGCGATGCGCATCGCGCGCGCCCATCACGGCGGTGCGTTTGAAGTCGGAGAACTCCATCGCGCCCGAGCACGAGCAGCTGAGCAAGTAGCCTCCCGGCGCCACGAGCCGCGCCGCTTCCGCGTTGAGCTTGCGATAGAGCAGCCGCGCCTTGTCGAGGTGCTTGGCCGTCGGCGCGAGCTTGGGCGGATCGAGGATCACGAGATCGAACGTCTCGTGCTTGCGATGCAATCGCTCCATCTCGTCTTTCGCATCGGCGCGCTCGAACGAGATCTTCGAAGCGAAGCCGTGGCGATGGGCCATGCGCGCGCCCATCGTGATCGCGGCGATGGCGCTGTCGACGGCGAGGACGTGCTCGGCCCCGCCGCGCGCCGCGAAGAGCGCGAACGCACCGACGAAGGTGTAGAGGTCGAGCACGCGCATGCCCGGTGCGAGCGCTTCGACGATCGCGCGGTTGTCGCGCTGATCGAAGTAGAAGCCCGTCTTCTGTGTGATCGTGCCGGAGACCTCGAAGCCCATGCCGCGCTCGAGCAGATCGATCGTGGCTTTCTCGGGGCCGCGCACGACGCGCGTCTCCGCGACGTAGCCCTCGATCGCCGCGACATTCTCGCTTCCGACCTCGATGACCGTCTCCACCTCGGCGACGCGCGCCACGTGAGCGAAGACGTCGTCCTCGCGTCGCTTCATTCCGATGCTGAGGAGCTGGACGACGGCCGTGTCGCCGAGGACGTCGACGATCAGGCCCGGCAAGCCGTCGCCTTCCGCGTGCACCAGTCGATAGCCGGTGGTCTCGACGGAGGGCAGCCCGAACTTGCGGCGCATGGCGCGCGCCGCTTCGATCTTGCGACCGATCGACGGGCCATCGAGCGGGTCGTTCTTGTCGCGCGTCGCGATCCGGACCGGGATGGCCGAGCGGGGCGACCAGTAGCCTCGGCCGTGGTGACGGCCTTCCGGGTCGAGCACGTCGACGACGTCGCCGGGCGCAGGAGCCCCTTCCACGTGGTCGATCGCCTGCGCGTAGACCCACGGATGGCCTGCCCACACGGGCTGGACCCGACCGCGCGCGAGGTGCACCGAGGGCATCGCAGCGTCGTTTACCCGATCCGCCGCGGAATCGCTCGCTTGCGGCGTCGAATACGCGCCGCTACTGTTACGTCAGAAGGCCTGAACAGGGTCCGCCGCACGAAGGGCAGAGGAGCGCGTCATGGGTAGTCTCGGAATGGGTGAGCTGGTCGTCATTCTGCTCATCGTCCTGCTCGTGTTCGGCGCGAGCCGGCTCCCGCAGCTCGGAGAGAGCCTCGGCAAGGCCGTCCGCGGCCTGAAGCGGGGCCTGAACAGCGACGACGACATCGACGTGACCAAGCGCGTGCCGGAGAAGTCGAGCGCCGACACTGCGAGCTCGAACGTCACGGACGCGGAAGTCGTTCGCAAGACCTGATCGCGGACGTCTGATCGCATCGAGAGCTCTCTCCGCCCCGCGCGGAGGGAGCTCTTCGCGTTGGCGGGCAACGCGCGGTCCTGGCGGCCGAAGATGCGGCATGAGCTCCCGAGACAAGGCCGGCATCGTCGCCATCACGCTCACCTTCGCGCTGGCAGTCGCCATCCTCGCGAACGCCCTGCTGGCGTCGGCTGCCTGGCAGCCCCCGACGCCGCCCGCTCGCGCACCCTCGCTCCCGCCCCCGCCCTCGCTCCCGCTCCCGCTCCCGCTCTCGCCCTCGCCCCCGCCCTCGCCCCCGCCTCGTGTCCTCCACGTCCGTTCCGGCGAGACAGAGGCGCAAGGCATCACGCGCGAGTCGGCTCGCCGCGCGCTCCGCAGCGCCATCCCGCAGATCGAGCGCTGCTATCGCGCGGCCCGCGACGCGCGACCCGAGCTCGAAGGACGCATCGTGGTCCACGTGGCGCTCCAACCGCACCGCGTCGACACCGAGTTGATGACCACGACGGCCGGCGACGACACCATCCTCGAGCCCTGTGTGGTGCAAGCGCTCGCTTACGCGCGATGGCCGACGGTGCGGGCTCGTGCGGAGGTCGTCGTCCCGTTCATCCTGGACACGACCGCCGACTGATCAGACGTAGTCCCCACTGACGCGGACCATCACGCTGCGCGTCTTGGTTCGCGCGAGCCAGAGCTCCACGGTCTCCGCTGTACATCCCGCGTGCCAGACCAGGAGCCGCGCGACGATGCGCGTCAGATCCGTCTCGTCCAGCGCGGGCGCGCGATCGAACAGACGCACGCCCCACGCGTCGGGCTTCTCGAAGACCTCGGCGTGCGCGATGGCGACGTTCGTCGTGGGATCCACGACGTCCCAGAACTGCTTGGCGTTCGCGCTCAGCGCGTCCTTCGCGAGCGGCTTGGCGACGCGCCGGAACTCGAGACGATCGATCTCGATCGGCACGTCCATCGTCGTCACGCGTAGCGGCGGCGGAGCAGCTCGGTCAGCGCATCGCCGAGCGAGCGGTCCTTGTACCCGTGCTGCTCGATCATGCGGCGCTTCGTGTCCTCGGCGCGTCGCATGCGATCCGCGGGGATGTTCTTCGTGTTGCCCGAGATCGAGGCCTGGATGTCCTCGATGATCTCGCCGATCTGCTTCTTGCGCTTCAGATACGTGGCCTCGCGCACCTGCGCCAGCAGGCGCGGGAACACGCGCGGGAAGCTCGGCTTCTCGCCGGGGTTGTCGATCGCGTGCGCGGCGACGCCACTCATGATGTCGCGCCGGAACGCCTCTTGGTTCTTCGTCACGCCGAGCATCTGCTCGACGTTGTCCATGAGCTTCTGATCCGGGTCCTCGTTCTTGCCCGTCATCGCGTTGTAGATGCGCTCCTTCTTGAGCGAGTACGACACGTGCGTGACGTAGCGATCGAAGAGCTCGACGTACTGCGCTTCGTCGACGAGCCCGGTGGCCGCGCGGATCTCTTCGTCGACGCGATCGAGCCAGCGACCACGCACCTGCTCGATGAAGCCGCGATGATCGTGGTAGCCGCCCTCCGGGGGCTCCTTGAGGAAGTCGAAGTCGTCGGAGTCGCAGAGCTCGCGGATCTTCTCGAGCACGGAGAGCGGCGAGAGGCCGTGGTGCCTCGCGTCCTGGGCGGCATCGAGCAAGATCATCCGGATCTCGCGGGGCGAAGCGCCCGTCGATCCTTCGTAGAGCGCCCACGGGTCCGACTCGCGACGCACCAGCTCCCAGCCCGCCTTCAGCTCCGAGATCTCGTCGTTCGTGAACCGGTTGGGGATCGTGAGGTCGTCGTAGTAGTCGGCCTTCTCGAGCGGCGTGAGCTGCACGGCGAGGTGACCGAGCTTCTTGTTCGGGTAGCTGTCGAGCACCGGCCGGCGCAGGCGCGTGAGCACTGCCCAGAGCGCGGCGACGTAGGTCGAGTGCGGCGCGACCTCACCGCGGAGCTGCGGCACGATCTGTCCGTCGTAGATCGATCGCTCGGCCGAGTGCTCCAGCAGATACGGCACCTTGATGAGCGAGAGGCGACCGCGGAACGAGCGGTACTCGTGGTGCTCGCGGAACGCCTTGAGGTGCACGTCGTTGCTCGTCGCGACGAGCACCGTGTTGATGGGCATCACGCTCTGCCCGAGCGAGATCTCGCCCTCTTCGATCGCGAGCAGCAGATACCGCCACGCATCGAGCGGTCGCTTGAGCAGATCGCTGAACTCGAGGATGCCCGAGCTCGCATCCACGAGATCGCCGTGCGTCTCGAAGAGCGCGAGCGACTGCAGGGACGCCGGCAGCGAGCCGAGCGAGCGGTCGACGGAGATCTGTTGCTCGCGCGCATCGACGGCCATCTGCGGGCCGACGGTGACCGCGCCCTGCCGATAGCGCTGCGAGACGTAGAAGCGCTCGACACGCACGTGCGCGAGGACCTTGCCGAGATCGCCGCGGTACGCGGTGAGGAGCGCCTCGAAGATCTGACGGTTCTTCGCGCCGAGCGCGCCGTCGGTGATGCTCGCGGGCGGCGCATCGTCGATGTTCGCGCGCTGGAACGCGTCGGTGAGCACGCGCCGACGATCGGCCGACGGCAGGAGCAAGAGCGGGCTCTCGCGCAGCTCGCTACCGAGACGCAGCTCGATGCTGGCGTCCGGCAGGTGCGCGTAGGACGGGCCCATGTTCGCCGCGTCGTCGACCGAGCCGAAGCCGACGGCGCGCCCGTCACGACCTCGTGGGAAGATCCACGAGAAGACGTAGATCGCGCCCTCTTCGATCGTCGCGTAGTGCTCGAGCGCCTTCATCAAGCACGAGACGAACGTCGACTTCGCGCTGCCGTTGGGGCCGTGCAGCATGACGAGGCGATTGATGCGCCCTTCGCGGACGAAGTTGCCGAGCGCGCGATGGAACTCGTCCTGGATGTCCTCTTGGCCGACCAGGCGCTCGTTCTTGCGGCGCTCGTCCCAGGGCAGATCGAAGAGCGTGTAGCGCTTGGCCTTCTGGCCCGCGCGATCGATCTCGACCGTACCGAAGTGATCGATGCAGTCCTTGAGATAGCGCGCGGCGTCGCGTGTGAAGCGGTACGGGCTCTGCTCGAAGAGCGCGAGGTACTCGTCGAACGAGAGGACGCGGCGCTCTTGGGCGAAGCGCTCCCGGACGCTCGCGCCGATGCGAGCGAGGTCGGCCTGCGCGAGAGTCGTCATGAGGGTCAGTTTACAGTGAGATCCACCGCGACCGTGCGTGTATCGGGCATGCAGGCTTCGGGCGTGCACACCGCGAAGTCGACGAGCGCCGTCAGGTGGTGCGTGCCCGCGGCGGAGGCGGTGAACGGAACGTCGAAGAGCGCGAGCGGCTCGCTCATCGTCTGCGCGTCGGCCGCAGCAAGCGTCACGTGCGGAAGCGCGACCTCGCTCGGGTGCGTGAGCGCGATCGAGAGCGGGTAGTCCTGGTTCACGTGGTAGTTGCCGCGTGGCGTGAGGCGGATCGTGAAGTGCCCCTCCGTGCCGGCGGTGTACGGGCCGGGCGCATCGCTGCGCAGCTCGAAGCTCGGCTCGTCCCACACCGCGCGCGCTTCCGGAGGAGCGACGGTGGGCGGCGCGGCGCGCGTCTCACTCGAGGGAGGAGGCGCCGTCGTCTCCGTGCTGCCGCCGGAGCAAGCGACCACGAGGCCGACGCCAAGAGCCAGAACGATCGAACCGAGCTCGAACGAGCGACGCATCCAACACCTCCGTGGACAAACTAACGCGAACGCCGCCGTCGGGCAGGCGCCTCGGCGGGCGCGGTGTCGCCTTCGGCGGGAGCCCACCACGGAGCGGCCTCCGGAGCGGGAGGCGCAGTCGTGGTCGGCGGCGGCGCGGCTGGTGGTGCAGCAGGTGGCGGCGCGGCGGGCGGCGTCGCGGGAGCGGGCGCAGTCGTTGCCGGCGGCGGTGTCGTGGGTGCGACGCCGGATCCGAGCCGCGATCGACGGGCCGTCGTGGGAGGCGGCGCGGCCGGCGGCGGCGCTGCGGGCGGCGGCGCCGGCTCGGCATGCGCCGGCGGCGTCGCATGCGTTGGCGGCGTCGCATGCGCTGGTGGCGTTGCCGAGCTCGGCGGCGTGCTGCCACTTCCGCCTTCTGCAGCTTCCCACCATGCCGGTCCCGGCGACGCGGCGGGGGGAGGTGTCGGAGCGGGCGTCGGAGCCGGCGCGGGAGTGGGCGCGGCCGGCGGAGGCGTCGTGGGCGCGATGCCGGTACCGAGCCGTCCGCGCGGCGGCGGTGCAGCCGGCGGCGGTGCAGCGGGAGGCGGCGCAGCCGGGGGCGGTTCGGCCGGTGGCGTCGGCTCGGGCTCCGGCGTCGTCTCCTCGGGCTCTTCGGTCGCGCCGGAGCCTTCCCACCACGCGCCCGTCCCCGTTCCGGTCGGAGTCGTCGTCGTCGTGGTCGGTGTCGTCGTCGTGGTGGTCGTCGGGATCGTCGGGACGGTCGGCGTCGTCGTCGTGGCCACGGCGACCACGGGCGCCGGACGGTGATCCCACCATGCGCGGATCGCGGTCGGCACTTCCGAGCCCTCCGCGCGCCGCTCGTTCCATGCCCACCACGGATCGTCGGCGGTCAGCGGCCGCTCGAGCGCGCTCTGCTGCGTCGACGTGGTCGTCTGCGGCGCGCCGTTGCGCAGCGAGATCGTGAACGCCCCAGGCTGTCGCCGCGTACGGAACCGCGGGAACCGGATCGCCGAGACGCGCTCGAGCATGCACGTCACGAACTCGGGCGTCTCCGGCGTCACCCGGAGGTCGCTCGCGGTCCCGTCGCTGCTCAGGTTGAACCGGAGGCGCACCTGACCGAGCAGTGGATTGCGCCCGACCTCTCCGGCGACGCAGTCGCGCAGCTCGTCGGCATGCTCGGCGAAGGTCGTGTTGATCTGCTCCTGCGTGAGGCGCGAGGGAAGCTCCGACTCCGCGCGTCGCGTGGCCTCGTCGAGCGCGGCCTGCGCATCGGCGGCCTCGCGCGCGGCGAGCTGCTCCTGCTGCTGTCGCTCCGCGTCGTACAGGCTCGCGATGCCTGCGCTCAGCGGCGCGACCGTGCGGTTCTCCGCGCGCAGCGACGCGAGCAGCTCGCGCCCCTCCGGCCCGCCGAGATTGAAGATGCCGCGCGCGGCCCAGTTGAGCGCGTCGGCGTTCTCCGCGAACGTACTGTCCGCGTGATAGAAAACCAAGAACTGGCGCAGCGCGGGCACCACGGACACGTCGCCGAGCTCGCCCACGGCCTGCACGACGATCGGCAGCACCGGCGCAGGCGTCTCGAAGTCGTTCATCTGCTGGATGAGCAGCGGCACCGACTCCGTCGCATGCATCTCGAGCAGCGACGGAACGATGACCTCGAGCGGCGGGGCCTGCGTGTCCTCGATGAAGTCGTAGCGACGGCCGAGCGCCTCGATGAGGTACTGCGGGCCCGTGCGACGCGACCGGAGCGCCGCGGCGATCGATTCGCGGAGCGACCCCGGCATCGAGCGCTGCGCGTAGAGATCGAGCAGGTCGCGCGTGATCTCCGGGTCTTCGATCGCCCCGAGCGTCTCGACCGCATATCCACGCGCGGGCACGAGCCGATTGTCCGGATCGAGCGCGATCTCCGTCAGCGCCTGACGCAGTGGCGTGGCCGTGCCCGTGACGGCGCCGCCCGCGAAGCCCGCGACGTCGAGATCGACCGCGGCGAGCTCCATGCTGCTGCCGCCCTGCCAGCGATCCTGCCCCGTCTGGCCGTCGAGCACGCGCAGCGCGCCCTGCTCGCCCACCGTGAAGAGGCCGTCGCCGATCGCCTGCGCGCCGATGATGTCCTGCTCCACGATGCGCGCCCAGCGCATCGCACCGTCGAGCCCGTACGCGAACACGTAGCGGTAGTAGACGAAGTAGTACGTGTCGCCCGCGATCGCGACCTGCGACGGATCCGTCGACGGGGCCGGCGCGAAGTACACGCGGATGCGCCCGCGCGCCGAGCGCGTTCCCGGCTTCGGCAGGAACCCGTCGTCCTGGATGTCGGGATCGCGCGGCAGATCGCCGAGCGGCACGTCGATGTGCGTCGAGCCCTCGCGCGTGCCGCTCACGGAGCGCTGCGTGAGCCGGTAGATGCCGCGATGGCCGTAGTAGATGCCCGTCGGGTCGTCGAAGATCCACGCGACGACGTCATCGGTCGATCGCAGACGCGCGAGCTCACGGCCGGTGAGCTGATCGAGGACCGCGATGTTCTGGCGCTCCCACGGCACGAACACCATGCCGCCTTCGGAGGCAGGACGACCGAACACGCCCTGCACTTCGTGACGCCATCGCTCGCCGCCCGTGCGCGCGTCGACCGCGACCACGTGACCGACGCGGCGCGCGCCACCGAGCGCTCCGACCGTCGCCGCCCAGAACACCGTGTTGCCGTCGCGCGAGGCGCCGACGTACGCCAGATCGCCGAGGCGCGAGGTCCAGCGCACGTTGCCGCTGCTCAGATCGAGCGCGACGAGCTGCGTGCGATCGCTCGTGATCACGAGGTCGCCGAGGATCTCGGGGCGCGTCTGCGCATCGATCTCGTGCGCCCAGAGCGTCTCACCCGTGCTCGGATCCATCGCGACGACGCGACGCGGCTCGTCGTTCGTCGTCGCGACCGCGAGCGGGCGGTGCAGCGTGTTCTGCGGGCTCTCGTGGCTCGCCGGCTGCGGCAAGCGCTCGAGCACGGCCGCGAAGTCCTCGTCCTGGTTGTCGCGGAACTGATGACTGAACGCGGACTGCTGCGAGCCGCCGCAACCCGCGACGAGCGCGAGCAAGACCGACGCGCGGAGGAAGGACGAGCTCATTGCGCACCTCCCGTCGCGGGCGCCGCCGCAGGAGCCGTGCGTGCCGTGGGCGCATCGGCCGGGATGCGCGCGAGCGTGTCGCGCACGACGGTGCGCAGCCGGCTTCGATCACGCTCGTTGAACGTCAGGAGGTACTGACCGAGGAACTCGCGCACGGTGCGGCCCGAGACCTCGCCGAGCCGGCCGACGATCTCGACCTTCGTGTCCTCGTCGATGTCGGTCCGCGCGAGGTACTGCTCGTAGCCCGAGAGCATGACGGAGAGCGGCGCGTGGCCGAGGTGCTCGTCGAAGCGCTCCACGCTCGCCGAATTGCCGAGGCGCCCGATCGCGCCCGCGGCCTCGATCACGCCGCGCTCGAAGGCGCGGAAGAGCAGATCCAGCGACGCGCGCGCACCCGTGCGGCCGAGCTGATCGGCGCACACACCGCGCACCTGACGGTCGCTGTCGCGCAAGCCCTGCTCGAGCAGAGCGCGTACGCGCGCATCGTGGATGGCCGCGATCGCCGCGTACGCACGACGCCGCACGGCGGGACGACGATGACGCGTGAGCTCGGTCAGGACGTCGAGCGACGACGGCTGCGCGAGACCGCGGAGCGCCTCGATCGCGCGCTCGGTGACCGCGTCGGGCTGGCCCGAGCGGATGAGCGTCACGAGCGGCGCCACGACGGCCGGATCATCGATCACACTGAGCTGATCGATCGCGGCCATGACCTCGTCTTGGTTCGAGCTCGAGAGACGCGGAACGATGGTGCCCATGTCCTCCAACGTCGGCGCCGGTGCGAGCGGCTCGCCCGTCTCGCTCGTCTGGCCCGCGGGCGGGTGCCCTTGGCGACGGGGCGTGCGCGGCGTCCGTTGTGCGGATGCCGCGACCGGAACGAGCGTCGCGATCGCGACGACACATAGAATAGAGGTGAGACGCATGGATGCCCCGGCCGTCATGGAGGCGGCATGTTGTCCAACTGGGACGGACGGGGCAAGCGGCGCCTTGGGGTTCCATCACGGATTGCTGCGGACGGGAGGGGCCGGAGAGAAGAGCCGTTCCATTCGCCCGACCTGAATCGGTGGGGCACGGTGGGCGTTCAACCCTCGTGAGCCACCTCGTCGAGACGTTTCACCGGGATGGGTACGTGCACCTGCGCGGGGCAGTGCCGACCGCGAAGGTCCGCGACGCGCGCGCACGCATCGCAGAAGCGCTCGAGCGCGACGAGAGCCATGGCGAGATGCTGCGCTTCGTGCAGAGCTCGTTCTGCCCGTCGTTGACCTCCGACCCGAGCCTTCTCGGCCTGCTCGAGCCCGTCGCCGCACCGATCGCGACGCTGCTGGGCCTGGCCCATGCGCCCTCCACGAGCAGCGTGCAGATCGCGCTCCGCTTTCCGCAGCTCGCCCGATCCGGGGAGCCGCGCCACGGCTTTCACCTCGATGGCTTCCCGAGCGAGGGGAACGACGTCGCGTCGGGCGCCGTGTATCGCGCGACGCTCCTGGCCGGTGTGTATCTCACGGCCACGCCCGGGCCCGACCGAGGCAACTTCGTCGTGTGGCCGGGATCGCACCGCGCGTTCGAGCGTTGGCTCCGCGAGATCGACGCCCTCGCGTTCTTGCGGTCGCACGGGTCCGAGGCATTGCTGAAGCGCATCCGCGCGTTCGATCCCGGGCCGGACAAGCAGCTCGAGGTGGAGCCAGGCGACGTCGTGCTCGCGCACCACTTGCTGGGCCACGGCGCGGCCGACAACTTCTCGCTGCACACGCGCGAGGCGCTCTACTTCCGCTTGCTGCATCCGGACGACGATCCGCGCGATCCGACGCCACTGCTGGACGCGCGCCGCTTCTTCGTCTGAACTGTCCGGCGATGCTCCCCGACGCCGACGAGATCGTGCGCACTCGCGAATGCGCGTCGTGGAAGCGCGCCGGGCGCCCGTGGTCGCTGGCGTCGTGGGCGCGGGCGGGCGCGGTCTGGCACGAGGATCGACACGCGTTTCTGCTCGAGCTCGAAGGCGACTGGTCGGACGCGTTCGCCGCGGATCGAGAAGCCTGCGGCGAGGGCGTGCTCACCTCGCTCGCCCGCGGTCGCCTCTTGGTCGATGCGCCCGCGGGCGTTCCTTATCGCAGCGCGAGCGTCGAGCAGGAAGGCTCGCGCTTCGCGCTCCTGCCGTGGATCGCCGGCGGCACGCTCGCGAGCGCGCTCTCGCGTGCGCGCGGAGGCTGGCAGCACGATCGCGACGTCGTCGCGACGATCGCCCTCGAGCTCGCGCGCGGTCTCGGTCGCACGGAGAGCCTCGGACAGCTCGGCCCCCGATCGTTGCTCGTCGACTCGGACGGCCGCGCATGGATCCGCGGGCCCTTGCTCGAGGCGATCGTGAAGCGAATCGGCGGCGCGGCTACG
>CAYSCF010000197.1:0-12860 GCA_964429305.1 uncultured Sandaracinaceae bacterium | reverse complement strand
GAGACGAAGGAGACGCACGCGCGCGCGGTGCGGGTGATGCACGTGATTCTCACGGAACTGGACCGCGTCGGCCTGCGTTATGTGGCGAAAGCCGGCGAGCACGCTCCCGAGCGATGGAAGCGCACTCCGCCGTGCATCGAGATCGACGTACACGGCGAGCCGGTCCAGTTCTCTATCTCCGAATGGATCCGGGACTTCTGGGAAGACGACCCGGAGCGGAAGCAATCCTTGGTCGAACGAATCCGATCGGTCGGCTGGAGCAAGCGCGTGCGCGCGGGCGACGGGAAGCTCCGGCTCCAAGTCGGACCGGGCCACTACGACGTGCGAACGTGGCGCGACGACGATCGCGGTCTCGTCGAAACGAAGCTGCCCGCAGTCTTTCGCGCATTCTTCGCGGTCGCACTCGCCGCGCGTGAGCTGCGACGCACGCAGGAGGAGCACGCACGAGAGCGGAAGCAGGCAGAACGGGTGCGCAAGCGCGCCGAAGCCATCCAGCGGCAAGGCGAACTACTTCGTGCGGACGTCCTCCGGCGCGTCGAGGTTCTGCTGCTGGCCGAGCGGGTGCGCGAAGTCGTCGAGCGTGTCCGCGCGGCAAGCCGGGACGAGGACGCCGCCTGGATCACCTGGGCGATGGGCCACGCCGCTCGGCTCGACCTCCAGGTGGTCGACGCCCTACCCTCGATGACCGTCGCCACGGACGACGAGGAAGAGCACCCGGCGGACGATGACGAGTAGCCGCTTCGTGTATCCCGTATGTATCCGTTATTCGCCGCTTCGGGTCGTTTTCTGACGCATCGTGACGCGCCAAACCCCCTAGAAATACGGCACAAACGAGGTCACCGGCACGCTTCAGGTTCCAGCGCTCGCAAGGGCGTGGAGGTTCAAGTCCTCTCTTCCGCATGGTTCGTAGATCGAGAGGGATACGGTGCGCCGAGGTAGCTGCGAAAGCGGATCCCCGGCGCGCCGTGTCCCGACCGTATGTTTAGGCTGACCGGCCTGGAGAAGCGTGGCGCGAGAGACGCCGCAGGACGTCCAGAGCTCGCAGGACTTCAGCCACGGGCGAGGAATCACCCACACGTCAGCCCGCGTCACGGACCGCCAGCGGGCAGAAGCTGTTCTTGGCGCGCTGGCCCGACCACCTCCTCGCGCAGGACGACGCCAGCCGCTACGCGAACTGACTCGGCTCAGCGTGGGAGGTGCGCAACGAGACTGCGGCCGGCGGTCGAGGAAACGACCGCGGCGAATTGCTCCGCATCGACCGGCTTGAGGAGCACATCCACCATCCCGGCATCCAAACAGCGCACTCGATGTGCGGGCGACTCGTGGGCGGTGAAGCCCACTACCGGCGTCGTGACTTCGCGCCCTCGGAGGCTACGGACGACCTCGAGCCCGGTCGCGCCGGGCATTTCGATGTCGAGGATCGCGAGGTCGTAGGATTCGCGACACAGCGCTTCGAGCGCCGACGCTCCGTCGGAAACGACCTTCACCTCGTGCCCCATACGTTCGAGGACGCGTCGAGCGATGATCTGGTTGGCAAGGTCGTCATCGGCGAGCAAGATCCGTAGCCGTCGCGTCGCAAGCCACCGCCGTCGCGGCGATGCTGCGGCGGGGTGCACGCTGGGCAGTCGCAACGTCGCTCGGAAATACCCACCGCGCTCGGACGGAACGAGCACGAGGTCCCCATGCATGGCGCGGGCGAGCTGACGTGCCAGCGGAAGGCCGAGCCCGGTGCCAGTGCGACCATCCTCGTGCGTTGCGCGCGCGAACGGCTCGAATATGCGTGTGCGATCTTCTGGGGCGATCCCTGGTCCGTCGTCGGTGACGCCGAACACGATCACGCCGCGCGCGAAGCCGGGCTCGACCGTGAGGCGCACGACGCCGCGACCGGAGTACTTGATCGCGTTGCCGAGCAGGTTCACGAGGATCTGTCGCACACGCGTCGAATCTCCGGACACCGTCGAGGGCAACCGCTCGGCGAGGCTCACGTGCACTTGCAGGCCCTTGGACTGGGCGGCGTTCGAGACGATGGCATTCACCTGGCGCACGACCTCGCGGAGGTCGAACGGCTCGTCCTTCAGCTGCAGCACTCCGGCGCGCGCGCTCGCGTGGTCGAGCGTGGCGCCGATGACGTCGAGCAGATGCTTGGCCGAGCACGATGCGGCGCTCACGAGCTCGCGCTGATCATCGTCGAGGCGGCTGCTCGCGAGCAGCTCCAACATGCCGACGATCCCGGTGACCGGCGTGCGGAGCTCGTGGCTCGCACGCTCGATCGCGTCGCTCGACACCTGCCGTTGCCCCTGGCCCATGTGCATCACCATGCATTGCTCATCGCCCAACCTACGCGGTCACGTGATGACGAGAACCGAGCCGAACGCATGCCCCCGAATGGGCCAGGGTCGCGTGCACGGCGCACGCGAGGTCAGGACTTCGTCGCTCGCCGCGCTTGATGCACGTGGTCGAACAGTTCCGCGACCGAGTGGACTCCGAGCTTCTGGTAGATAGCCTTCACGTGATTGCGAACCGTGTGGGGGCTGATGTGCAGCGCCGTCGCGACCCTCGCGACGCGCCCGTGTCGCAGGAGCGCGGCGACGACCTCGCGCTCGCGCGGCGACAGGTCCAAGGTGGCCGGGATCGCGATGTCGTGAGGCTCGTTCGGTCGCGGCGTGAGCCCCGCCTCCGCGAGCAGCACGGCGATCTTGGACAGCGCATCGTGCACCTTGCGCGTGTCCTGCTCGGTGGGCCGCGCTTCGACCGGTGAGCTCTCGAAAGAGCTTTCGAACGCCACGCGCATGGCGGCCAGGAGCTGTTCTTCGCTGAACGGCTTGGCGACGAACCCGATACAGGCCGTCAACGCCGCACGCCGCACCGTCACCTCGTCGGTGTGTGCGCTGACGTAGAGCACCCGCGGGCGCAGCTCGGGCGGGAGGCCTCCGATGAGATCGATTCCATCCTGCAGGCCGAAGCGGATATCGACGAGCGCCAGCCTCGGTCGCTCGCGCGCGACCGCGGCGGCGAAGCGCGCGGGATCGGTGATCACCGCAGCGACCTCGTAGCCGCCGCTGCGTGCGATTCGAGCGATGTCGTGCGCGATGAGCGGCTCGTCGTCCGCGACGAGGATCGATCCTGGACCTTTCATCCGCACGGGAAGCACACCTCCACGCGTACGCCGCGAGGCCGGTCGATCCACGCGAGTGTCCCGCGGCGCGACCGAGCGAGACTCTTGGCGATGGTGAGGCCCATCCCCAACCGTCCATCGCCCGCCGCCGTTGCTGCGCGCCCGATGCCATCGTCCTCGACGCAGAGGCAGAGCTCGCTCTCCTCACGACGCAGCTCGACGAGCACCCTTCCCGCGGCGCCGCGTGGGAAGCCGTGACGAAAGGCGTTCGAGAGGAGCTCGTGCACGCAGGTACCGAGGGCGACGGCCTGCTCGACGTCGAGCGTCACCAGATCGATGCGAGTCGTGACGATCACCTCGGGACGCCCCGTGCTGCGCTCGAGTGCCTGCACGAGGCCTCCGAGATACGTGACGCTCTCGACGACGCCGAGCTCGCGCGAGCGGTAGAGGTGTTCGTGCAAGAGCGCCATCGCGTGGACGCGTGCGCGCACGTCGTCCACGGTTGCGCGCATCTCGCGATCGTCGATCGTCCCGAGGCGCAACGACAGGAGGCTGGTGACCATCTGCAGGTTGTTCTTGACGCGATGGTGGAGCTCGCGGAGAAGTTGCTCGTTCTCCGCCAGCGACGCGCGCAGCGCCTCTTCGCGAGCCCGGTGATCGGTGACATCGACACCAATCGCAACGTGCTCGAGGATCTCCCCTCGATCGTCGTAGACTGGACTGTCGGTCCACGCGAGAACCCGGGTCCCGCCCGACGTCTCGAGCAGCTGAACGAACGACCGCGCCTCGTGGACGCCAGTCTCGAGCGGCAAGCTCTCGGGAACGAGCTCCGACCAACGCTCACCGAGCGCATGGCTCGCCGTGCGCTCCAGCGCGCGCTCACCCGCTGGGTTGAGGTACGTGATGTGGCCCTCGACGTCGATGGTGACGACGGGATGTGGCAGGCGGTCGAGCGTCGCTCGACAGCGTCGTTCCGCTAGCGCGACCTCGTCGACTTCATGCGCGACGAGCAATACTCCGGCGCGCCACGGCGCGGCCCTGAGCTCGACGACGCCTGCCCGGATCTGCTGCGGGCCGCCGCCGTGGGCGGAACGCGCGAATGCCGACCAGGCTCGGTCGGCGAACGATGCGAGCGTGCGCCCCTCGAGCCCTGCTCCGAGCACGCGCCGCGCGGCCGCGTTCGCGAGGACTACGCGCTGATCGGCATCGAGAACCAGGGCCACGTCCCAGATGGCGTCGAGCACCGCTAACTCCCGAGCTCGTTCGTTCTCGCCTCCGTCGAACAATGGCCGTCCTCACCGTCTCCCCTCGGTGGCGCTCAGAGTCGCACGCCGTCCGCGCTCACGACTGACCCATTCGGGGGCATTCGAATAGCCCTGTCCGCGGCTCGCGCCGGTCGGCGACCTCCGACAGAATTTCACACGCGATGATCCTCGGTGCTGGCAGCGATCCATGGCACCGCGATGCCCTCGAGCTCGCGCCCGTGATCCTACTGGGGCTCGACGCGGCTGGGCGCGTCGCGCACGCGAGCCCGTACTACGAGCGGCTCTCCGGCTGGACGCTGGCGGAGATCCTGGGACGAGATTGGCTCTCGCTGGGGGCTCCCGCGCAGGCGCGCGGCGAGGTGCGGTCGTTGCTCGCGAGCCTCGTGGAACACGGGACCGTCGCGGTAGCAACTCATCCGATCGTCCTGCGCGACGGAAGCGTGCGCGAGATCGAGTGGCGGCATCGACGCGTCGACGACCCCGCGACGAGCACGATCCGAGTGCTCGCGGTCGGCCTCGATCGGACCGAGCAGATCCGAGCAGAGCGAGCGCTTCGGGAGCGGGAGCGCGCCCTGTCCCGGAGCGAGAGGCTGCTCGCGGACGCGCAGCAGCTCGCGCGCGTCGGTAGCTGGGAGCTGGATCTCGGTGCGCAGCACGCGCTGTGGTCGTCCGAGACGTACCGCATCGTCGAGGTCGATCCCGCGCAGAAGGACGGTCTGTTCGAGACCTTCCTCTCGCGCCTCCACCCCGACGACCGAGCCCGGGGCATGGAGAACTTCGAGAGCATGCTGCTGACGCGGCAGCCCGTCGATCACGAGGCGCGCCTCGTGATGCCCGACGGCCGCATCAAGCACGTCCGGCAGCGCGCGTCGTTCATGTCGATCGAGGACGCAACCGACACCGGCACCCGCCGCATGGTCGGTACGATCGAGGACGTCACCGAGCGTCACAGGGTCGAACAAACTCTGCTCGAGCTCGAGCAGCAGCGTGCGGCGCTCATCCACGCGAGCCCCGTCGGGGTCTACCGTCTGAACGCAGCGAGGGCGTGCGAATTCGTGAACGCACGCCTGTGTGAGATCCTCGACATACCCAGCGAAGACGCGCTCGGTGAGGGCTGGCGTCAGGCCATGCATCCTGACGACGTCGCCGGAGTGCGCCAGGAGTGGCAGGAGTCTCAGGAGCAAGGCCGACCGTATCGGCTCGAGCACCGCTTCGTCCGACGCGACGGAGGCGTCGTCTGGGTGCTCGGGCAAGGTGTGTCGCTCAAGGACGCGTCCGGCGCGGTGATCGGGTACATGGGGACCGTCACCGACATCACGGAGCTGCGCCACACCGAGTCGGCCATGCGTGCGGAGCGCACGCTCCTGCGCTCGCTGATCGACGCCTTCCCCGGGATCATCGGCCTGCACGACGCGGACGGCCGTCAGCGACACGCCAACGCAACCCTCTTGGCGCGCACGGGTCGACAACGCGGGGAAGAAGACGGCACGCGGGTGGAGGATCTCTCGCACTGGCGCATCGAGGACGGCCTTCGCGCGCACTCGCTCGAGGCCTTCGCACGAGCTCGCAGCGGCATCAGCTCCGACTTCGACGCGGTCGTCCCGATGCCCGACGGCAAGAGCGCCGAGCTCCAGGTCGCGTTCCGGCCCATCCGCTCCGACGGCGGCGATGTCACGCACGTCGCCACGTTCGGGATCGACGTCAGTGAGCGCAACGCGGCCGTCGCACGACTGAACGAGGCGCAGCGGCTCGCCAAACTGGGCAGCTGGGAGCTCGACCTGGTCACGGGCGAGCTGCTCTGGTCCGACGAAATCTTCCGGCTCTTCGAGATCGATCCCGCAGGGTTCGCTGCGTCGTACGAGGCATTCCTCGAGCTCGTTCACCCCGACGACCGCCCGACCGTCGATGCGGCCTACAAGAGCTCGGTCCAGACGCGGAAGCCCTATCAGATCGAGCACCGGCTCGCACTGCCCGACGGCCGGATCAAGTGGGTCCACGAGCGCTGCGAGACGTTCTACGACCCGGACGGCAACGCGCTGCGTTCCGTCGGCACGGTGCAAGACGTGACCGAGCGCGTCGTCGCGACGAAGCAAGCCGCACGCAGCCGCGATCTCCTGCGCGCGATCATCGACTCGTCGCCCGACATGGTGTTCCTCAAGAGTCACGACCATCGTCTCTTGCTCGCCAACGCCACGTTCGAGCGAGTGTTCGGCCTCTCGAGCGCCGAGCTCATCGGACGCCTCGACGTCGACGTGCTCGAGGCGAGCGAGACGCGCGCGACGCAGGACTTCATCGACGGGCTCCACGAAGACGATCGCCAGGTGCTGACCGGCACGTGGCTCGGACCGCAGAGCACCACGTTCCGGATCGCCGACGTGGAGCACGTTTTCGAGCTCACCAAGCTGGCGCTGCGCGACCCCGACGGCCGCGGGTACGCCATCCTCGGCTACGGACGCGACGTCACGGCGGAGCGCACAGCAACCGAGGCGCTGCGCCGCAACGTCGCCGAGAAGGAGACGCTGCTGCGGGAGATCCACCATCGTGTGAAGAACAACCTGCAGATGATCTCCAGTCTCCTGCATTTTCGGAGACAGAAGGCAGACGCACTCCCCCACGCTTCGTCGCTCGACGGCGTGTCGCCGCGCGCCGTGTTCGACGACGCACGCGTGCGGCTCGACGCGATGGCGCTCGTGCACGAGCAGCTCTATCAGTCGCGCGATCTCGCGTGCATCGATCTCGTGCGCTACCTGCGCGCGCTCGTCGACTCACTAGGGCAGGCGAGCGCCTCCGCCGTCGTTCGTGTGGAGTCGAGCGAGGATGTCATCGCCGCACCGACCGAAGCAGCGCCTCCCCTCGGTATGATCGTGACCGAGCTGGTGATGAACGCGGCGAAACACGCGTTCCCCGGCGACCGCACGGGCGTCGTCGGAGTGTTGCTCAGGCGCGAGGGCGAGCGCCTTGCGCTCGTGGTCCAGGACGACGGCATCGGCATTCCGGAGTCGATCGATGCAGCCCGTGCCAAGTCGTTCGGTCTGCGACTGGTGCGCTCGCTCGCACGACAGCTGGATGCGACTCTCTCGCTGGAACGGCTCGCGCCCGGGTCACGCATCACGCTGGCCTTCGCATTGCCCACGAGGACCACCTCGAGCGATGTGGAGACGACGTCTTGAACGCGCCCGGGTCGGTGCGCGTGTTCATCGTCGAGGACGAGGCACTGATCGCGCTCGAGATCGAGGACCAGCTCACGACGCTGGGCTACGACGTGGTGGGCATCGCGGCGCGAGGCGATCAAGCGCTCGATCTGATCGCGCAGCTGGCCCCCGAAGTCGTGCTGATGGACGTCAACCTGGGCGCCGGGTTGACGGGGATCGACGTCGCCGAGCGACTGAAAACGACGAGCGATGCCGCGATCGTCTTCCTCACCGCCTACGCCGA
Organism: uncultured Sandaracinaceae bacterium; assembly: GCA_964429305.1. GTDB lineage: Bacteria > Myxococcota_A > Polyangia > Polyangiales > Sandaracinaceae > JBBSAT01. Next base: position 5,045 of record CAYSCF010000197.1, on the reverse strand, counting down.
CGTCGAGACCGTGGAGAGAAGCATCTCGAGCGGCGCCGCCGGCTACCTCATGAAGCCCTTCCGACTCCAAGCGCTACGAGCGAACTTGGAGATGGTGCTGGGGGCACGACGCGCACACCGACTGCTGGCGGAGAGCGAAGCCCGTTATCGAGCGATGTTCGTCGCAGCCTCCGTCGGCGTGGCCGAGATCGACGCGACGACGGGACACTTCCTGAGGGTGAATCCCAGCTACTGCGCGCTGCTCGCGCGCAGCGAGTCCGAGATGCTCGCGCTCGACTTCATGCAGCTCGTGCATCCAGACGACCGGGCCGCCGCTCTCGAGTCGGCAGAGCGAATCCAGAAGCAAGAGGCCGCGCAGTTCACCATGGAGATGCGCCTGCTTCGGAGCGACGCGTCGTTCGTCTGGGCTCATCTCTCGGTGGCTCCGCTTCGACGACCCGGCGAGCCGCCCACCCGCTACCTCGCCGTGGCGACCGACATCTCGAAGCGACGCGCGGCCGAGGATGCCTTGATGCGTGCGCACGACGATCTCGATGCCACGCTCGCCGCCGTTCCAGACCTCCTGTTCGAGACCGACGAGGAGCGGCGCATCGTGAGCTACCGAGCGGGCCGCGGCTCGCTGCTCGCCCCGCTCGAGAAGTTCCTCGGCCAGACGGTGCGCGAGGTGCTGCCTGCCGCAGCTGCCGACGTCGTCATGGAGGCGCTCGACGAGGCCGACGCGCTCGGCTCCTCTCGCGGCCGCCAGTACCAGGTGCAGACCGGCGCACGTCGCTCGTGGTGGGAGCTCTCGGTCGCCCGCAAGCGCACACCCACCGGCGGCAGTCGCCTCGTCGCTCTCGCGAGGGACATCACCGGTCGCAAGACGATCGACCTCGCGCTCCACGCGCTGTCCACCGAGCTCGGTCGTCTTCGTGGCGCGCCATTCTTCGCGGGCGTGGTGCGCGAGCTCGAGTCCCTGCTCGAGGTCGATCTGGCCATGGTCACTTCGCTCCGGCGACGGGGTCGACCGAAGCTGCGCACGCTCGGACTGCGGATGGGAGGACGCGACTTGCCGGAGCTCGAGTTCGATTTGGTCGGCTCTCCGTGCGAGCACGCCGTCAACGCAGGCGGGGCGGTCGTCTCCGACACGGCCGGTCGTCGCTTCGTCGGCGCGCCCGAGATCGACGAGGCGGAGCTGAGGAGCTACGCGAGCGTGGCGCTGCAAGACTCGGGCGGTACCGTCATCGGCACGATCGCGGTGTTGTCGCACGGCGCGATCGAGAACGTCGACCTGGTCACGTCGGTGCTGCAAGCGTTCGCCGTCCGAACGGCCAGCGAGATGGAGCGCGCGATCGTGGAGACCGAGCTCGCCGATCTCTTCGAGTTCTCGCCCGACGGCATCATCGTGGCCGACGACGAAGGGCAGATCGTGCGTGCGAATCGCTGGGCCGAAGTCCTCTTCGATTACCCGCGAAGCGAGCTCGTCGGTGCGCAGCTCGAGTCGCTCGTTCCCGAGGAGTCCCGCGCAGTGCACACGATGCTGCGTACGCGGTTCGCGGCGACGCTCCCACGCGCGATGGGTGCTCAGGGCGGCCGCCGGCTCGCGGCCCGGCGGAAGGACGGGACGGCGTTCCCTGTCGACATCGCGCTGGGCCCCATGCGCAGCGGCGAGAGCACGTACGTGATCGCCGCCATACGCGACCGCACGAAGATCGCGCGTGCGGAGACCGAGCGGCAAGCGCTGGAAGCACAGCTGCGTCAGTCGCAGAAGATGCAAGCGATCGGGACGCTCGCGGGTGGCATCGCCCACGACTTCAACAACCTGCTTGCCGCGATCGTGGCCAACACGGAGCTCGGCAAGATGCAGGTCGAGCCCTCGAGCCCACTCGGCGAGAATCTCACTGACATCGAGCGCGCGGCGGCACGAGCCACCGATCTCGTGCGCCAGATCCTCTCGTTCAGTCGCGCCCAGCCTGCCCACCGGATCCAGCTATCGCCGACCGCGATCATCGACGAGGCATGCAAGCTCTTGCGCGCGACGCTACCGTCGACGGTCACCATCCGCAGGTGCGACGACGCGGACAACCTCGACATGCTCGCGGACGCCTCCCAGCTGCACCAAGTGCTCGTGAACCTGGGCACGAACGCGTGGCACGCCCTCGACGGGCGCGGCTCGATCACGTTTGGCTGTGACACCGTGCGGGTCGAGCGCCAGCAGCAGGCGCGTGCGCTCGCCCTCGTCGACGGCGACTACGTGCGCATTTGGGTGCGTGACGACGGGCGCGGCATGGACGCCGCCACGCGCGAGCGGATCTTCGATCCATTCTTCACGACGAAGCCGGCGGGCCGCGGCACCGGCCTCGGTCTCGCGATCGTCCACAGGATCGTCACCGAGCACGGCGGAGCGATCGACGTCGAGAGCGCGGTCGGAGCGGGCACGACTGCCTCCGTGTACCTTCCGGCGGCACCGAAAGCGGCGCTCACCGCGATCGCACCGCCCCGCCCCGTCGCACTCGCGAGCGGCCACGTGCTCTTCCTCGACGACGAGCCCGTCATCGTCAGGGCTACGCAGAGAATGCTCGAGGTGCTCGGGTACCACGCCACCGGGTTCACCAGCGCCTCCGATGCGCTCGAAGCGTTGCGCGCGCAGCCAGACCGCTTCGATTGCCTCGTCACCGACTTCAACATGGGCGAGATGTCGGGGCTCGAGTTCGCTCGTCGGGCGAGAGAGATCCGCGCAGCGCTTCCCATCGTCCTCGTCTCGGGCTTCATGGAAGCGAGCGAGGAAGGTCTACACTTGGACGTCCGGGCGCGCCTCGCGAAGCCCTTCGGCCTACAGCAATTGGGCGATGTCCTGCGCTCGGTGCTCGCGGAGCCACGCCACTGAGCTCGGCGACGCGGACGGATCGTGCGGGCGCGCAAGAACGCCAAGGCCCGGCGTGATCGGCGACGCGCTCGGGCGCAGCGGTTGCGCGTTCCTCGAAGCGAACCCCGGTGTGAGCGAGACGACGGCTCAGCTCATCGCGAGCGAGATGAGCGTCGATGAAGGTCCCTTGCGTATCCGGCAGCCCCCGAAGTATCGAAACACGAGCCCTCGTTGTCGGAAGTGACTCGGCTCGTGCCCAACGGGGGAGAAGGTCACGAGCCGAGTAGCCGACCATCCGACTGCTGCGGGTGTGTCGTACGAACGTTCCGCGCGCAAGCGCGGAAGCCGCGTCCCGCTCGGCGATGATGGCCGCCGCCGTAGGCCTGGCGAGCGTCGCCCTCCTCACACACCCTAACGCACCGTGCCTGCGCGTTGCGTCCCGCGTGCATCAAGCACCTCGCGCACCTTCGACAGCAATGCTTGCGGCGTGAACGGCTTCTGCAGGAACGCCATCCCCGCGTTCAGCACGCCGTGCTGCAGGATCGCATCGTCTGTGTATCCCGACGCGAAGAGCACGAGCATGTCCGGTCGCTGCGGCGCGAGCTGCTCGGCCAGTCGTCGGCCGCTCATTCGCGGCAAGACGACGTCCGTCAGCAGGAGATCGATTCGTGCTCCGAACTCCACCGACACCAGGAGCGCCTCGCCTCCGTTCGACGTCTCGAGCACCGTGTACCCGTGCTTGCGGAGAATCGTGCATGCGACCGTGCGAACTTGCTCTTCGTCCTCGACGAGCAGGATGGTCTCCGATCCGCCGAGAAGCGACTCGGATACGTCGGGCACGCTCGCTTCGGCAGCTCGGTCGGTTCGGGGGAAATAGACCTTGAAGGTCGTGCCCCGATCGACCTCGCTGTAGACGCTGATGTAGCCGCCACTCTGTTGCACGATCCCGAGCGCCGTGGCGAGACCGAGGCCCGTCCCTTTCCCGATCTCCTTCGTGGTGAAGAAGGGCTCGAAGAGCCGAGCGCGCGTCGCCTCGAGCATGCCCGTTCCGGTATCGGACACCGCGATCATGACGAACGCCCCGGGACGCACTTCGACAGGCCGACCGCTCGTGCCCTCTTCGATGACGACGTTGATCGTCTCCAGCGTGAGCTTACCGCCACCGGGCATGGCGTCCCGCGCGTTCACGGCGAGGTTCATCAGCACCTGCTCCACCTGGGTCGGATCCGCCAGCACGCGGCCGACAGGCTCGTTCGAGAGGACGGTGAGATCGATGTCCTCACCGAGGAGACGCGCCAACATCGGCTTCATGTTCGCGACGATCTCGGCGAGGTCGATGACGCGCGCCGCGAGAACCTGCCGTCGGCTGAACGCCAAGAGCTGACGGGTGAGCTCGGTGGCGCGCTGCCCTGCTCTCTGGATCTGCGCAATGTCTTGACGCAACGGGTCGCCGACCTCGAGCGTCTCCATCGCGAGGTAGGAGTAGCTCAGGATGACTGAAAGCAGGTTGTTGAAGTCGTGCGCCACGCCGCCGGCGAGCCGTCCTACGGCCTCCATCTTCTGAGACTGGCGAAACTGGTCCTGTAGCTTTCGCCGCTCGTCGATGTCCTGAAATGCGCCCTGCACGCTCGCGATGGCTCCCGTCGTGTCGTACCGGGCAGTGCCGAGGGCACGCACCCAGATGCGACGACCGCGCGCCGTGTCGACCTGCAGCTCGACGTCGAACGGCGTTCCGTCCTCGCAACAGCGGGCGATCTTGGCGACGATGAGCTCCCGATACTCCCGCGGGTAGAGCTCCGTGGCCGTATGAAGCGTCGGTGCCGTGCCCAGCGGGAAGTCGAGGATCGCGCAGACCTCGTCGGACCAGTACACACGCTGGTCCTGCACTGCGAGGGTCCATCCACCGAGCCGGGCGACCTGCCCGGTGAGGCGCATCATCGCCTCGCTCTCGATCGCGCGCGCCTCGGCGTGCTTCAGATCGTCGATGTCGGTGCAGGTGCCGAACCATCGCGTGACATTGCCGCTCGCGTCTCGGATCGGGACGCCCCGGGTCAGCCACCACGCGTAGGCGCCGTCTGCACGCCTCAGCCGGCACTCGACGGAGTACGGGCCGAGCGTGGACGTCGCGAGCTGCCACGCGGCCGACGGGCGCGCGCGATCCGCGGGGTGGGTGGGGGGGGTCCAGCGACAGCCCAAGCAC
>CAYSCF010000196.1:0-13050 GCA_964429305.1 uncultured Sandaracinaceae bacterium | reverse complement strand
AGGAAATGGTCGTCGCGCGCGAGCTGCCGGCGGCCTATCTCGAGGACCGGCACATCACGGTCGCGGATCAAGAGCGCGTCATGGGCGTGCGCGTCGTGGGCGGCATCCGGGCGGGCGAATCGATCCTGTGGACCGATCTCGCGACGACGACGGATACCTCTCGTGATCTCTCGAGCCTGGTCCGCAACGGCATGCGCGCGATCACGATCCAAGCGGATCAGAGCGCGACCTTCGGCGGCCTCGTGCGCCCGGGCGATCGCGTCGACGTGCTCATGACGCTCACGCGTCCCTCGTCGACGCCCACGTCCTCGGCCGAAGAAGATCGCGTCACCATCGCGCTGCTCCAGAACCTGCTCGTGCTCGCGGCCGGTCAGGACACGGGCGCGATCCAGCGCTCGGCCACCACGCGTCCGCCCACGCAGATGAACGACGTGACGATCTCGGCGACGGTCGAGCAATCGCAGCTCCTGGCGTTCGCGCAGCAGCGTGGGCGCCTCACCCTCCTGCTTCGTCATCCCGACGACATCGCGGTCATCGAGGGTCTTCCCGAGACGACCACCGACGACATCATCGAGCCGGAACGACGCGAGACGCGTCAGCACACCGTTCCTCGTCCGCAGGCACCGCCCCCGTCCACCACCGTTTTGCCGCAACAGGTTACCCGTGCAATTCGCTGAATCGATCGTTCGCGTCCGTTCGTTGCTCGCCCTCTCGTGCGCGCTCGTCGCGTGCGCGTGGCTTGCGCCGCTGGCCGCATCTGCGCAGCGTGGCGGCGGCGATCAGCGCATCGAGCTCGACGTCGGCGAGCAGGAGACCGTCTCGGCCGCGAACGTCGCGAGCTACTCGGTCGGCTCCGAAGGCATCGCCGACGTGCGCCTCACGTCCGACGGCCGCACGTTCGTCATCGTCGGTCAGCAGTCGGGCGAGACATCGCTCCTGTTGATCTACGCCGATGGACACCAGGTCCGTTATTCGATCACGGTCCGCAGTCACACGGTGACCGCGCGTACCGGTGAGGTCGTCGCGCGCGACGACATCCGCCTCGATCTCTACTTCGTGCAGCTCAGCGCGACCTACGATCACTCGCTCGGCATCGCCTGGCCGGGCAGCATCGGTGGCCGCGCCCAGCTCGACATCACCGTCGATCTGACCGCGCTCGATACCGCGCCCTTCCAGCAGGCGACCGCATCGCTGCTCCAGCAGGCGCTTCCGCGCCTCGACCTCGCGCAGACCGCCGGCTGGGCGCGCCTTCTGCGCCAAGGAATGATCGTCACCGCCAACGGCGAGCAGTCGGTCATCAACACGGGCGGCGAGGTGAACATCCTCGTGCAGACGGGCTTCACGCAGAGCGTCCAGCGCATCGAGTTCGGCACGCAGATCCAGATGACGCCGCACTACGATCCGGACACGCGCCGCATCGAGATCTCGCTCGCGGCCGACGTGAGCGAGCTGACGCCGCCGGTCTCCGGACCGATCCCGGGCCGCATCCGCACGCAGCTCTCGACGCTGGTGAACATGGAGCTCGGTCAGTCGATCGTGCTCGGTGGTCTCGTCTCGCGCAGCACGACGGAGTCGCAGGGCGGCCTTCCCGGCCTCTCGCAGATCCCGATCGTCGGCGTCCTCTTCGGCACGAACGTGCGCCACGAGGAGAACCTCGAGAACTTCCTCTTCATCGTCCCGACGGTCGTGCAGTCGGTCCCGCGCGCACAAGCGGATCGGATCACCGAAGCGCTGCACGTCTACGAGGACTACGGCTCCATCGGCGGCCATGGCCTGGGCGACATCGAGCTCATCGAGCCCTCGCCGCCCGGCTTCGAATGACGGGATGCTCCGTCGCTATGGAGTGGCGGTGAGCGCATGCCGCTGAATCTGGCGATCGAGCTGCAAGACGGAACCGTCGAGCAGCTCTCGGTCGATGTGCAGGGACCGGTCACGATCGGGCGCGATCCTTCGTGCCACGTCGTGTTGCCTTCTCCGGACGTCTCTCGACGGCATCTCGCCGTCGAAGGCACGGCGAACGGAATGTTCCTCGTCACGGACTCGAGCGCGAACGGGACGATGGTCGGCAACCAGCGCGTTCGGCAGACGACCGTGCAGGTCGGCGCGAACATCCCGATGCGTGTCGGCCCGTACATCGTGCGTCCGATCGCAGCGCTCACGCCAGGCGTCGGGCAGTTCCCGCAGCAGCAAGCGCCGCAGGGCTACGCGCAGCAGCCGACGGCGGGCTATCCGCAGCAGCCCGCGTATCCGCAGCAGCAGGGTGGCTACCCGCAGCAACAACAGCAGCAGGGCTTTCCTCAGCAGCAGCAAGGCGGCTACCCGCAGCAGCCACAGCAGCAGGGCTTTCCTCAGCAGCAGCAGCAAGGCTTCCAGCAGCAGAAGCCGGGCGGTTTTCCGCAGCAACAGCAGGCGTATCAGCAGCAGCCGCCACCTCCGCCTCCGCCTCCACCTGCGGCGCCTGCGAAGGTCGAGAAGAAGGGCGAAGCGAGCCCCTACGACATCTCCGGCACCGCGATGGTCCCGGTCGAGCTGCGCAAGCGCATCCACCGCTTGCTGCTCGAGAACCTCGATCTCGCCTCGCTCGACCGCAACAAGATGGACGAGAAGATCATGCGGCCGAAGGTCCGCACGGCTCTTCGCCGCATCGTCAACGAGCTCTCGAACGACTTCCCGCAGGGCACCGACACGGCGGCGCTCATCGACGAGATCGCCGACGAAGCCCTCGGCCTCGGCCCGCTCGAGCGCCTGATCGCCGACGACGCCGTCAGCGAGATCATGGTCGTCGATCCGCACACGATCTACGTCGAGCGCCGCGGCAAGATCTCGCTCACCGCGCTGCGCTTCACCGACGACGAGGCCGTCCGATCGGTCATCGAGCGCATCGTCACGCCGCTCGGTCGTCGTATCGACGAGTCGACACCGTTGGTCGACGCGCGCCTCAAGGACGGCTCGCGCGTCAACGCGATCATCAAGCCGCTGGCGATCAAGGGCTCGTGCATCACGATCCGTAAGTTCGCCAAGAACCCGCTCACGCTGAACAACCTCGTCGGGTTCGGCGCGATCACGGAGCAGATGGCGCGCTTCATCACGCGCACGGTCAAGGCCCGCAAGAACGTCGTCATCAGCGGCGGCACGGGCTCCGGCAAGACGACGCTGCTCAACGTCCTCTCGGGCGCGATCCCCGAGGACGAGCGCATCGTGACGATCGAGGACGCCGCCGAGCTGCAGCTTCGTCAGCCGCACGTCGTCTCGCTCGAGACGCGCCCCGCCAACATGGAAGGCAAGGGCGAGTACTCGATCCGCGATCTCGTGAAGAACGCGCTTCGTATGCGTCCCGACCGCATCCTGGTCGGCGAGTGCCGCGGTGGCGAAGCGCTCGACATGCTGCAAGCGATGAACACGGGCCACGAAGGCTCGATGACGACGACGCACGCGAACAGCCCGCGCGAGGCCGTCTCGCGTCTCGAGACGCTCTGCCTGATGTCGGGCGTCGATCTTCCGGCCAAGGCGATCCGCGAGCAGATCGCGACGTCGGTCGACATGGTCATCCAGCAGACGCGCTTCTCGGACGGCTCACGCCGCGTCACGAGCATCAGCGAGATCGTCGGCATGGATCCGGACGGCGAGCTCGAGCTGCACGAGATCTTCGGTTACGTGCGCACCGGCACCGGCCCCGGCGGCAAGGTCCTCGGCGAGCACCGCGCGAGCGGCTACATGCCGACGTTCCTCGACGAGTTCATCACGATGGGCCTCATCACGGACGGGGAGTACTTGTGACGCACTCTCTTCTTCTGACGGTCACCGCGACGACGGAGATGCTCGGCTGGGGAGGGCTCTTCCTCGCCGTCGGCGGCGTCATCGCGTTCATCTTCTTCGTGGTCACGGATGCGAACAGCTGGCCGCGGCTGCGCTTCGCCGAGTACGAGGACCTCATCGAGAAGGAAGTGCGCTTCCAGCTCTGGAAGACGACGGGCAAGGCGATCGCGCGCGCGCAGCTCGGTGTCGTCCTCGCGATCCCGATCCTGTCGTTCCTCGTCAACGATCCGATCTGGTGCCTGCTGATGATCCCGGCGATCGTCGGTCCGTACTTCTATCTGACGAACCAGCACGACGAGCGGCTGCGCAAGCTGGAAGAGCTGCTCGACAGCTGGCTGCTGATGCTCGCGAACGCGCTGAAAGCATCGCCCTCGCTCGGTGAAGCCATCAGCAACAGTGCGAAGCTGATCCGTCCCCCGTTCTCCGAGGAGATCGATCTCGTCCTGAAGGAGATGAAGCTCGGCACGCCGCTCGATCAGGCCGTGCTCAACATGAGCCGCCGCGTGAACAGCCGCGTCATCTCGAGCTCGCTCGCGACCATCCTCGTCGGTCGTCAGACCGGCGGCGATCTGCCGAACATCCTCGAGACGAGCGCCCAGACGCTGCGCGAGATGGCGCGTCTCGAGGGCGTCGTCCGCACGAAGACGGCCGAAGGCAAGATGCAGGTCGTCGTGCTCGCCGTCATCCCGTTCGCGCTGCTCGGGATGATTCACTACATGGACAACACCTGGCTGCGACCGCTCGTCGAGACGAACCTCGGGTACATCATCATCACCGTCGCGACCGTGCTCTGGTTCGTGGCGATCGTCCTGGCGCGACGGATCCTGTCGGTCGACATCTGAGGAGATGACGCCATGGAATTGCCCGAAGGCCTTTCGCCATGAACGTTCCCGCTCGGTACTACGCGTATCTCGCGATGCTGATGGTCGGAACCGGCCTCTTCCTCGCGGTGTACACGCTCGGCCGCAACAAGCCGGAAGACTCGCCGCGCCTCGGCGCGCGCGGTCTCAAGCGCCAGCGCGCGATCGAAGCGGGCGGCACGTTCGTCTCGTTCGAGCCGATGATCCGCATGATGGCCGGCTGGATTGCCTACTTCCCGCTCACCGATCAGCGCCGTCAGATGGACGAGCTGCTCAAGCACGCGGGCGACTGGCTCGGCATGACGCCGAACGAGTTCTACGCGCTGACCGGCATCGGCTTCATCTTCGGCTCGCTCATCGGCCTCGTCGTGCTCACCGTCAGTCAGTCGCCGCCGATCTTCTTCGTCGTCTTCGGCGCCGTGGGCGCGCTGGTTCCGTACTTCCAGGTGACCGGTGAGCGCGATCGGCGCTTCAAGGAAGTGAATCGCGCGCTGCCGCAGTCGATCGATCTCGCGTCGCTGTGCATGGGCGCAGGTCTCGATTTCCCCGGCGCGATGCGCCAGATCGTCGACAAGGCCGGCAACAAGAACGACTCGCTCGTCGAAGAGTTCGAGCGCCTCCTGCAGGAGCTCGAGCTCGGCCGCACGCGTCGTCAGGCGCTCGAGAACTTCGCCGATCGCGTCCCCACCGAGTCGGTGCGCGACTTCGTCGGCGCGGTCGTCCAAGCGGAAGAGAAGGGCAACCCGCTCGCGGAGGTCCTGCGCATCCAAGCGACCATGCTCCGCATGCGCCGCTCGGTCATGGCGGAGGAAGCCGCTGCGCGCGCGGCCGTTCTCCTGATGGGCCCCCTCATGCTGATCTTCGGCGCGATCATCCTCTGCCTGCTCGGGCCCTTCATGGTCCAGGTCAGCCAGAGCGGCGCGATGTAACTGCCACGCCTATAGCGAATTCGCTATCGGGAGAACTGACTCATGGAAGCCTACGTCGAAGTCATTCGCGAAGACGGGACCCTCGAGCGCACGCGCATCGAAGGCGAGCAGATCACGGTCGGTCGATCGCCGACTGCGGGTGTGCCGCTCCCGGATGCGCGCGACCTCGAGCCCGAGCACCTGCTCATCGCGCCGCGCGGCGAGGGCTGCTGGGTCGCGATCGCGCAGGGCTCGAAGATCCAGGCGAAGGTCCGTGGGCAGCCGTTCCAACACGGCATGGTCGCGTGGGGCAGCGAGATCGAGATCGGAGGCCTGCGCTTCCGCGTCACGGACAAGCCGCCGCAGGAGCAAGGGGGCAAGGCGAAGTCGTCGGCCTCGCCGCTCGTGATCATCGCGGGCGTGCTCGGTGCGGTGGTGGTGATCTGGTCGCTGCAAGGTGAAGAGACCGCCGGCCTCGAGACCGAAGCGCCAGAGCCGTACCCGCTCTTCGCCGAAGCACAGACGTGCCCGGTCGCCGATCCGATGCAGGCGCTCGCGCGTGCGGCCTCGGCCGCGGAAGCAGCGCTGGCCAAGAGCGAGCGCTACCCGTTCGATCCGGGCGACGGGCTCGACTCGGTCATCCTCTACGACACCGCCTACGCTTGCTACACGGCGCAGCACGCGACGGCGCCCGCGACCGAGATGCAGCGTGAGCGCGACTACATGCGTCACCGCATCCAAGAGGACTACGACACGCATCGTCTGCGCATGGCGCGCGCGCTCGAGCTCGAGCGCTACGACGACGCGCTGCTCGAGGATCGCGCGCTGCTCGCGATGGTGCGTGAGCGTGGCGATCCGAATCCGTCCGTCGCGGGCGACGGTCATCCGTACGTCGAGTGGCTCGAGCGCATGGAGCGTCAGCTCCAGCTCCTGACCGCGGTTCCGGGCGAAGGATGACGAGCATCGTCCGCTCGACTGCGTCGCTCGCCCGCTCGCTCGCGCTTCGATTTCTCGTCGGGGGATTTCTCGTCGGGGGGTCGGTCGTGGGCTGCGGTGGTGCGGCGCAAGGCGCAGCGGGCACGCAGACGTCGCTGCCCGATCCGCTCGAGGATCGGACGGCCGAGCAGCTCTACCAAGCGGGCGTTCGGATCGCGCACCAAGGCGACTACATCCGCGCCGAGCAGTACCTCACCGCCGCGCGTGATCACGGCTATCCCGAGGCCGAAGTGCTGCCGCTCCTGATGGAGGTGTGCGTGCACAGCTCCCGCTACTCGGCGGCGCTCGGGTATGCGGAGCCCTACGTCGAGACGCACCCGGACGACTGGCGCCTGCGCCAACTGCTCGCGGCGATCCAGATGGGCCTCGGCAACGCGGCCGAGGCGCGCATCTCGCTCGAGCACGTCACGGCCGAGGCGCCCGATGAGCCGATTCCGCACTACATGCTCGGCGTGCTCCTGCGCGACACGCTCCACGACGAGCCCGGCATGCGCACCGAGTTCGAGCGCTACCTCGCGCTCGCGCCCGACGGCCAGCACGCATCGGAGGCGCGCGAAGCGCTCGGCTTGATCGTCGGCGCGACGGGGCCGGTGCCGGTGCGCTTGCAGCCGGAAGACGTTCCTCCGGAGACGACACCCGACGGTTCGACCACCCCTTCGGCCGCGGGAGCCCACCCATGAACGAATCGAATCGGCTCGTCCGCTCCGGCCCCTCCCGTGCCGTCCGGCTCCTCCGGTACGAGCAATCCTGTCAGCAATCGAACGGAGGGCTGCCTCGATGAGTGGCGCCAAGACTCTCGGCAAAGACGTCTACGAGCAGACGCTGCTCAAGTTCTTCGAGCCGATCAAGCCGTTCCTCGACGACGCGAGCGTCAGCGAGGTCATGATCAACGGTCCCAACCAGATCTACATCGAGCGCAAGGGCAAGCTCACGCTCACGAACGCGAAGTTCGCCAACCGCGAAGCGCTCATCGCCGCGCTGCGCAACCTCGCGCAGTTCGTCGGTCGTCACGTCGACGAGCAGCGTCCGATCCTCGAGGGCCGCCTGCCCGACGGCTCGCGCGTCGAAGCCGTGCTGCCGCCGGCCGCGCCCGATGGCCCGCACGTCGCCATCCGTCGCTTCTTCCGCGAGACGCTCACGGTCGAGAAGCTCGTCGGGTTCGGCTCGTTCACGCCCGAAGCGGCGGAGTTCCTTCGTCAGGTCGTCATCGTGAAGAACAACACGATCGTCGCCGGCGGCACGGGCTCGGGAAAGACGTCGCTGCTCAACGCGCTCACGGGCTTCATCCCCGACGACGACCGCATCGTCATCATCGAGGACAGCAAAGAGGTCCAGTGCCAGCAGCCGCACGTCGTGCAGCTCGAGGGTCGCCCGCCGGACGTGCGCGGCCGCGGCGCGGTCTCGATCCGCGACCTCTTCAAGGCCACGCTCCGCATGCGTCCGGACCGCATCGTCGTCGGCGAGATCCGATCCGGCGAAGCGCTCGATCTGGTGCAAGCGATGACGTCGGGTCACGGCGGCTGCATGGCCACCGTCCACGCGACGTACCCGAGCGACACGCTCAATCGTCTCGAGACGATGTGCATGATGAGCGACATCGAGATGCCGCTCGTCGCCATGCGTGCGCAGCTCGCGAGCGCCGTCGACATGATCGTGCAGACGTCACGTCTTCGTGACGGCTCGCGCTGCGTCACGCACATCGCCGAGGTCCAAAGTTACGACCCGGCGAAGGGTTACCACCTCGAGAACGTGTTCATCCGGCGCTACCACGGAGAGGACGAGAAGGGTCGCGTGCTCTCCACGTTCGAGCCGACCGGATTCGTCCCGAAGGTCACCGAGGAGATCCGTGGACACGGCCTCGACATTCCGCCCATCATCTATCACGCGGCGCAGCACCGAGCGCAGCACGGCGCCCAGCCCGAGGACGATCAAGGAAGCGGCGGCGGCGGGCATTGATTCATTCCGGGTGAGGAGCGACAGCGGTGGTCGGACAAGCGGTTCAAGGGGGTAGTAGCTGGGCGAAGGTTCGCCTCACGCGTGGGCAGTCGGCCGGCGGCGTGTGGGAGATCGACCAGCAGTACCCGCAGGCGCGTCTGGCGATCGGCAGTGATCCCTCGGCGGGCTGGGCCGTTCAGGGTCCCGGCGTGCGGCCGATGCACTTCGAGCTCTACTGGGACGGGCGCTGCCTCTTCGTCGCGGACACGCAGCGTGTCGGCGGGGTCACGTTGAACGGCGTGCCGCTCGGCGGTGAGTGGACGCAGGTGCGCGGCCGCGGCGAGGTCGTGTTCGGTCAGGCCGCGATGGCGATCGAGACCTCCGAGGGCCAGGCGATCGCGCCCCCCGATCCCGGATCCGCGCGACGCATCTCGCCCGCCGAAGCGCCGAGCGCACAGCACAACATCGCGGATCTGACCGGCGAAGCCACACGCATGACCGACTCGCCCGTGTGGGACGCCGCGCCCTCGCTGACGGGAGAGGCGACGCGCATCCAGGACTCTCCGCTCGACGTCGCGCCGGGTGGGGCGCCCAAGCTCGGCGCCGTGCCGCCACCTCCGCCCGGGGCACAGCGTCCGCGCCTCGGAGGCAACGATAGCCCGCAGCAGATGGGGCAAGCCAAGACGTTGATGCAGGACGAGCTCTCGAGCGCGGTGAACGAGGCGACGCGCATGGTCGCGATGCCGGACGGTCCGCCTTCGATCGTCGTCTCGCCGAACGCAGGCATGGCTCCGTCTCAGCCGATGATGCAGTCGCAGCCGATGATGCAGTCGCCGATGGGCGGCCCGCAGATGATGGGCGGTCCGCAGCAGGGAATGCAGGGCGGCTCCCCGTTCGGCGCGCCTCCGGGGCCAGCTGGAGCGGGTGGCCAGGCGTTCGCCGCGCCGCCGGGCTTCGGGGAGGCGCCGCCTCCGGTGACGAAGCCGCCCAGCAAGATCACGCCGCGCATCATCGTGATGGTCGTGGCGCTGGTCTTCGTGGTCCCCGCCGCGGCCTACCTCGCTGTTTACGACGATGGCGGCGACTACGAGGAGGACGAGGTTCCCGTCGCGACGGGTGTTCCGCCGACCGTGGTCGCGCCACCTCCGACCGCGGCGATGCCGCCGCCGACGATCCCGCCGCTGCCTCCGACGAGCGTCGCGGGAGTGTACGTGCCGCCGACTCCGACGAGCGTCGCGATCCCGCCCACCTACGTGCCGCCTCCGACCACGGGCGTCGCCATTCCTCCGCAGCCGACCGTCGTGGCGCCTCCTCCGACGACGACGGAGCTCGCGCCGCCTCCGACGACGGTGGTCGATCCGAGCATCCCGCTGCCACCCACGCCCGAGCGTCTCGCGGCCGATCAGGTGCTGGCCGGACGCTACAGCGACGCGCTGCCGCTCTATCAGACGCTCGCGCTCCAGCACCCGGAGCGTCCCGAGTACTCGGCGATGGTCGGCATTTTGGAGCAAAGGATCCGGGCGGCTCAGTGTGTCAATGGAATCGGCCCCGACGGCCGACCGTGCGCGCAGCCGCCTCGTTGAGATGAGCTCGCAGCGAGCTCTAGAGAAGGGAGACCGAGCCATGACCTTCGTTTCTGTACGATTCGCCCGGCTGGCTCTCGCGACGTCGCTCTTCGGCGCGAGCGTCGTGGCGTGTGGAGACCCCGAGCCGCCGCCCGTCTTTCCGATCACCTTTCTCGCCGAGTCGGATCCGGGGATGCCTCTCGCCGGCGTCACGGTGACCGTCGCGGGCGCCCCGCCGGCGCAGACCGGCGCGGACGGCACCGTTCGCCTCGAGCTCTCCGGCGAGCAGGGCACGTCGGTGCCGGTCAGCGCGACCTGTCCCACCGGACACCGCCCGGCGGCCGCGCTCTCGCCGATCGTGTTGCGGACGACCGTCGGTGTCGGCGGCGCGCCTGCTCCGGGCTTTCGCGTCAGCATCGCGTGCCCGCCCCTGACGCGTCAGGGAGTCGTCGTGATCCGCGCGGGTGGGACTGGCACGGCGACCCGCGCCGGCTTGCCCGTCATGATCGAAGGCCGCGAGGTCGCGCGCACCGACTCGAGCGGCACCGCGCACGTATCGCTCAACATGGCGCCCGGCCAGAGCTTCCAGGTCCTGCTCGCGACGGCGACGGCCTCGCCGATGCTCCGGCCGCAGGACCCGCAGCTCACGTTCGTGTTCCCGGATGCGAACGAGATCTTCGCGTTCGACGAGAACTTCGACGAGGCGGCGCCGCCGCCGGTGGTCCGGCGCCCCACGCATCGTCGTCGCGAGACGGCCACGGGCCCGGTCTTCACGCCGCCGGTCCGCATCCCGTCGGGTGGCGGTCGCTGATCTCGGTCCTCGCTGGCGCTCGAGCCGGCTGCGTGAGAGCTTGATCGGGCATGTCCGGTGGACCGCTCGTTCTCGCGTCGACCTCCGAAGCACGGCTTCGGCTGGCGGGGCCGCTCTGGCATAGCCTGGGCTGCGAGCTCGTCACGATCGCACCGAGCTGTGACGAACGAGCGCTGCGCGGCGCGACGCCCGCGGAGACCGCGCTCTTGCGCGCGCTGGCGAAGGCCGAGAGCGTGCGCGATCGCTTCGAGCGGGCGGCGTGGATCGTCGGATCGGACCAGGTCGTCGAGCTGGAGGGGCGTGAGCTCGGCAAGCCCGGCACCGTCGCCCGGGCCTGCGCGCAGCTGGCCGAGCTCGCGGGCAAGACGCACCGCGTGATCACTGCCGTCGCCGTTCTCGGGCCGGATCGGCGGGAGAGCCGCGTCGTCGTGAGCCAGATGACGATGCATCCGCTCTCCGCCGAGGCCATCGCCGCCTACGTGGCGGCGGACGCCCCGTTTGGCTGTGCCGGCAGCTACAAGCTCGAGTGTGGCGGCCGTGCGCTCTTCGCGAGAATCGAGACTCCGGACGAAAGCGCCATCGAGGGCTTGCCGCTGGCCGCGCTTTCCGGGATGCTCGGCCCCCTTCGTGGTGAGGGGACGGCTCCGGCATCCACCCACTTCGATTCGCCGAGCCCCGATTCGCCGAGGTGAAAGTAGACATGGCCAAGGTCACCAAGTCCTCCGCCAAGAGCTCCAAGTCGTCCGTGAAGGCGCCGCCGCCCAAGAAGAACGGCAGCGGTAACGGCAAGTCCGCTTCGGTGAAGCCGAAGGCGACCGCGACCGCCAAGGCCGCCGCGAAGATCGAGATCCCCAAGGCACCCCCGCCGAAGATGGCGCCGCCCAAGGGAGGCTCGCCGAAGGACGGTCTCAAGCCCACGCCCGACGCGTCGGTCATCCGCGCGCACACGGAGGCGAAGCTGAGCAAGCAAGAGCTCAACTCGCTCTACAGCAAGCTCGTCGAAGAGAAGTCGCGTGTGCTCGGCAACTTCGAGAACCGCGTCGACAACGCGCTCGCCGAAGAAGACGTCCTCGCGGACGAGATCGACATCGCCCAGCGCTCGACCGATCAGGCGTGGCTCTTCCGCATGGCCGACAAGGACCGCAAGCTCTTGATCGAGATCGAGGCGGCCCTCGAGAAGATGCACACGGGCGAGTACGGCGTCTGCGAAGGCACCGACGAGCCGATCGGCTTCAAGCGCCTCGAGCTGCGCCCGTGGACTCGCTACTCGGTGGGCTACAAAGAGATGCTCGAGCGCGAAAAGGCGCAGCAGGCGCGCTGAGCCTTGGACCCGCGGGCCCTCACGGGCCAGTAGGCAGTCGCCCCCGGCCGGGTCTACAACCGGGGGATGCGACGACTTCTCTGCGTACTTCTCGTTCTCGGCTCGTTCGCGACGGCGTGCGGCGGCGGCGGCTCCACCAATCCCGACGGCGGGATGGACACGGGCCGCCCCGACACCGGTCCGGGGAGCGGCATCGCCGCACTGCCGCACGGTGAAGATCTCGCGCTCCCGGGCCTGAACGCGGCCGTCGAGGTCGCGTACGACGATCGCGGGATCCCGCACATCTACGGGACGACCCTGCACGACGTCTTCATGACGCAGGGCTACCTGATGTCGCGCGATCGCTTCGCGCAGATGGAGCTCATTCGCCGAAACGTGATCGGCCGTCTCGGCGAGGTCCTCGGCGCCGCGCAGGCGAGCACGCTCGATCAGGATCGCGACGCGCTGACGACGGGCTATCGCCGCTGGGGCGAGATGATCTGGGCGCACCTGATGACGAGCACCGATCCGATGGACGTGCGCACGCGCGAGGTCACGCAGGCCTTCGTCGACGGGATCAACGTCTACATCGATCGCGCGATCGCCGGCAGCGAGAACCCAGCGCCCGACGCCGCCAACACGTTCAACATCGTGTTGCTCTCGCCCGCCTTCGGTCACTGGCGTCCCGAGGACATCATGTCGATGGCGCGCTTCCAGTCGGCCTCGCTCAGCTACGACGCCGGCTCGGACGTGGGCCGCACGCAGCTGCTCGCCGCCGTGCGCGCGACCTACGGTGGCGCGAGCGATCCGCGCCGCGGCATCTACGCCGATCTCTACTCGGACTATCCGGCGCGCCCCG
>CAYSCF010000195.1:0-13053 GCA_964429305.1 uncultured Sandaracinaceae bacterium | reverse complement strand
GCCGACGTCCGCCGCTGCCATACGGTGCTCGCGCTCCGGTTCATGAAAGAGAGGTATCCGACGCTGGACGTGCGGTTCCCGGCCGGAGCTCAGAGCTGATAGGCGACCCACTTGCCAGGCATGTCGGGGAATCGCGCACGCAGCTCCTCGAGCGCCGTCGCTGGCACGCAGAGCCAGACCTCGGGCACCGGCGAGCGACCCCAGCTCAGACGGCCCGTCACCGCGGCGAGCCGACGCGCGCGCTCGACTGCGTCGGCGGCGCTCGTGTCCACGGTATGTGGGGCGACGGCTTCCACCAGCACGAGCGGATAGCCTTTGCTCTCGTCGAGCAACGCGCTCGCGGCGGTCACACCGTCGCCACCGCGGATGGGATAGGGGCAGGGGCCTCTCGCGACGGGCCCTCCGCGCGGGTGGCGATAACCGAGTCGAAGAAAGGAGAGAACCGCATGCGCGACCTCTGCGTCCGTCATCCCGTCGTATGCGCTCACGACCGCACCTCGAACGAAAACCGTGGCCATCTCCCGACCGAGTCACCCCCCGCGGGCGGCCAGATCGCGTCTCCAGTCACGGCAGAGATAACGTCGTGGCGCACGCGCGCAAGGGGGTAAATGCTCGCGGTCCGGCGCAGGATGCGGCCCTACGGTGGTGAGATGAGCGAGAGGCGGAGACGGCGCGCTACATCGTCGTGTCGGGCCCGAGCTCTCGCAGCGACCACGAGTACGTTCCCGAGTCGTCGCAGTACCCGCTGATGTATGCGGAGAGCAGGTGGATCTCGTAGCTGCGCCCGTCGAGCGCGATCGTGCCGGACTCACCCTCGTGCAGGAGCGCCTCCGGACCCCCGGCGCTGAACGCTTCGGCGAAGGCTTCTTCGGGGCCCATGTTGCAGTCGTGGTGCGCGCCCTGACACCCGATGCTCACCTCTCGCCCCGAGAGCGCGGTGGTGTCGAAGAGGCCGTGGCCATCGGTCTGAGCGAAGAACAGGATCGCGCCGTCGTCGCGTACGGGATTCGGCACGTCGTTCCACGCCGCGAGATTCCGAACCTCGACCGCGCGGCCGCATCCGTTGATGCCGTGCAGTGTGAAGACTTGCCATCGGATCTCGACGAACTGCCCCGCGCGGATCGGTACGGTTCCATTCGAGAGATCGAGCCCCGCGTCGTCGACGTGGAGCTCCCCGGGCACCGCGTCGCACGGGCCGGGCCCGCAGAAGTCGAGCGAGAGAGAGGCGTGGTACGCGTCGCCTGCGATCGCCGTCACGCGTGCGGATCGGGTGACCAGCGGTTGCGGCCCGATCCCGTAGGGGCCCGCCGCCGTGCAGTCGGGGTCGGGGTGGTCCGGATCGGTGTAGCGGATGATGGCCGCCGATCGGGGCCCGAGAGGCACGCGAGCGCGGAGCTGGTCCCGGTATCCACGGCCGCGTCCGGTCCGGGCGCGGCGGTCGCGGCATCGGGCCTCGTGCCCGTCCTGGCGTCCGTCTCTCCGCTCGGCGCGAACGGCGCCGAGCACCCGGCGACGGTGACCGCGAGCGCGACGATCGAAGCTCGCACGACGTCCTGGGGATCCATGGGCCGCGGTCGCAGCAGAGATCATGCCCGCCGGATCTGTGCCACGCGGTGCCGTGACGACGTCGTCGGAGCGCGTGACTACGGCGGCGGCGCGAGCGTCCCGTGATCGGACCGCGCCGCGCATCGACGAACGAACGCGGCGACTTCCATCGAGACGCGCGGCGTGACGACGTGGCCACCTTCGAACGGTGCGAAGGACACGTCGAGGCCGCTGTCGCGCATCGCTTCGGCGAGCCGCGCATCGTCGACATAGGGAATCACCGGATCTTCTCGACCGTGCGAGACGTACACGCGCAGACCTCGTCGTGAGCCGAGCCGCGCGCGCGTCTCGCGCTCGTCGATCATCGTGCCGCTCATGAGCACCAGACCGGCGAGCGGCGCTGCGTCGTGGAGCGCGACGTCGAGAGAGACCATCGCGCCCTGCGAGAAGCCCCCGAGGACGATCGGACGCCCGGGCATCTCGCGGGCGACGCGATCGAGCAGCGCGCTCACGCGGGCGCGCGCGTCGTCCATGCCGGGAAGACGCTCTCGCACGATGCGATGCACGTCCGACGGCAGCGGCCACCAGCTGGCGCCGCTCGCGAGCGTGATCGGCCCGCGCGGCAAGATCAGGTGCGTGCCCTGCGGCAGATCGGTTCGCTGGGCGAGCCCGAGGAAGGTCTCGGGCGCCGACCCATAGCCGTGGAGGAAGATCAGGACGGGCCCGCCGGCGCGATCGCCGCGCGCGCTGTCCACGTCGATCGAACGATCGAGCACCGACAGCGTCGAAGGCGCCGCGAGCGTCGGGACGGCGCACGCGGTCGCGCACGCGAGCGCGAGAAGGACGCCGACGCGCATGACGGCTCAGTGCGTCGCGCGATGCGCTTCACGATCGACGTCGTGGCCCGCTCGGTTCACGTCGTGCTGCGCGCGCTGCGCCGCGTGGTCGACGTCGTGGCCGGCCTGCTCCATCGGCCCGCGATGGGTCTCGTCGTCGCAGCCGGTGGCCGCGAGACCGAGCAGGAGAGAGGCCGCGAGGAACGTGATGCGCAGAGTGTGACGAATGAGCATGGTGGGAACCTCCGCCCAGGAGCGAAGCGACGCGCGTGCCGGCCTCGTGCCCAGATCGGCGCGCACGGAGCGTGGCGTGTCCGCCTCGCGTGTCGCGTGATCGCCTGCGCTCGTCGTCGAATCGGGCTGGGGCGCTGCTGGTTTCGATTGGCACGCGCGTCGCCTTGTACGCGCGCATGACGCTATGGCAAAGGCTACGGACCTTCTTCTGGACGACGAAGGGAAAGGTGGTCCTGGCGATTCTCGGGACGCTGCTCCTGGCCCGTCTCGCGTTGCCGTGGGTCGTGAAGACCGTCGTGAACGACCAGCTCGCGCACCTGGACGGCTACGCCGGGCGCGTCCTCGACGTCGACATCTCGCTCTGGCGCGGCGCCTACACGCTGCACGATCTGATGATCGAGCGCATCGACGAGAGCGTGCCGATCCCGTTCGTCCAGGCCGAAGAGATCGACATCTCGGTCGAGTGGCTCGCGCTCTTGCACGGTCAGGTGGTCGCTCAGCTGATCTTCGAGCACCCGATCCTGAACTTCGTGGGCGGCCGCAGCTCCCAGGACGGCGCCGGTCACGACTGGCGTCAGACCGTCGACGATCTCGTCCCCATCACGATCAATCACCTCGCGATCCACCACGGAGAAGTGCACTACAGGGACTTCTCTTCGCACCCGACCGTCGACGTCGTAGCGGCCGCCCTCGAAGTGGAGGCCGTCGGGCTGAGCACGGTGCGCGACGAGTCGCGGGACACGCTCCCGGCGCACATCGACGTGCGCGGCACGGTCCAGCGCAGCGGCCAGCTGCACGCGTCGATCGATCTCGATCCCTGGGATCAACAGCCGACGTTCGATCTCGCGATGGCGCTCGAGCACCTGCAAGCGCCCGAGCTCAACCGCTTCTTGCGCGCCTACGCGCTCGTCGATGCCGAGCGAGGCCAGTTCTATTGCTACTCCGAGATCAGCTCGCGTCACGGCCGCTTCCGCGGCTACGTGAAGCCGATGATCGAGCACCTCTCGCTCTTCCACTTCGGCGAGCAGGGCGACGTGCCCCACCAGATCGCCGACGCGTTCGTGCAGGTGGCCGAAGACCTGTTCGAGAACCACGGGACCGATCGCTTCGCGACGCGCGTCGACGTCGGCGGCACGTTCGCGGCGCCGGGTGTCAACCTGATCCAGGCGGTGATCGGCGTGCTCGAGAACGAGTTCATCCAGGCGTTCCAGCACGGGCTCGATCGCAGCTCGGCCGAGTGGCAGAGCGACCACACGCGCTCGCCGGTCGACGGCTGAAGCGTCGAGCGATCAGCGCGACTGGCTCTGCTCCGCTGCCGACGGGCGTCGACGCTCGAGCTCGGCGACCTCGACGCGCAGGCGCTCGATCTCGGCCTCGGTGCGATCCTCGGCGTGGATGAGGCGACCGCGCGCGCCCTGGACTGCGTGCAGGAGCTCGTCGAGCTTCACGTGGACCGCGCGGAAGTCCTTGTTCTGCGCACGCTGCAGCAGTGACATCAGCGCGAACGTCACGAGCATGCCCCCGACGCCGGCGACGCGGAACCACGGCTCGCTCCAGCCGAGGATCGCGCCGCTGCCGATCACGCACGCGAAGAGCACCAGGATGGCGATCGGTGTCGCGACGCCGCGCGCCAGAGCGTGCGACCAGCGCTCGAGATGGGCTCCGATCCTCATGCGGGCTCGCGCGCGATGCGCTCCGCCTGCAGCGCCAGCTTCTCCCGCAGCATCGGGAGCAGCACGTCCTGCGTGAGGCGCGCGGCGAGTGTCGTCGCAGCAGCGAGGGCGGCGCGGCCGAGGACCTCGCGACCCAGCTCGCGAACGACGCGGCCGCCAGCACGCTTGCGTCGGGCGCGGCGCGCGGGCCCGCGCGTGATCCGTCGGATCAGCGCGAGCGCGAGAAGGCCGCCCACGCCGGCAGCCGCGATCTGGACGGGCCGCGGCAGGGCGCGCGCAATCTCGACCGCCGTGCTGGCGCGCTCTCTCGCGTCGGCGACCGCGGAGCGAATCGTGGCGACGATCGCTAGCTCGTCGTCGTCCGTCGTGGGGTCGTCCTCGACGCCGGGCTCGATCCATTCACCGCGCTGCGCGTGCTGCTCGAGCGACGGCTCGGCGAGATCGTGGTCTGCGTGGTCTCGGGAAGATCGGCGTTCGGTCATGCGCCGAGGCGTTGCAGTCCGCGTGCCTCCCGAAAGACCGCCGAGTCCTAGCGGTGGTGCATCCGCGCACACTCGAGTGCGCGCGAGGGGAAGGGTGCTGCGTCGCCATGCGGTGAGCGTTTGCAGATCACGCGCCACCGCAGCGGGTCACGACGCGCGCGCGCGATCTCTGACGCGAGCTCCCTCGCGCGGTGCGCGCCAGATCGACGTCGGCGGCGCGATCGATCGCTTCGGCGGCGTGCTCGGCAGCGCGCGCCCGCCGCCCATCTCGCTCGTCGCGAGCCGCAGCAGCGTCGCGAGCTTCGCCGCGGCGTCCCGGATGTCTTCGGCCGCGACGGGCGCCGTCGTGCCTTCACGCCGATCGCGAACGCGCGAGCGTGGCAGATCGAGCGCGAGGAACGGCTCGAGATGTTGTCGCCACGGATCCCCCGCCGGCAGACCCTCGATGCTCGCGCCGTCTCCGTACACGAGATCGGACAACGCATGCGTCTGGTACGGCGCGAGGTCGCGATGGACACGCACGGCCTTCACGAGGAACGCGAGCGCCATCCGTAGATGGAAAGCCGCCTCGCGATTTCCCGCAGCGACGAAGTGTGGGACGTGCAGGAGCACCTCGATCTGGTGCAGCGTGCTCGGGATGCGGCGCAGATAGCTGGCGGGCTTCATCGTCGCTAGCGTCACGCAATCGCCACGCCGTCATCCGCCACATCGAGTTCTGCGTGATTCACCGTCACGTGCGCACGTCGTGCGCGAACCTGACCGGCCAACCCGCTACAGCCGAGGCAATGCCGCACGTGAGCGGCGTCCCATCTCGCGGGATATGCTCGGCCGGTGACCGCGAGCCTCGAGGACCTCCGCCCGTTCATCGACGCGGGTCGACATGCGTATCGCAACCGCGCAATCGGAGCGTACATCGCGGCGATCGTGGCTCTCGCGATCACGATCGCGGTCGCCGGGGCCCGGTTCTACGCGTCTGGACCGATCGTCCTCGTCGCGATCCTCGCGCTCGTCGGCGCGGGATTCCACCTCTGGTACGTGCGGCTCGGCTGGGACCGCCATCCGGTGCTCATCGCGCTCGCGCGTGCGCCCCGCGAGATCGTGGCAGCAGACGTCCTGCCCGCGCAGGGACGCGAAGCGCTGCTCGACGAGCGCCAGGTCGAGCTGCGCTCTGCCGCAGGCGCGACGATCTTGCTGACCGTGCATCGCGACTCGCTGGCGGGGCTCGGCCGCACGCTGGTGGATCACTGTGGCGCGATCCGTCTTCGTGGATTTCCGAGCGAGTGATCCGACGGGCACCGCAGTTGCACCGCGCAGAGCATGAGCACCCCCGACGGTCCGAAGCCTGCGCGCAAGCCACGCCCCGCCGCGAAACCGCCCGCCAAGGGCGAGCAGCTCCAGCGTCTCGAGAACGAGGGCCGTCGCGGCGACGAGCAAGGTCGCGACAGCGAGGCCGATCCGAACGCGCGTGAGTGAGCCGATCCTCGGAGACCCGCGGCGATCGCTTCGGATGCGATCACGCGCCGGTCCGACCGGTGATCGAGCGCGCCCGAGCGAGCTACGCGAGGATGGAGCTGTCGATCCGCAGCAAGAGATCACGCGGTCCGTCGTAGATTGCGTCCGCGCCCGCGAGGTCGGCATCGCTCCAGCCGCCGCATCGGAGCGCGATCGCGCGTGCGCCCGCGCGGTGGGCCGCGGTCACGTCGTAGGGCGTGTCGCCGATCATCACGCAGGCGTGAGGAGGCACGTCGGCGCGCCGGATCGCCGCGCGCACGATGTCCGGATCGGGCTTGGAGCGCTCCGCATCGTCGGCGCTGGTCTGGGCGTCGATGAGGTCGTCCACCTCGGCGATCCGAAGGAGCGGCTCGAGCTCGTGCGCGCTCGCCGAGCTCGCGATCACGATGATCAGCCCACGCACCCGCAGCTCCTCGACGAGGGCGCGAGCGCCGTCGAAGGGGCGCATGTCGCGTCGCAGCCTGGCGAAGGCAAGCGCGCGCGCGTGGAGGATCTCCTTGCCGCGAGCGGACTCGTCGTCGAGGTCGGCGAACTGGGCCAGCAGCTTGTCACCGCCCTCGCCGATCCGCCGTCGCACGTCGTCGAAGCCGACGCGGACGCCATAGTGACGCAGCGTCTCCGCCCACGAGAGCGCATGGGCGTCGTTGCTGTCGACGAGCGTGCCGTCGACGTCGAGCAACACGGCGCGTACGGTGCGGGTCACGAGCGGCCCGCAGTGCAACAGGCGCGCCACCGTGAGCGCACGTCGGGGCGCATCAGCTGGGCCGCCGCGCGGCGAGGCTCGCGACGACGGTCGCGAGCTCGTTGGGGTCGACGGGCTTGGCGACGTGGATCTGGAAGCCAGCGCGGAGCGCGCGCGTTCGATCGTCCGTGCGCACGAACGCGGTCAGCGCGGCCGCGGGAGTGCGGCCGCCCTCCGATGCCGGGAGCGCGCGGATGTGGTGGATGAGCTCGTAGCCATCCATCTCCGGCATGCCGATGTCGGAGACGATCACGTCGAAGGTCTCGTTCGAGAGCAGACCGAGCGCCTCTCGCCCCGAGCCCGCCGTCGCGACGCGCGCGCCGCACGCCTCGAGAGCGAATTGAATCAGCTCGCGCGAGTCACGCTCGTCTTCCACGACGAGCACGCGGATGTCCCCGAGCGTCGGCAGCTCGCGCGAGTCGAGCCCCGGACCACGCCTCGACGGCACGACGTCGGCGCCGTCTCGCAGCGCCAGCTGGGGCAGCACCATCGTGAACGTCGAGCCGCGACCTTTGCCCTCGCTCTGCGCGCGGATGCCGCCACCGTGGAGATCGACCAGGCTCTTGACGATGGCGAGCCCCAGTCCGAGCCCACCGTGGCTGCGCGAGCTCGAGGAATCGCCCTGTCGGAAGCGCTCGAACACGAACGGCAGGAACTCGGGATCGATTCCCTCGCCCGTGTCGACCACCGAGATCTCGACGTGCGAGTCCACGCGCGCGAGCGTGACGTGGACCTGTCCGCCCTTCGGCGTGAACTTGATGGCGTTGGAGAGCAGGTTCCACACGCACTGCTCGAGGCGCCCCGGATCACCGCGCACGGCGCCCGTGTCGGGATCGAGCACCGCGCTCACGCGTACGCCGCGCGCGTCCGCCGAGTGACGCAACGATTCGAGGGCCGAGCGAACGAGCGCGCCGAGGTCGAGGCGCTGTACCTCGAGTCGGACCTTGCCGGACACGATCCGGCTCATGTCGAGCAGGTCCTCGACGAGCTGCGTCTGCGCCCTCGCGTTGCGCTCGATGACGGCGAGACCACGCTCCACGTCGATGGCAGGCCGATCTCTGAGGAGCTGCGCCCAGCCGAGGATCGCGTTGAGCGGTGTGCGCAGCTCGTGCGAGAGCGTCGCGAGGAAGTCGTCCTTCAGCGTGCTGAGACGTTCGGCCTCGGCGCGCGCACGCTGTTCGTTCTCGAGCATGCGCTCGCGCTCTACGGCGGCGCGCTGTGCCGTCTCGTAGAGACGAGCGTTGTCGATGGCGATCGAGGCTTGCGCCGCGATGCTGCGGACGATTCGCTCCATGCGCGTGCTGAACACGCCCACGTCGGGATGGCCGAAGAAGAGGCCGCCGATCACGTCGCCGCTGCGCGAGATCACCGGTACGGCGAGGTAGCTCCGCACTGGCAGATGGCCCTTGGGCATGCCGCGATGCGGAGACATCGTGCCGTAGCGAGGGTCGGTCGTGATGTCGTCCGAGCGGACCACGCCCTCTCCGCGAAACGTGGGCTCGAAGACCGGTGTGTTGCGAGGCAGACCGAAGCGCTCGAACGACTCTCTCGACGCGCCGGAGAGCGTGTAGAGGAGGAACGACTCTCCCTCGGCACTCGTCACGTTGTAGAAGAACGCGCCGAACTTGGCACCGCTGACACGGGTCGCGGCATCGGTCACGGACTGGACGACCGTCTCGAGATCGAGCGCCGATGCGATGAGCGCTCCGGTCTCGTTGAGGAGCTCGAGGATGCGCGTCTCTTCGCGGAGCGCGGTCTCGATGCGCCCGCGCTCGCTGATGTCACGCGCGACCTTGGACGCGCCGACGACGCGGCCGTCGCGTCCTCGGATCGGAGATGCCGTGAGAGAGACGTCGATGCGCACGCCGTCCTTGCGGACCCGGACGGTCTCGTAGTGGTCGATGCGCTCGCCTCGACGCAGACGCTCGAGGATCTTCGGCTCTTCGTCGAGACGATCCTCGGGGATCAAGATGGTGATCGGCTTGCCGACGACCTCTTCGGCGGTCCATCCGAACACGCGCGTGGCGCCGCCGTTCCACGTCACGATGATGCCGTCGAGCGTCTTGCTCAGGATCGCGTCGTCCGAGGACTCCACGATCGCCGCCAGCCGCTCGCGGAGCTCCGCGTGCGCGCTGAGCAGATCGTCGGAGGAATCGCTCACCGGGCCGAGACTACCGCGTCGTGATGGATGAAAGGGCTCAGAAGCCCAGTCCCAGTGCGCGCATCGTGAACGCGCGCGCGAGCAGGTGCGAGGTCGGTAGCGCGAGCAGCGAATGGACGACGCTCGCGCGCACCGCGCTCCGGGGCGTCGGTCGGCCGAGCCACATGTTCATCTCGGCGCGCCGCGTGGCCGTGCGCGCCGCGATCGTTCGCTGGACGGCATCGCGTGCGAGAGCCGCGCTCGGATCGCGACCGCGCGAGAGCTCGTCGCCGAGCACGCGCGCCACCGATCGCGCACCGATCCACCCGAGGTTCATGCCTTGGCCACCGATCGGCGAGACGACGTGCGCTGCATCGCCCACGAGCGCGATGCGGCCCAGCGCGAGCCGGCTCGCGAGGCGATGCTCCGCACGGAACGCCGACGGAGCGTCGAGCGTCGATGGATCCAGGGTCTGGTGCGCGCGCGCGCCGACGATCGCGACGAGCTCTTCGACGCTGGGAGGACTGCCGCACTCCTGCCGGCGCACGACCCAGCGGCGCCGCCTTCCTGGAAGCGGGAAGCTCTCGACGAGACCGTCACGCGTGAGGAACACCGCCGCATCGTCGCCGAACGACGTCGTGTCGGGCCCGTCGGCCATCGCGTACTCGCCGTCGTAGGTCGCGCCGTCGAACGACGCGCCGATCGCATCACGCACGACGCTCCGCTTGCCGTCCGCGCCGACCACCGCTGCGAAGGACGCCGTCTGCGTGGAGCCGTCGGGCGTGCCGAGCGCGATCGTCACGCCGCCGTTCTCTTGCCTCACGCTCTCGACTCTCGCGCGAGGCTCGAGCGCGCCGGGTGCGCGCTCGCGGAGCGCTTCGCGGAGCCAGGCCTCGGTCTTCCATTGCTCGAGCGTGGCGACGAAACGATGCGGGCCAGGGCAGCGATCGAACGAAACGTCGCCGATCGCACCGCGCTCGTCGAACGCGATGCCGCGCCTCACGAGCGTCGCGCGCGCGAGGAACGACTCTCCGAGACCGAGCTCGTCGAAGAGCTCGATCGAGGGTGGATGGATGCCGATCGATCGCGAGCCGCGCTCTCGCGAGACGTCCGCGCGCTCGAAGACGCGTGGCTCGACGCCTTCGTGGACCAGAGCGAGCGCGAGATAGAGCCCGACGGGGCCGCCGCCGACGATCGCGACCTGCGCGCTCACTCGCGCCTCGCGAGCCGCGGGACGAAGAGCGGGCGATCTTCCAGCGCTCGGTAGTCGTTGTCGGTGCGGAGCGCTTCTTCTTCCGCACGGATGCGGAAGAAGAGCAACATGCCGTTCGCGATGCTGAACACGATCGACGTGATCACGGCGCCGCCGACCAGCGGGAGCGACGCGATCTCGAGGACGACGCCGAGATAGTTCGGGTGACGCACGTGCTCGAACACGCCGCCGCGGATCGCCGGTGCGCCGGGAAGCGTGAAGATCTTCACGTTCCATCGATCGCCGAGCGCGCGCATCGCCGAGATGCGCAGCGCCTGTCCGACCGTGAACACGGCGATCGCCGGCAGCGCGAGCGCCAGCGATGGAGCGGGCTCGAGCACCCACGTCTCGATCAACATCGAAGCGAGCCAGCTCGCATGCAGCGCGCGCATCCACGGCATCTGCCGCGGCGCGTGCTCTCGCGCGCCACGCGCACGAAGGCTCTTCTCGTTCTCGCGGCTCCGCCCGAGCTCCCAGAGTCGCTGCAACGCGACCAGGAGCACGAGCATCGTGAACATCACGAACCAACGGATCGGGCTCACCACGAGAGCAGCACCATCTCGGCGCAGAACGCCGGGCCCATGGCCATCAAGATGCCGTGCCCTCCGGACCGCGGCGGCGTTCGCCTCCGCTCGTCGAGGAGGAAGAGCACCGAGCTCGACGAGAGATTGCCGATGCGCCGCAAGCTCTCGCGCGTCGACGCGAGCGCGCTCTCGGGAAGGCCGAGGCTCCGCACGATC
The DNA here is from genome assembly GCA_964429305.1 of uncultured Sandaracinaceae bacterium. GTDB lineage: Bacteria > Myxococcota_A > Polyangia > Polyangiales > Sandaracinaceae > JBBSAT01. Next base: position 1,897 of record CAYSCF010000195.1, on the reverse strand, counting down.
GCGTCGATCACCTTCGGGCCACCGGGATGCACGACCCACGCGTCGATGTCGCTTCGCGAGAGATCGTGCGGCGCGAGGAACGCGTCGATCGCGTCCGGCACGTACTTCGTGACGATCGCGGGCACGTCGGGGCTGAGCACGACGCGGAACCCGGTGTCGGTGACGTCCCATCCCATCACGCGCTCGCTGTTCGGGAAGAACGCGGAGCGCGTGTCGACGACGCGTGGCCCGAGCCCACGCCCCGCGAGCGGATGCTCGGCGCCGACGAGCAGCACCGCGGACGCGCCGTCCCCGAAGAGGCCGGTGGACACGATGTTCGCCATCGATCCGTCGTGCGGCTGGAACGTGAGCGAGCAGAGCTCGACCGAGAGTAGGATCGCTGCTTCGGTGGGCGCGCCGCGCAGGTAGTCCGCCACACGTGCGACACCGGCGGCGCCGCCGAGACATCCGAGGCCGAAGAACGGCATGCGCTTGAGCGAGCTGCGGAACGGCAGCCGGTTCATCATGCGCGCATCGAGCGACGGGACCGCGATGCCGGTCACCGTGGTGGTCGCGAGCAGCGCGATGTCGCTCGCGTCCAGACCCGCTTCGTCGAGCAGACGACGAAGCACCGACTCACCCAGCTCCGTCGCGACTTCGAGCCACGCATCGTTGCGCGCGCCGAGCCCGCTCAGCGTCCCGTAGCGCTCTGCCGGCAGCGCCAGATAGCGATCCTGTACGCCCACCCGTGCGAAGAAGCGCTCGATCGTTCCTTCGCGCAGCGCACCGTGCGGGATGAACCGGCTCGCGAGCGACGCGAGATCGCTCTGCGCGTAGTGATGAGCCGCCAATGCCGTCGACGTTCCGGCGATGCACGCCGAGCGCGCGTGAGACGGATTGCTCCGCGTGACACCGTTTCGCCTCACTGGGACGGGTGGCGCGCTCGTGGAGCGCACGCGTCCCTCGACCCGAAGCTCCGGAGTATTGGTTTCCATGCCGCGCGCTCAGCAACGTGCGCGCCACTCGCGCGCTCAGCTGTGCGTACCGGTCGCGGTGAACACGCAGCTCGAGCCATCCGCGCGGTGCGTGCTGGCCGTCGCGTCGACGCGCCCACCCGCGCTGAAGTGGAACGATCCGTCGTAGGACTGGCTCACGGCGAGCCCGTGACAAGGCGCATCGAAGTGGATCGACGACGTGCAGCTGCCGGCGGCCGCAGCGTGCTGCTGGCAGTTCGACACGTCGCAACCCATGCCGGCACAAGGGCTCGTCCCGCCGGTGTCGAGACCGTCGGGGCCGACGGTGATCCCTTCGGCCGGTGACGTGCAGTCCGCCGCGTTCGTGGCGGCGCCCGTCCACGTGAGCGGGTACATGCCCTCCGGCATGCACGCCGGCCCGACGTCCATGCCGATGGTCGCGTCCGTGTTCGCGTCCGCTCCGACGTCGACGACGATCGCCGTGTCGGGCAGGTTCGTGTCCGGAGCGATGTCCGGTGCGTCTCGCAGCGCCACCCACGCGTCGATGCCCACGTCGGGCACGAACGCGTCGGGCGGTGGCGTCGAGGAAGAACAGCCGGCGGCGAGGCACGAGACGAGAGTCGCGCGGAGCACGGTACGCATTTCAGATCCCTTTCACGGCGAAGCCGCGATCGCGACAGAGCAACGTCGATGCCGAGTGCGTGCGGCCCGGTACCTGCTTCGGCGAGCGAAGGCGAATGCAGGCGATGCGCACCTCACCCGAAATCCAGCGACAGGTTCGGTCGCCACGAAACGGCGACGCGCGCGCAAACGTCGCACGCGTGGCGGGGAGTCACGCAGCAGCAGCGATGGGCGCCGACTGCGATCCGCGGCTGCAGGCGCTGTTCGACGTGCTCGCCGAGTCGCTCCCGATCGAGATCGCGGCCGAGCGCGCGCGCAACGCC
>CAYSCF010000194.1:0-13137 GCA_964429305.1 uncultured Sandaracinaceae bacterium | reverse complement strand
TTCACGACCGACGCGTCCTGGTACGCGGTGCCCGGCTGCACGCCCCACGCGGCATCGCGGATCGTCTCGATGCGCTGGCGAAGGAACTGCACGAGCAAGAGCTTCGCTGCCGTGTCGTCGGCGCCGAGCACGAAGTCGGGCGACAGGTACTCGTACGCGTCGAAGCCCTGCTGGAAGTTGAAGTAGGGACCGACGTTGTAGTTGGTGACGATGCCGTGGGTCTCGTAACCGCCCGCCGCGAACGCCTCGGCCATCGTCGTGACCGCATCGGGAAGCGACTCGCTCTTGGCCATCGTCGCGTGCGACGACGGATAGCGGCCACTCATGATCGAAGCGAAGCTCGGGCGCGTCCAGCTCGCGTTGGAGAAAGCCTGCTCGAACCGGATCGAGTCGTCGGCGAACGCATCGAGGTTCGGCGTGTGGCCCTGCGCGTAGCCGTAGCTCGGCAGGTGATCGGCGCGCAGCGTGTCGACGACGATGACGATCACGTTGCCCGCGCCTTCGGGTGCGCTGCCGTGCGCGACGTTCGCGTCGTTCGTGCTCGGCTCGCCGATCGCGATCGTCGTCGGGACGAGAACGGCGAGCAGCACGACGACGAGCGCGGGCGTTCCGATCGGACGCAGCAAGAAGCGCATGCGCTTGGCGACGAACGCGAGCGCGAACGTCATCACCAGCGCGACGACGCCGAAGCCGATCGCCGTGCCGAGGTGCACCGCGAGCATGCGCGGCGCGAGCCAGCCCACCTCTTCGTGGAAGACGTCGCGTCGCACGCGGAACACGGTGAGCCCGAAGCCGATGCCCGCGCAGAGCAGCGCGATCCAGCGCGCCCACGCGTCGGCCTCCGGCACGGCCTCGCGCTGGATCTCGCGACCGATGCGCGCGAGCACGAGACCGCCGATGCCGCCGACGACGCCGCAGAACACGGCGTACGCGATCGCGCCGTAGGCCATGACCCACGGGCCCGCGCGTCCCTCGGCACCGGCCACGACCGTCGCGCCCTCGACGAGCCCGATGACGAGGCCCGCGAACATGCCCGCACCGAGACCGATCTCGCCGCCGCGGCGCACCTTCGGCCACGCGCTCTCGGGCGCGATCGGGATCGCCGCGATCGCCGGCTGCTCGCGATCCGGATCGTCGACGGTCAGGCCCGGCGCATAACCGCTGCGACGCGCGAGCCAGATCGGCGCGCCGAGGACCGACACGCTCATCTCGACCGCGAAACCGATCGAAGGAATGAGCACCGCGAGCGCCATCGGAACGCCGATCGCCGGAGACGTGTAGAGCGCGACCGCCGTCATCTCGCGCAGGCCGATGCCGTTGATCGAGACAGGCGCCATCGTCGCGAGGATCTGCAAGGACGATCCGAAGAAGACCTCGCCCGCACCGATCTGGTGCGCGCCCAGCGCCTGCGCCGTCGCCACGTAGACGAGGAAGTGCGCCGCGTGCACGCCGATCGCGCACAGCAGCGTGACGGCGAGGATGCGCGTCTTGCCGCGATAGGCCTGCATCGCGTCGACGAGCGTCTGCCCGCGCGCGCGCAGCTTGGCCGGCAGGCGCGACGCGATCAGCGCGAACAGACGCGGCCGCGCGAGCACGAGCACGCCTGCGCCGATGACGCATGCGAAGGCGGCGTTCACCAGGATGACGCCGTTGACGCCGATGATGCGCGCGCCGAAGAACGAGCCGATCATCACCATCGCGCCGAACGCGAGCTGGCCGACGATCGTGTCGATCGTGATGGCCGCGGTGGCGCGCGCGAACTTGCCGGTGTGCGTGCCGACCTCGTAGATGCGCCAGCCCGCCAAGCCCGTGAAGCCCGCGGGCGAGAGCGCGCCGAAGAAGCGGCCGATGAGGAACGAGCCCGCGAGGAAGCGCCAGCTCGCGTGGATGCCTTGGCCGCGCAGGACCTCGCGATAGCGCACGACGTTCAGGCCGACGCCGACGAGGTGCACGCCGAGCGCGGCCGCGATCCATCCCCAAGCGAGGTGGCCGAGCGCGTCACCGATGCTCGAGAGACCCTGCTGCGCCGCGATCGATCGGACGATCCCGATCACGATCACCGCGCTGACGATCACCTTGATCGCGAATGGCGCCCAACGGCGAGCGCCACCGGTCGTGCGGGCCGGCGCGGCAGGAGGCTCGCTGGCCGGGCCTGCGATCGGAGCTTGGATGTCGTCGGACATGGTGGCGCTGGACATGCCCGGAGCCTGTCTCCGAGCCCGGGGAACCGGTCAACTTCGCGGCAAACGACCTCCTGTGTAGTAGAACCTCCGCCGATGTCGATGTTCGTCCCGGCGAGCCGATGATTCCTCGTCGCGACGACGCGGCGTTCGTCGGGCTGGCGTGGGCGCTCGCCACCGCCGTCAACGTCGGCAAGGCCGTGCACGTCGACGACGCCGCGCATCTCGCGATCGCGGAGCACATCCTGGCCGATCCGCTGCACCCGATGCGCGGGATGGTGTTCTGGGGAACGCACCCGGAGCCGATCCACGCGCTCAACCAGCCGCACCTCTTCTTCTACGTGCTGGCGGGCGCGCTCGCGATCTCGGGCGGCTCGATCGTCGTCGCGCACCTCGCGCTCGCGCTGACGGTGCTGCCGGGGATGGCCGCGTTCCACGCCACGGCCCGCCATCTGCTGCGCTCTCCGATCGAGGCACGCGTCGCCACGACGCTCGTGTTCCTCGGACCGGGGTTCCTCCCGGGCCAGAACCTGATGTGCGATGCGCCGCTCGTCTCGCTGATCTGCGTCGCGCTCTGGGCGCTCGTCACCGCGGAAGGCGAGCGCACGCGATCGCGGCTGGTGATCGCCGGCGTCGCGCTCGGGCTCGCGTGCCTCGTGAAGTACACGGCCATCGCGGTGCTGCCGCTCTTCTTGATCGATGCGCGACGCGACCGATCGCGCGCGTTCCCGATCGCGATCGCGCTCGCATTCCTCGGCGCGTACGCAGCGTTCAACCTCTACGACTACGGCGGCGTGCACGTGCTCGAGCGGCACCCCGGCGGCGTCGGCGACTTCGGCGTGCTCGAGCGCGTCGGCGTCACCTTCGCGCGCGCCGCGCTCTTCGTGCTCACGCTCGGCGCCATCGCCTTCGCGCCGTGGATCGTTCCGCCTTCGCGGCGCGAGTGGATCGCGCTCGCGTCGTCGTTCGTCGTGCTCGTGATCGCGACGCGCGTCGTGGCGGCCGTCGGGCCGATCGAGATGCGCGACGAGCCCTGGGCCGTGACGCTCCTGCGGACGGCGTTCTTCCTCTCCGGCGTTCTCGCGCTCGTGCGGTTGAGCCGTTCCGTCGAGCTCGTGGATCGTATCGACGTGCTCTTGGCGTCTGCCGTCGTTCTCGTGAGCGTCTTCGTCGTGGTGCTCTCGCCGTTCGTGGCGGTTCGACACGCGCTGCTGGTGCTGCCGCCGCTCACGCTGCTCGTCCTGCGGCACGCCGCGATCTCGCAGACGCGCGCGATCTCGGTGGCCATCGTGGCGGCCATCCTGGGTCTGACGGTCGCCACCACCGATCGCGTCCAAGCGGGCGTGTACCGTGAAGCAGGGCAACGCTACCGTGAACGCAGCGCCACTTCGGGCCATGGCTGGTTCGTCGGTCACTGGGGCTGGCAGTGGTACGCCAGCCGCGCAGGCCTCGACGCATACGATCCGGGTGTCTCGGTTCTCGCGCCCGGCGACGTCGTGATCCGCCCCTCTTGGGTCGACGCGCAAGCCTTCGATTCACGCGATGAAGCGTGCCTCGTCGTCGACGACGAGACCGAGGTGCCGGCAGGTGCGACCGCGATCGCCCGTACGATCACGTCGAGGTCGGGCTACTACGCGGTCTGGCAAGGACTGCCTTACGGACCGAGCGACGAGCCTCTCGCTCGCTTCACGACCTACCGTGTAACTTGCTTCGCACTCGACAGAGCATCTGTGCAGTCTTCTTCTCGGTGAACGCCGCTTTTCCGGATGCAGAACGTGGCACGTAACGTGTAGGTCCATGCAGCGAACAGAAGAAAACGAGGCGGTATTCGAGTGCCATGCTATGGCTCGGCCGCCGCGACTGTCGGCACCTTTCTTCGAGGCCAAGGCAAGCGAATGAGCGAGATGCGCCGTCTGAGCATCGTCATCCCGTCGTACAACGCGCGCGCGCTGCTCCGACGCACGCTGCGCACGCTGGCGGTGGCTGCACCCGATGCGGAAGTGATCGTCGTCGACGGCGCGTCGCACGACGGCTCGCCCGAGATGGTGAAGTCGGAGTTCCCGACCACGACGCTGCTCGAGCTGCAGAACCACGGCTTCGCGCACGCGACCAATCGCGGTCTCGAGGCGGCGACCGGCGACTTCCTCCTGCTCTGCAACTCCGATCTCTTCGTGAGCCGCAGCGCGCTCGAGACGATGATCGCGCGCCTCGCGAGCGACAAGCTCCTGGCCGGCGTGGGTCCGGTCCTCATCAACGAGGACGGTACCCGGCAGCACACGTTCGGCGCGTTCTATTGGCCGAACTGGCTGCCGATCAAGACGCCCTCGCGCGTCCCGCTCATCTCGGGCGCGTGCCTGATGACCCGGCGGGACGTGCTCGAGGCGATCGGCGCGCTCGACGAGAACTTCTTCCTCTACAACGAGGAGTGGGACTGGTGCGCGCGCGCGCTGCGTGCGGGCTACCACCTCGAGCTCGTGCCCGAAGAGGTCGTGCACGTGGGCGGCGGCTCGACGAGCAAGAGCCCGGAGCTGCGGCTCGAGGCGCAGCGGGGCTTCTTGTATCTCGCGCAGAAGCACGCGCCGACGGCGGTCGTGCAGGGCTTGCGTCGCGCGATGCAGTTCGAGGGCTGGAGCTACAAGCGCATGGATCCGCGTCCGCGACATCGCGCGATGTGGGCGCAGCTCGAGTCGCTCTCGGAGCGCGAGGCGTATCTCGAGAGCCCCTTCGCGCTCTCGGGTCGCGGCGATGCGCCGGCCAAGGCCGTGCACTGGAAAGAGCTTCCGAGCGAGCGCGAGCCGATCACGGGCCGGCACTCCTTGCCGCGCATCATCGCGGCCGCCGAAGACCGCGTCGAGACACCGGCGATCGACGGAGTGCGCCGCATCGAGCGTCCGCGCGTCGTTCCGCTCCGCGCTCCGAAGCTCGCGCGCGCCGGTAGCTAGCCTCGACCGCCGACGTGACCGACGATGCCGCGACGAGCTCGAGCCGCCTGGGCTCGATCGCGCGCGCGATCGCGCTCGTGCTCGGCATCGCGGGCGTCGCGTATCTGATCGTCGAGACGGGGCCCGAGCGAGTGTGGGCCACGCTGGTGGCAGGCGCCTGGACGCTGCCCTTCGTGATGGTCTTCGACGCGGGCTATTTCGTCTGCGAGGCGCTCGCCCACCGCGCGGTCCTCGGCGAGGGCGCGCGCGCGATCCCGGCACGCGTGTTCGTGCGCGCGACGATGCTCGTGTACGTCGTCGCCTCTCTGCTGCCGCTCGGCCGCGCAGGCGGTGAGGTCGCGCGCGCCGCGACGTTCGCGCCGTTCGTCGGCACCGGCCGCGCGACCGCCGCGGGGACGAACGTGCAGATCGCCGCGTTCGTCGGCAACACGTTCATCTCCACACTCTGCTTCGCCGCATGCGCCTCGGTGCTCGGCCTCGGTCACGCGCTCACGCTGCTGCTCGCGGGCAACGGGCTCGTCACGCTCTTCCTCGCGGCGCTCACCTGGACGATCGTGCGGCGCAGCGCGATCGGCGTCGCGATCGCCGAGCGTTGGCCCTCGCTCGCCGCGCGCTTCTCGGGCCTCGGCGAAGGGCTGCGCGCGAGCCCGGCCGAGATCGGTCGCGCGATCGGCTTCGCATGCTCCGCGCGCATCGTGCAGATCGGGATGTACACGGGCCTGCTCGTCGCCGTGGGCCTGCATCCGACGTTGCTCGCGACGCTCCTCGCGCTCGGCGTGCATCTGGTCGGCGCGGGCCTCGGCGACGTCGTGCCGAACCAAGTCGGCGTGCTCGAGGGCGCCTATCGCGTGTTCGCCGATGCGCTCTCGCTCGGCGACGATCCCGCGCGCGCCGTGTCGATCGCGCTCTTCGCTCGCGTCTCTCAGATCGGCGTGGCGACGCTCTGCATGTCGGCGCTCACGCTCGGGGCGCGTGCGCTGTCCGAGCCGCGCTCGTCCTGACGATCCGCGCGCCACCGCGTTACCCTCTGCGCGTGGGCAAGACGACTTCGGTCTGGGTGGGTGTCCTCTCGGTCTCGATCGCTGCGAGCGCCGGGTGCGCGCGATCCGCAGTCGATCGCGGGACGGGATGGTGGCGCGTCACGACCGAGCACGTCCGGCTCGACACGGATCTCGATCACGACCGAGCGGTGACGGCCGGGTGGGCGCTCGAGGATCTCCATCGCGCGGTCGTCACGGCGTTCCCGACCTGCGAGGGCGCGCACGTGCCGCCGATGAACGTCACGATGATCGCGCGTCAGGGCGACTACGAGACGCTCGGGCCGCCCGGCAACGCGAGCTACCAAGCGTCGCGCTCGGGCCTGGTGGGTCACGCGCCCGTCCTGCTCACGCGCCCGGGCACGTACGCCGAGGAGCCGTTCGCGCACGAGCTCACGCATCGGCTGATCGCCGCGTGTCATCCGAACGCACCGCCTTGGGTGCAGGAAGGGCTCGCGCACTACTTCGAGACACTCACGGTCGGCGAGGGCGAGCTAACCGTGGGCATCTCGGCGTTCCACGTCTCGGGCAGTGGCCCGATCACGACGGTCTTCCGCGTCGGCCGCATCACGGTTCCGCAGATTCCGAGCCAGCTGATCGTGCAGCCGACCGCGCTCGCGGCGATGGCCGAGCCCGAGTTCTACGCAGATCCGAACGACGCTCATGCTGCGAGCGCGTGGCTCCTCGTGCACCTGCTCGAGCTCGGACCGAGCGCGGATCTGCGCGATCGTTTCAACACGTATCTCTCCGGCCTCGAAGAGCGAGGCGGCAATCAAGCGGTCTACTTCACGTCGTCGTTTCCCACCGAAGAGATCGAGAGCGCGGCGGGCGCCTACATCTCGGCGCCGCGGCTCGATCGCCGCGTGGCCTACCGGCCGCCTCCGCTCGCGGATCCACCCGCGGTCCCGTTGTCGCCGCCCGAGGCGCATCTGATCCTCGCCGCGATCGCCGGGCGTCGATCGACCGCCGCGGCCGAGGTCCGGACGCACTTGGATCTCGCGCTCGCCGATCCGACGACGGAGCTGCGCGCGCGCTTGCTGGCGCTCGAGCTCGGGATGTACGACCGCTCGCAGAGCAAGGCCGCCTACGTCGCGGCGCTCGCAGCAGCGCACCCGGACGATCTCGACGTGCTCGCCGCTCGCGCTCAGCTCGAGCTGACACGTGCGCGACCGACGAACGAAGGTCGCCGTGTCCTCGACCAGATGATCGCGCGCACCGATCTCCGGGCGAGGGATCTCGTTCGTGCGGCCGTCCTCGCGGGGCAGTCGCACCGGCAGCAGGATGCGATGCGTCTCGCGCTTGCGGCCGTCGAGGCCGACCCCAGCGACTCGCTCGCGCACACGACGCTCTCGTTCGTCTTCGCCCTCCACGGCGACCGCGAAGAGGCGGGCCGGCAGACGCGGCTGGCGTGGATGAGCTCTGCGCACGGGAGCCCGCCGTGGCTCTGGGGCGCGAACGATGGAGAAGAGGCGCGACAGGCGGCCATCGCGGCGTCCGGTCTTCCTCCCGACGCGTCGCCGCCGAGCACACCGACGCCCTTCACGCGCGCCTCGATTCCGCTCGGATGCGGTCTCGCCGAGGCCGGGCTCGGTCTGCTCCAGCTCGGGACCGAGGTCGTGCTCGGCCGGCACGAGCTCTGGCAAGGCGTGGGCGATGCGGCGAGCGACGATCCGATCGTGACCACGAACTGGGTGCCCGAGATGGATGCCTTCGTCGGACGATCGGCGCACGTTCTCGGCCTCGTCGGGCTCGATCCGGCGGGTTGCCCTGTCGTTCACGTCGACGTCGACGGATCGACTTGGCTCTGGCGAGTACGTGACTTCCAGGCACCACCCCAACGGGCAGCGTCCGGCGCGGCGGAATCACCCGCGGCGCACGAGGGTTGATCCGTCGCGTACGCTACGTACTCTGTTCTCTCATGAGATTCGTGTCCCGCTGGCTCGTGCTCCCCGCTCTGGCGTTCGCGCTGATGGCGGCGCCCGTTCGCGCGCAGGAGATGAGCGCACGCGCGAGCGATCGATGCACGCGCGCCGCCGTCCGCATCGAGGTGACCACGAGCGCCCTCTCGTCGGTGGGCTCGGGAAGCATCATCGACGAGCACGGCTACGTCTTGACGAACTTCCACGTCGTCGGTCACGTGCGCCACGGCGAGCACGGCGGTCCGGGCACCTTCTTCGACGGCGATCACGTGCAGATCGCGACCGTCACCAGCGCGCGCGACACGGCGACCACCCGTTACATCGGTCGCGTCGTGCGCGGCGACGTGCGCCTCGACATGGCGCTCATCCGCATCGTCGCGAACGCGGATGGCACGCCGATCGCGGCCGGCACGACGTTCCCCACCGTCCCGATGACGACGACCGCCGCGATCCGGCCGGGCACGAGCCTCTGGGCGTTCGGCTATCCGCAGGGTGTTCGCACGATCAACGTCACCGGCGGTCACATGACCGGATTCCAGATGAGCGCGGCAGGCGGCAGCGACCCGGAGGTCTCGTGGATCCGCACGGACGTCGAGTTCAACCCCGGCAACTCGGGCGGCATGCTCGTCGATCGCCAAGGCCGCCTCGTCGCGATTCCCACGGCGGTCGTCTCGAGAGAGACGATCGAGCCCATCGAGCTCGCGCGTCCCGTCGAGCGCATGCCCGCCGAGTGGCGCGCCGCGCTCGAGCGCGGCTCGATCGACGATGTCGTCGTCACCGGCATCATGGATCTGCCGTCGGGGGCCGAGCTCGTCGACCACGCGTACGGCGACACCGGTGGGCTGAGCCTCGAACAGCCCGAGGTCCTCTACTACCGTGTGCCGTCCGATCGCCCTGGAATGATCACGGTCACGCCGTCGATGCCCATCGGCCTCATCGGTCCGAGCGGTGACATCGGTCGCGAAGGGCGGGGCTCGATCCCGCTCTACCCGCATGATCCGACGTCTCTCACGCTCGCGGTGCTGGTCGAGCGATCCAGCGATGGAACGCCGGTGGATCTGCACCTGCGCTTCGACCCGACGACTGCGCCGCCGGCGCCTTCTTATCCGCCCGGCTATGCGAGCGGTCGGCCGACGGCGCCGGGCTCGCTGCCGGGTTACGGGCGCGTCCCGTACCCGCCGGGCTATGGGCCTCCGCCCGTCGCGGGGCCGCCGGTGTCGGTCCACGGTCGCGTCATCGACGCCGCGAGCGGCAGCGCAGTCTCGGGCGCGAGCGTGATGATCGCGCGTCCGGGCGCCGATCTCGCATCGACGCTCGCGCTCGTGTCGGCGGGACGGATGACGCAGGCGCAGCTGCTGGGTCAGCTCCTCGCGACCACGCAGACCGACGCCGACGGCTACTACACGCTCGCGAACGTTCCGCGCGGACGCTTCAGCGGCGCGGCAGTGATCACGGGCTACACGTCGGCGATGATCACGGTGACGATCGGCCCGGCCGATCCTCTCGTGATCGAGGCGCTACCGATCCAGCTGAGCCATTGAGCGGCTCACGCGTGCGGGTGTAGCGAACAGAAGGCCGGCGTCATTCCCTCGGGCGTGGCCGTCGTGCACGTGTCGACGCGCGTGCGGGTGGGCGGCGCGATCTCGGTGCGCCACGCCATGCCGCAGTGGCCGTGACCGGGCCCTGGGCCGACCGTCGCGAACGGCAGCATCGCGCCGGCCTCGAGCATCATCAGCTCGCTCGGACGGAAGTCGACCTGGTGCGAGCCGGGCCCGTTGAACGAGATCGGTGTGTCGTCGGCGTAAGCGGCGGGCACGACGTCGCACTCGTGGTCGTGGCCGCTGCACGACGTGTCGCTGAGCAGCACCGAGAACGCCGTGTGCACGACGAAAGGCGCGCTCCCCGCATCGATCGCGGGCGCTGCGTCAGCAGCGACGAGCGCCGCATCGTGACCGGGCGGGGCTGCATCGCCAGGCGCAGGCCCGCCGTCGTCGATCCGTGTCACCGCCGTCGCGCACCCGCTCGCCGCGCCCAGCGCGCCCACCGCCATCGTCTGCATGAAGAACCGTCGTCGCATCGCTGCCTCCGCGGGCCCGACGATGCTGCGCGGGCTCGCGCCGGTCGCCTTAAGCCGCGTTAAACGGTCGGCAGGCGCGGTCGCAGAGATCCGCTCTCGCAGCACGTGGCTGCATTCGGCGGCCGGCTCGGGTAGATCACGTCCCCGGAGGGGCGCCGTGAACGTGCATCGTGTGTTGCTGCTCGCGTCGTTGCTGATCTTCCCCTCCATCGCGCACGCGCAGGCGCTGCAAGTCGCGCTCACGCGCACGGCAGGCTCGCTGGACGAAGCGGTCGCGCAGGGGGTGCTCGACGGAGCGCGCGGAGCGCTCTCGGCTTGCACGAGCCAGGGCACACAGTCGTATCGGTACGAGCTCAGCCTGCGTACGAACGGGACCGTGCGCGAGGCGGCGTACGATCGACACGGTGCGGGCGATGCGCGCGGTGCACGATGCATCCGGCATGCGCTGCTCGAGCTGCACTTTCCCGCGCACGATCAGGCGAGCAGCTTCACGCTGACGCTCGGCGCGGGCGCGCCACCGCCACCGCCTGCGACGACCACGACGACGACCACCACCACCACCACGACGACGGCGCCGCCTCCGTCGACCGCGGTCGCCACGCCGCTCGCGCCGCCCACGACCACCGCTCCGACCGGCCCGGTCGAGCTCGGCGACGTTCGGATCGGACCGCTCGAGTCGACGCCCGAGCGCGCGGCGGACCTGCTCCGCTCCGTCGTCGCAGCGCAGCTGGGCGCTCTCTCGGCCTGTTACTCGGCCGCTCGCCGCACGGACGCGACCCTCGGCGGTGAAGCGATCCTCCACGCGACGATCGGACCGGATGGGCGCGTCTCTTCCGTCCTCTTCCAGGCGCCCGAAGCGCTCGCGAGCGCGCTCGCGGGCTGCGTCGCGACGGCAGCGCGCACCTGGACGTTCAGCTCGGCCAGCGCCGAAGAGCGCGCCTCGATCCCGCTCGCGTTCGGTGCGCCGCGCCCTCAGCGTCGTTGAGCCGTACGCGGCACGTTTCGGTGGCGAGCACTCCAGTGTTCCTCTGCTAGATCGGCGGCCATGTCGAAGGCACGTGATCTCCTGGTGCTCGTTCTCGCTGGCGCGATCGGCTGCGGTGGTGGCGGAGGCTCGCCCGAGCCGCACACGGTCGCCGCTCCTCCCGCGACCACCACGAGCGGAGGCGATGCGACGAGCGACTCGGATCCGACGCCGCTCCGCTTGCCCACCGACGTGACGCCCACGCGCTATGCGCTCACCGTCGCGATCGATCCCGCGCAGCACGTGTTCAGCGGCACCGCCGAGATCGACGTGCGCCTCGAGCATCGCCAGTCGCGCATCTGGATCCACGGCCAGCACTTCACGGTGAGCGAGGTCGTCGCGAGCGAGGCCGGCCACGATCCGATCGCCGCCGAGTGGCGCACGATCGACGACGAAGAGGGCATCGCGCGCATCGTCCTCGCGCGCCCGCTCGGGCCGGGCAACGTTCGCCTGCGCATCCGCTACTCGGCGGCCTTCGACGAGACGCTCGAGGGTCTCTATCGGGTCGACGTGGGCGAGGACCACTACGCGTTCACGCAGTTCGAGTCGATCGCGGCGCGCAAGGCGTTCCCGTGCTTCGACGAGCCGCGCTTCAAGACGCCCTTCGACGTGACGCTCGTCGTGCCCGAAGAGCTCCAGGCGTTCGCCAACACGCACTTGCTGACGGAAGGCACGGCGACCAGCGGAATGCAGAGCATGCGCTTCGCGACGACCGAGCCGCTGCCGACGTACCTCGTCGCGTGGGCCGTCGGTCCGCTCGACGTCGTCGAAGGAACGATCCCGCCGTCGAGCGTCCGCTCCACGCCGATCCCGCTGCGAGGCATCGCGCCGCGTGGCCGCGGCCCCGAGATGGCGTTCGCGATGGAGCACACGCCCGCGATCGTGCAGGCGCTCGAAGAGTGGTTCGGGATCGCATACCCGTTCGACAAGCTCGACATCGTGGCCGTGCCCGACTTCGCGGCCGGCGCGATGGAGAACGCGGGCCTCGTCACGTTCCGCGACTCGCTCCTTCTTCTCTCCGCCGATCCGCCGGTCTCGCAGCAGCGTGCGTACGGCTTCGTCATGGCGCACGAGCTCGCGCACCAGTGGTTCGGCGATCTCGTCACGATGGCGTGGTGGGACGACCTCTGGCTCAACGAGGCGTTCGCGAGCTGGATGGAGACCGTGATCGTCCAGCGCGTGTTCCCCGAGTTCCACGCGGAGCTCACCGAGCTCTCGACCGAGATCGAGGGCTTCGAGGCCGACGCGCTCGCGAGCGCGCGCCAGATCCGTCAGCCGATCGAGTCGCGTCACGACATCAGCAACGCCTTCGACTCGATCACGTACAGCAAGGGCGCGAGCGTCATCATGACGATCCAGCACTGGCTCGGCGCGGAGGCCTTCCAGCACGGCATCCACGAGTACCTGACCGCGCACGCGCGCGGCAGCGCGACGACGGCGGATCTCGTGTCGGCGTTGAGCACGGCGAGCCATCAGGACGTCGGCCCGGTGCTCGATGCCTTCACGCTTCGTCCGGGCACGCCGCTGCTCGCCACGACGGTGACGTGCACCGAAGGCGCGCCGGCGACCGTCGCTTTCGCGCAGACGCGCTACGCGCCGATCGGCTCGCACGCCGACACGGCGGTCACCTGGCCGGTGCCGCTCTGCATCCGCTACGGCGTGACCGGCACGGGCGCGCATCCGACCACGACCGCGCAGACGACGTGTGGTCTCGTCACGGCTGCGGCGCCGTCGATCACGCTCGAGGGCAACGGTTGCCCCGCATGGGTGCTGCCGAACGCGGATGGCGCATCGTACGCGCGCTTCACGCTGCCGGACGAGTGGCTCGCGCATCTCGCGACGGCGATGAGCGCGCCCACGCCGCGCGGTGGCACGTCGCTGCTGACCGATCGTGATCGCATGACGATCGCCGACTCGGTGACGACGGGCTTCCAGGCGGGCCGCATCCCGTTCGCATC